>NZ_RKRA01000001.1:2230988-2549701 GCF_003814705.1 Georgenia muralis | reverse complement strand
TGCCCGTGAGGTGGATGACCGGGTAGGAGCGCTGGGGGTCCCCGAGCAGCTCGAGGACGTCGCGCACGCGGTCCAGGCTGGGCTGGACGTCGTGCTCGGGGGCCCGGGCGAGGATGTCGAGGTAGATCCGCCGGACCTCCTCCTCCGCCTGCGCGTCGGCGACCGCGGCCGCGCCGCCGTCGGGCTCGGCGAGGACCTCCTGCGCGACGTCGGGGTCGGGGCCGGCGATGAGCGCCGAGGAGAGCAGGGCCCGCAGACCGGCTTCCTCGTCGGCGCCGGCCTCGCCGGCCTCGCCCGCCGGGACGTCGCCGGAACCCGCAGGGACGTCGGGCGCGTCGGCCTCGGCCATGTACGCGTCGATGAGCCCGCGGGACTCGCGGTCGGCCTCCTCGGGGGTGCGCTCGCTCATCACGCCTCCTTCCGCACGGCGACCTGCGCCGCCGTGACGTCGTCGCCGGTGACGGTGAGGTCCACCGCCAGCGTCTCGGCCGCGATGAGCTCGCGGTGGGCCTCGACCCAGGCCAGCCGGTCGGCCGGGACGGTCAGGGTCAGGGAGATCCGGTCGGCGACGTAGAGCCCCGCCGCCTTGCGCTCGTCCTGGACCTGACGGACCAGGTCGCGGGCGTAGCCCTCCGCGGCGAGCTCGTCGTCGACCTCGAGCTCGAGGGCGACGAAACCCCCGCCGGGCAGGACGTCGGCGGCCACCCGGCCGCCGGCCTGCTCGCCCACGTCGATGCGGGTGGTGAGCTCGTACTCGCCGGGGACGAGGGTCAGCGGCGCGCCGTCGAGGTCGAGGGTGACCACGCCGTCGGCCTCGGCCCAGCGGCCCTCCCGGGCGGCGGCGAAGATCTGCTGGGTGTGCCGGCGCTTGGCCGGGTCCAGCTCGCGCGGGAGCACCTTGAGGTCGCGGGCCACGGTGAGGTGGGACCGCTCCGGGGTGAGCAGGACGACGTCCTTGACGTTGACCTCCGAGGCCACCAGTGCGGCGAACGGCTCCAGGGCCGCGGGGTCGTCCACGACGACGGTGAGCCGGCGCAGCGGCTGGCGCACCCGGATCCGGGCCCCCTTGCGCAGGGCGTGGGTGAGCGAGACGACGTCGCGCACGGCGTCCATCGCGGCGACGAGGGCGTCGTCGGCGACGGCGTCGGGCAGCTCGGGCCAGTCGGTGAGGTGCACGCTGCGCCCGCCGGTCAGGCCGCGCCAGATCTCCTCGCTGACGAGCGGGGCCAGCGGCGCCATGACGCGGGTGAGGACCTCCAGCGCCGTCCACAGGGTGTCGAACGCGCCGGCCTCCTCGTCCCAGAACCGCTGCCGGGAGGTGCGCACGTACCAGTTGGTCAGCAGGTCGAGGTGCTCGCGCACGGCCTGCGTGGCGCCGGGGACGTCGTACGCCTCGAGCTGGGTGCGCACGCCGACGGCGAGGTCGCGGGTGCGGGCGAGGAGGTAGCGGTCCATGACGTCGAGACGGGCGACCGCGGCCGGGTCGTCGAGCACGACCGGCCGGGCGAGGTAGCCCTTCCCGCCGTCGAGCGTGCCGGCGTACAGGGCGAAGAAGTACCAGGTGTTCCACAGCGGGAGGAGGACCTGGCGGACGGTCTCGCGGATGCCCTCCTCGGTGACGACGAGGTTGCCGCCGCGCAGGATGGGCGAGCTCATGAGGAACCAGCGCATGGCGTCGGAGCCGTCGCGGTCGAGGACCTCGGTGACGTCGGGGTAGTTGCGCAGGGACTTGCTCATCTTGCGCCCGTCCGAGCCCAGGACGACGCCGTGGGAGACGCAGCTGAGGAATGCCGGCCGGTCGAACAGCGCGGTGGCCAGGACGTGCAGGGTGTAGAACCACCCGCGGGTCTGGCCGATGTACTCCACGATGAAGTCGCCGGGGTAGTGGTTCTCGAACCAGTCGCGGTTCTCGAAGGGGTAGTGCACCTGCGCGTAGGGCATCGAGCCCGAGTCGAACCACACGTCCAGGACGTCGGGGATGCGCCGCATGGTCGACCGCCCCGTCGGGTCGTCCGGGTTAGGCCGGGTGAGCTCGTCGATGAAGGGCCGGTGCAGGTTCGGCCGGCCCTCCCGGTCCAGGGGCAGGCGCCCGAAGTCGGCCTCGAGCTCGGCGAGCGAGCCGTAGACGTCGGTGCGGGGGTGCTCCGGGTCGTCGGAGACCCACACCGGGATGGGGGTGCCCCAGTACCGGTTGCGCGAGATCGACCAGTCCCGGGCGCCGGCGAGCCAGTGCCCGAACTGGCCGTCCTTGATGTGGTCCGGGACCCAGGTGATCTCCTGGTTCAGCACGACCATCCTCGTCCGGAACTCGGTCACCCGGACGAACCAGCTCGAGACCGCCTTGTAGATGAGCGGCTTCCGGCACCGCCAGCAGTGCGGGTAGGAGTGGTCGTAGGTCTCCTGGCGCACGAGCACGGCGCGCTCGGCGGGTGCGGTCCGGGCCAGGGGGCCGGTGCCGTGCTTGAGGTCGGCGATGATCGCCCTGTTGGCCTCGAAGACCTGGCTGCCGGCGTAGTCCGGGACCTCGGCGGTGAACCGGCCGCCGTCGTCGACGGGGACGACCGTGCCGATCCCGGCGGCGGCGCACGCGGCCATGTCGTCCTCACCGAAGGCCGGGGCCTGGTGGACCAGGCCGGTGCCGTCCTCGGTGGTGACGTACTCGGCGGCCAGGACGGTCCAGGCGTTCGGGCCGGGCGCCTCGTCGTCGGGCCGGCCCACGTAGTAGTCGAAGATCGGGTGGTAGCGCCGCCCGACGAGCTCGGCCCCGACCGCGGTCGCGACGACCTCGGGGGCCTCCCCCAGCTCGCGGGCGTAGGCGGCCAGGCGCGAGCGGGCCAGGAGGACCCGCTCGCCGGCCAGGGGACCCTCGGCCGGGACCACGGTGACGTACTCGATGGCCGGGCCGACAGCGACGGCGAGGTTCGACGGCAGGGTCCACGGCGTGGTGGTCCAGATGAGGGCGAGCTCGCCGGAGTCCAGGCGCAGGCCGACCGTGACGGCCGGGTCCTGGCGGTTGGCGTAGACGTCGTCGTCCATGCGCAGCTCGTGGTTCGACAGCGGGGTCTGGTCGTTCCAGCAGTACGGCAGCACCCGGTAGCCCTCGTAGGCCAGGCCCTTGTCGTAGAGCTGCTTGAAGGCCCAGATCACGGACTCCATGTACGTGGGGTCGAGCGTCTTGTAGTCGTTGTCGAAGTCGACCCAGCGGGCCTGGCGGGTGACGTACTCGCGCCACTCGCCGGTGTAGCGCAGCACCGAGTCCTGGCAGGCCTTGTTGAAGGCCTCGATGCCCATCTCCTCGATCTCGGACTTGTCCTTGATCCCCAGGATCCGCTCGGCCTCGAGCTCGGCGGGCAGCCCGTGGGTGTCCCAGCCGAACCGGCGCTCGACGCGGCGGCCGAGCTGGGTCTGGAAGCGCCCGACGACGTCCTTGACGTACCCGGTGAGCAGGTGGCCGTAGTGGGGCAGACCGTTGGCGAAGGGCGGGCCGTCGTAGAAGACGAACTCGTTGGCGCCGTGGTCACCGGCGGGACGCGCCTCGACCGAGGCCCGGAAGGTGTCGTCGGCGGCCCAGTGGTCCAGGACCTCGCGCTCGAGGGCGGGGAAGCTGGGCGAGGCCTGCACCTCGCTGCCGGGGCGGTGCAGGGGGTAGCGCGGGGGCTGGTCGGCCAATGGTGCTCCTCGGTCGGTGGCGGCACAGGGTGCGAGGACGACGGCGCGTCCGGGGGCGCGCTGCCGCGGTACCACCTCGCTTGCCGCGACGCGCCCGGGGGCGCGGTCGTGACCGCTCGAGCAGGCTGTGACGGGCCCACCCGTCCGGTTCTAGTAGGACCGACGGCTCCGGGGAGCCGGCGGTCCGTTCTTCCGGAGGCTCACCGGTGATGGCCGGGTCGACGCCTGTGCGCAGCAGTCTAGCGCCGCCGCCCCGATCGGCCCCCTCGGGACCGGCGGGTCCGTCCGTGACGTGCTGCGGCGACCCGCCGGTCCGCGACGACAGCTCAGTCCTCGCGGGCGACCAGGGTGTTCGAGGCCTGGGCGCGGGGGCGGATGACCATGGTGTCGACGTTGACGTGCGCCGGCCGGGTCAGGGACCACACGATCGCGTCGGCGACGTCGTCGGCCACGAGCGGCTCGGCCACCCCGGCGTAGACCTGGGCGGCGGCGTCGGCGTCGCCGCCGAGGCGCTTGAGGGAGAACTCCTCGGTGCGGACCATGCCCGGGGCGATCTCGATGACGCGCACCGGCCGCCCGACGAGCTCCAGGCGCAGCGTGGTCGCGATGGCCCGCTCGGCGTGCTTGGCGGCCACGTACCCCCCGCCGCCGGGGTAGGTGTCGTGCGCGGCGGTGGAGGTGACGAGGAGGAGGTCGCCGCCGCCGTCGGCCTCGACGTGGTCGAGGAGCTCCTGGGTGATCCGCAGGGTGGCCAGGACGTTGAGGTCGTACATGCGGCGCCAGTCCTCGACGCCGGCCTCGGCGACCGGGTCGCTGCCGTGGGCGCCGCCGGCGTTGTTGACCAGCGCGCGCAGGGGACCGGTGGCGCGCACGTGGTCGGCCAGGGCGGCCACGTCGGCGGCGTCGGTGAGGTCGGCCGTCCAGATCTCGCAGCCCGTCTCCTCGGCGAGGGCCTCCAGGCGGGCGGTGCGCCGCGCCGTCGCCAGGACCTCCCAGCCCTCCTGGGCGAGCCGGCGGACCGTGGCCGCGCCGATCCCGGAGGAGGCGCCGGTGACCAGGGCCCGCTGACGCTCGGGGCGGGCGGGCGGCACGGGCTCTGTCGCGGTCATGAGTGGCATCATGCCGCTTCGGCGGGGCAGGCCGTAGTGTCGTCGGCGGAACGAGGCGCGACGACGGCGGGAGAGCCATGAGGGTCGGATTCATCGGTGCGGGCAGCATGGCCTCGGCGATCGTGCGGGGCGTCGTCGCCGCGGGTGCGGTGGCCGTGGAGGACCTGGCGGTCACCAGCGCGCACGGCCACTCCGCCCAGGCCCTCGCCCGCGAGACCGGCGTGGACGTCCTCGGCTCGAACGAGGAGCTCGTCGAGGCGGTCGGCCCCGGCGGCGTCGTCGTCCTGGCCGTCAAGCCGCACATGATCCCCGCGGTGCTCGCCCCGCTGCGGGACCTCCTCGACGAGTACGGCTCCCTCGTGGTGTCCCTCGCCGCCGGGACGAGCCTGGACACCCTCGCGGGGCACCTCACGCCCGGCCAGGCGGTGGTGCGGGTCATGCCCAACGTCAACGCGCAGATCGGCGCCGGGATGGCGGCGGTGTGCGGCAACGCCGAGACCACCGACGAGCAGGTCGACGCCGTGGTGGGGCTGTTCGAGTCCGTGGGCTCGGCCCTGGTGCTGCCCGAGCGGGACTTCCCCGCCTACACCGCCCTCGCGGGTTCGGCGCCGGCGTTCGTCTTCGCCTTCATCGACGCCCTCGCCCGGGGCGGGGTGCGCAACGGGCTGCCGAAGGCGCAGTCGGTGCGCATCGCCGCCCAGACCGTCCTGGGCAGCGCCCGCCTCGTGCTCGAGCGTGCCGGCGACGGCGTCACCCCGGCCGACCTCGTCGACACCGTGTGCTCCCCCGGCGGGACGACCGTGGCCGGTCTGGTGGCCATGGAGGAGGCCGGGTTCTCCCCCGCCGTGGTCCGCGGGGTCCAGGCGACCGTCGACCGGGACCGCGACCTGAGCGGCGGCTGAGCCGTCTGGTCCCGCCGCCGGGGCGCGGCCGAGACTGCTCGTCCCCAGGGGGTTACGCCTCACCTGCGGCGTTGTTACCGTGGAGGGTATGCGGAGGACACCCCGGGCGGCTCTTGCGGCCGCGGTGCTGGTGACCGCCGCCGCCCTGGCGCCGGCGGCTGCGGCCGACCCCGGTCCGGACGCGCCCACGAAGGTCCGCCCGGAGGTCCCCTCCAGCGTGCGGGTGGCGACCTACAACGCCTCTCTCAACCGGGCCGGTGCAGGTGACCTCGTCGAGGACCTCACCGAGGGCGACGACGTGCAGGCCGCCGCCATCGCCCAGGTCCTGCAGATCACCCGCCCCGACATCGTGCTGCTCAACGAGTTCGACCACGACGACGACGGGCTCGCCGTCGACCTCTTCCGCGAGAACTACCTCGAGGTCTCCCAGCGCGGCGAGGAGCCGTTGCGCTACCCCTACGCGTACACCGCGCCGGTCAACACCGGGGTGCCCTCGGGGCTCGACCTGGACAACGACGGCACGGTCGGCGGGCCCGGCGACGCGCTCGGCTTCGGCTTCTTCCCCGGTCAGTTCGGCATGGTCGTGCTGTCCCGGTACCCGATCGACACCGACGAGGTCCGGACGTTCCAGAACTTCCGCTGGGCGGACATGCCCGGCGCGCTCCTGCCCGACGACCCCGCCGTCGCCGGTGCGGGCGACTGGTACGACGACGCCGAGCTGGCCGCGCTGCCGCTGTCGAGCAAGTCCCACTGGGACGTGCCGGTGCAGGTGTGGGGCCGGACCGTCCACGTCCTGGCCGCCCACCCCACACCCCCCACCTTCGACGGCGTGGAGGACCGCAACGGCCGGCGCAACCACGACGAGACCCGGCTCTGGGCCGACTACGTCGCCGGCGGGCGTGACGCGGGGTACATCTACGACGACGACGGCGGCCGAGGTGGTCTGGCGGCGAACGACCGATTCGTCATCGTCGGCGACTACAACGCCGACCCCCTCGACGGCGACTCGGTCCCCGGTGCCATCGACCAGCTCCTCGAGAACCCCCGTGTGCGGGACCCCGAGCCCACCTCCACCGGCGCCGTGGAGGCGGCACTGACCCAGGGTGGGGCGAACCTCCTCCACCGCGGCGACAACGCGCTGGACACCGCGGACTTCAGCGACGACCCCGCGCCGGGGAACCTCGGGGTGGACTACGCGCTCCCGTCGAAGCACCTCCCCGTGGCGGGCTCCGGCGTCTTCTGGCCCGCAGCCGACGAGCCGGGCTCGGAGCTCACCGGGCAGTTCCCGTTCCCCACCTCCGACCACCGGCTGGTCTGGGTCGACCTGCGCCTGGTGGGACGACGGTAGCCCCGCGCCTGGTGGGACGACGGTAGCCCCGCGCCTGGTGGGACGACGGTAGCCCTGCGCCTGGTGGGACGACAGCTCGCGCACGTCCCCGTGTCCGCCCCTGTGGTCCTGGCGCGCGTAGGATCGTCCACGGGTGCCCGCGGCTGACGTGCCGCGGGGCGCGGGCCTGGACGTGGGCCCCCGGCCTTTTCCCACCGGCCGGCTCGCAGCGAGGTGACTGCGTGCCAGGCGGCCCCCGCCGAGCTCGAAGGAGCCGACCATCCGCCGCGCCCACCGCCTGCTGCCCACGATCGCCGGACCCACCGCCGCGCTGCTCGCCGCCGCGGCCCTGACCGCGTGCGGGGCGGGCGCCGACCCGGGCGCCGCCACCCCCACCTCCCCGGTCCCCTCCGGCCCCACCTCCGCCGACGGGGCGGAGTCGGACTTCCCGCTCACGGTGAGTACCTGCGGGGTCGAGACCACCCTGGAGGCCCCGCCGGAGCGGATCGTGACGATCAAGTCCTCGGCGACGGAGATGGTCCTCGCGCTCGGCGCCGGGGACCGCCTCGTGGGCACCGCGTTCGCCGACGGTCCGCTGCCCGCGGAGCTCGCCGAGGTCGAGCCGCCCGTCCTGGCCGAGCAGAACCCGGCGAGCGAGAGCGTCCTCGAGCTCGAGCCCGACCTCGTCTACGCCGGCTGGGAGTCCAACCTCTCCGGCGACGGCGCGGGCGAACGGTCGATGTACGAGGACCTCGGGATCTCCACCTACGTCTCGCCGTCGGCGTGCAAGTCCCCCGGCGAGCAGCCCGAGAAGCTCACCTTCGACCTCGTCATGGACGAGATCACCCAGATGGGCGCGGTCCTCGGCCGTACCGACGCCGCCGCCGAGCTGGTCGCGGCCCAGCGCGCCGAGCTGGCCGCCGTCGAGCCGGCGGGCGACGGACGCAGCGCCCTGTGGTACTCCTCGGGGACCGAGACGCCCTACGTCGGTGCGGGGATCGGGGCGCCCCAGATGATCATGGAGGCCGCCGGGCTGGAGAACGTCGCCGCCGACGTCGCGGACACGTGGACGTCTCTGGCCTGGGAGGCCGTCGCCGAGGAGGACCCCGACGTCATCGTCCTGGTGGACGCCGCCTGGAACACCGCCGAGCACAAGATCGCCACCCTCGAGGCCAACCCCGTCACCGCGACCCTCACGGCCGTGCGTGAGGGGCGCTACGTCACCGTCCCGTTCCCGGCCAGCGAGGCGGGGGTGCGCAGCGTCCCCGCCGCCGCCGACCTCGCGGACCAGCTCGCCGAGCTCGGGAGGACCGACTGAGCACGACCGCGCCACCGCGGCGCCGGGCCCACGCCGGCCGGGTGCGGCTCCCACTCGCCCTCGTCGCCCTCAGCGGCGCCCTCCTGGCGGCCGCCACCTGGGCGGTCACCCTGGGGCAGGCCGACATCGGGGCCGGCCAGGTGTGGGCCTCCGCGGTGCACCACACGTGCTCGGCGGTGGGCGCCCCGTGCGGGGCGGACCCGCTCACCACCATCCAGGACGCCATCGTCTGGCAGGGCCGGGCCCCGCGCGTGGTCACCGCGGCGGCGGTGGGCGCCGGCCTGGCGCTGGCCGGGGCCGTCATGCAGGCCCTCATGCGCAACCCCCTGGCCGACCCGTACCTGCTGGGCGTCTCCTCGGGCGCGTCGGTCGGTGCCGTCCTCGTCCTGGTCCTCGGGGTGGCGGTGGCGCTGCCGGTGGCCGCGTTCGCCGGGGCCCTCGCGGCGCTCGTGCTCACTCTCGCCCTCGCCACCGGCCGGACCGGTTCGCTGTCCCCGGTGCGGACCGTGCTCGCCGGGGTGGCGGTGGCCCAGGCTGGCTCCGCCGTCGTCAGCCTCGTCATCTTCTGGTCCGCCACCGGTGACTCCTACCGCGAGATCCTCTCCTGGCTCCTGGGCTCCCTCGCCGCGGCCACGTGGGGCGACGCCGCGCTCACCGCGGGCGCGACCATCGTGGTCGGCGCCGTGCTCCTCGGCAGCGCACGCACGCTCGACGCCTTCACGTTCGGGGACGTCTCCGCCGCCTCGCTCGGTGTCGACGTCCGCCGCGCCCGCTGGCTCCTGCTCACGGCGACCGCCCTGCTCACCGGCGCGCTGGTCAGCGTGGCCGGGTCCATCGGCTTCGTCGGCCTGGTCCTGCCGCACGCGGTGCGGTTCCTCACCGGCCCCCGCCACCACCGGCTCCTGCCGGTGTCCGCGCTCGCCGGGGCGGTCTTCCTCCTCCTCGCCGACACCGCGGCCCGCAGCCTGTTCGAGCCGCGGGAGCTGCCCGTCGGCATCCTCACCGCCGCGGTCGGGGCACCCGTGTTCGCGCTCCTCCTGCGCCGGAGCGCGACGTGAGCGCCCGGGATCTCGCCCCCGTCACGACCACGGACAGTTCGGCGCCCCGAGCCGCTCTCGACCCACCCGACCTCACACCGGCGACAGCGGCCCCGGGCCCCGCGCTGGAGGTCCTCGACCTCGCCGCGGTGCTCGGCGGGCACGTCGTCCTCGACGGCGTCAGCGCCACCGCGCCGACGGCCGCCGTCACCGCCGTCGTCGGCCCCAACGGGTCAGGCAAGTCCACACTGCTGCGCACCGTCGTCGGGGCCCTGCCGCCCGGTCGGGGCGCGGTGCGGCTGGCGGGCGAGGACCTCCTGGCGATGGGCCGACGGCGGCGAGCCCGGGAGCTCGCCCTCGTCGAGCAGGACAGCGCCGCCGACGTCTCGCTCGACGTCCTGGACGTCGTCCTCCTCGGTCGCACCCCCCACAGCTCACGGTGGGGCGGGGACTCCGACGCCGACGTCGCCCTCGCGTCCGACGCGCTCGCGCGGGTGGGCGCGGCGGACCTCGCCCACCGCGACGTCGCCACGCTCTCCGGCGGCGAGCGCCAGCGCGTCCACCTGGCCCGGGCGCTGGCCCAGCAGCCCGGGCTGCTGCTGCTGGACGAGCCGACGAACCACCTCGACGTCGCCGCCCAGCTCGCCGTGCTCGGTCTGGCCCGCAGCCTCGCCGCGACCGGGATGACCGTGCTCACCGCCCTGCACGACCTCGACCACGCACTGCGGTTCTGCGACCAGGTGGTCGTCCTGCAGGAGGGCCGGGTCGTCGCTGCCGGGCCGCCCGGGGCGGTGCTCACCGCGGAGCTGGTCTCGGCGGTCTACGGCGTCCGCGCACGCCGGGCCACGGTGGACGGGCGTGACCTGCTCCTCCTCGACCCGGCGTAGGCGGGAAGTCTCAGAGGTCGGAGCCGCGCCGGAACATGTCCTCCTCCGGGGGGCGGACCAGCGCGCGGGCGCCGTCGCCGTCCTCGGTCGTGACGAGGTGGCCGAGGCCCCGCACCACCGCCACCGGCCGGCCGGTGGCCTTGCCGCGCACCAGGTCGGCGGCCGCGGCGATCTCGTCGGCCGCCGCGACGACGGTGACCTTGAGCTCCCGGCCGTAGGCGTCGCGGCGCCCGCGCAGGTCGTCCAGGACCCGCACGCCGGCGGCCCCGATGCTCATGTCGGTCAGGCCCCGGCGCCAGGGCCGCCCGGCGGTGTCGGTGACGAGCACCCCCGGCCGCACGCCGAACCGGGCGTGCAGGCCGCGGCGCAGCCGCCGGGCCGAGTCGTCCGGGTCCTCGGGCAGGAGGAGGGCGGTGCCGGCCGGGACGTCGGAGGAGTCCACGCCCGCGGCGGCCATGACCAGGCCCTGACGGTTCTCCACGATGCGCAGCACGCCGCCGTCGGGCCGGGACCGCTCGGCCACCACCCGGACGGTCTCACCCGCGATGACCTGCTCCCGCTCGGCGTCGTCGCGGGCCGCGACGAGGCGGCCCTCGGCCTTGGCGACCACCTTGGACGCGACGACGACGACGTCTCCCTCGGCCAGCCCGCGCGACCCGTCCGGCCACGTCAGCGCCGCCAGGACGGGGGCGAGCCGGGCGGCGAGGTCGTCCCCGCGCGTGATGGTCGGGACGCCGTCGGGAGCCTGCGCGAGGATCATCGGGCGAGCTGGGGCAGGACGTCGCGGCCGAACACCTCGAGCCACTCGGCCTGGTTGCGGCCGACGTTGTGCAGGTAGATCCGGTCGAACCCGAGGTCGACGTACCTCTGGATCTCGGCCCGGTGGACGTCGGGGTCGGCCGAGATCACCATCCGCCCGGCGAAGTCCTCCGCGCGGACGAGCTTGGCCATGGCGGCGAAGTCGAACGGCGAGCGGATGTCCGCCTTGGGGAACTTCATCCCGCCGTTGGGCCACTCGGTCATGGCGTTGGCGAGCGCCTCCTCGTCGGTCGGCGCCCACGACAGGTGCAGCTGGAGCACCTTGGGCATGGCGTCGGGGTCCTTGCCCGCCTCCTTCGCCCCGGCCGCGAACTTCTCGAACAGCCCGCCGATCTTCTCCAGCGGGGCACCGACGGTGATGAGTCCGTCGGCGAACTTGCCCGCCCGCCGGGCCGTCACCGGACCGCCCGTCGCGACGAGGATCGGCGGGGCCTCCTCCGGCATCGTCCACAGGCGGGTGGACTCGAGCTTGTAGAACTGCCCCGCGTGCTTGGTGTCCTTGCCCGCCAGGGAGGCGGTGAAGAGCTTGCGGATGATCTGGATCGCCTCGAACATCCGGTTGATCCGCTCGGGCGGCTCGGGCCAGTACTGCCCGGTGATGTGCTCGTTGAGGGCCTCGCCCGAGCCCAGGCCCAGCCAGTGCCGGCCCGGGTACATCGCTGCCAGCGTCGCCGAGGCCTGGGCGACCATCGCCGGGTGCCACCGGAAGGTCGGGGCCGTCACCCCGGGACCGAGGTCGCCCCTCGTGCGCTCGCCGACGGCGGTGAGCACGTTCCACACGAAGGCGGACTGGCCCTGGGTGGGCGTCCACGGCTGGAAGTGGTCGGCGGCCATGACGCCGGAGAAGCCGTGCTCCTCCGCCAGCGCCGAGTAGTCCACCGACTCCCGCGGACCGAACTGCTCCAGGGCCGCGGCGTAACCGATCGTCAGGCTCATGCCCGCCATCCTCGCAGGTGGCCGGGACGCTCGTCGCGGTGGCCCACGACCACCGGCGGGCCCAGGACGGGGCGGCGGTGGCGCCGACGACGGCGGCCCCGGTCCCCGCTCGGGGTCCGGGGCCGCCACGCGAGCGTCGGGCGTCAGGCGGCGCCGCCGGGGGGCGGCTCGTCCTCGCCGCGCGCCTCGGCCTCCTCGGCCTCCTCCTTGGTGGCGTGGACCGTGTCGGCCGAGTGGTGGGCCGGTCCGTAGATCGTGTACAGCACGAGCGGGTTCGGCCCGACGTTGAGGAAGTTGTGCCTCGCGCCGGCGGGCACGGCGACGATGTCCCCGGGGGCCACGAACTGCTCGTCGCCGTCGACGACGGCCTTGCCCGCGCCGGAGACGAAGCTGAGGATCTGGTCGTTCTTCGGGTGGGTCTCCTCGCCGATCTCGCCGCCGGGCGGGATCGTCATGACGACGAGCTGGCTGTGCTCGCCGGTCCAGAGCACGCGACGGAACTCCGCGCCCTGCTCGGGCTCGGCCTCGCGCGACCACAGGTGAACGGTCATCGTCTTCCTCTCTCCACTCACCGGCACGGTCCGCCGGCGTCTGGCTCCACCTTCTCGCACGGGCACCGAAACCGCAGCAGAAGGAGCCCCGGTCGCGGCAGCACCACCGGCGGTGCCACCGTGGTGGGATGGACCAGCGCCTCAGCTTCGTCACCTTGGCCGTGCGGGACCTCGACGCCTCGCGCCGCTTCTACGTCAGCGGACTCGGCTGGACCCCCGAGCTCGACGTCCCCGACGAGGTGCTCATGTTCCGGGTGGCGGAGAAGGTGGTCCTGTCGCTGTGGGACGTGGCGGCCTTCACCGCCGAGGTCGGCGCCGCACCGGCAGGCGGCGTCCCGCCGGTCACGCTCGCCCACAACTGCCCCACGGAGGGGGAGGTCGACGCCGTCCTGGCCACCGCCCGGGCCGCCGGAGCCACCACCAGCGGTCCGCAGCGCCGAAGCTGGGGCGGGTACTCGGGCTACTTCGCCGACCCGGACGGCTTCCGCTGGGAAGTCGCGTACAACCCCGGCCCGATCGGCCGGTCGGTGCTCTGATCGGGGCACCTCGACATCCCCCCCGGTCTCCTGAGGACCTATGTGCCGGAGGCCATGTAGGCGGCGAGGATGTAGTTGGGGTGACGGTCGAGATTCTTGCGGGCCCTGTCGTAACGCATGGTCGTTCTCGGGTCGGCGTGACGGGCAGCGATCTGGACGTCGCGTAGGTCGACCCCGGCGTCGAGCATCGTGGTGACGAAGGTGTGCCGGAGCATGTGCGGGTGCATCCGCGGTAGCCGGACACCGGCATCCTCTGCGAGGTGCTTCAGGCGGCGGGTAGCGGCGTGCCGGTCCATCCGGATGCCGCGCACGTTGCGCAGGATCGGTCCCGCCGTGCGCCCGACGACAGCGCGTTCGATGGCACGCTGCACCGCCGGCGGGAGCGGCGTCAGGACGACCTTCCCGCCCTTGCCTCGCACTTTCAGCACGCGGTGGCCGTGCTCCTCGCCCAGGTCGGCGATGTTCGCGCCACAGGCTTCGAAGATCCGCAGACCGAGTAGCCCGAGCATGGTCACCAGCGCGAAGTCGTTGGGGTTGGCCGAGGTACGGGCGGCGGTGAGCTGGGCCTCGAACTGCAGGTGCGACAACCCCAGGGTCGGTGACTCGGGAGGAACGTTGGGGCGGCGGACGTAGTCGGCCGGCGATGCCGCGATCACCTGGTCGATGACGCAGGTGCGGTAGAACCCCGCCACCACCGACACCCGACGACTGATCGTGGAGGGCTGGAAGCGGCGGACTTCCTGCATCCACCGCACGTACAGCTCGATCTGTGCGCGGTGCGCCTCCAGGGGTTCGACGCCGCGTTCGGCGCACCACACCAGGTAAGCGCGAAGATCGGACTCGGTGTGGACGCGGGTCTGGCCGCGGTAGCGGGCCAGGTAGGCAGCGACGGCCCGCAGAAGGGGGTCGGTCGCCGCATCAAGCAGCACGGGGAACAGGACTGGTTCAACGTGGGTCATGCATGATGCTGCTCCCTCCCCGCGAGCCCCCGCCAGCGGCACGTACGGACGCGCTGTGGGCTGACGACGGTGTCACGTGACAGGCCCGGACGGCGCTAGCGCCGGTCGTCGGGCATGAGCCCCACGAGCGCCCACGCCGCACCCACGACCAGCTGGTCGACGAACCCGGCTGCCTCTGCCCCGGACATCATGAGGACCGGCCACGCGAGCATGCTGACACCCGCCAGTCCGAGCGGGAGGGCGGCAGTCATCCGTCGTGGGCGGACCGTGTCCAGGCCTGCCAGCACCGCCGTGGCGGTTGCGCCTAGCCCAGCCAGGACCGTCCCGAGCAGGTACACCGCCCACCCTGCCATCGCGAGCTCCGGCGGCCCCGCGCGAAGCCCGCCTCCGACGACGAACTCCAGGACGGTGCCGAGCCAGGCGGCGATGAATCCCGCGGCCACGATCGCCCATCCCACCCTCAGCTGCCGCGTTGACCGGGTGCGGGCGGCCCACAGGGAACCTGCCCCGAGCAGCGTCAGCGGCACCAGCATCAGCTGGTTCCAGCCGACGTACCCCAACCCCAGCCACGTCGTGTCCCATGTCGTCATGACGCCCCAGCGGGCCGGGATCCATGCGACTCCAGCGGCCACCAGGAACAGCCGCTGCACGCGGTCGGACAGGGCACTGCTGCTCACGACGACGTCGGACTTGGCCACGCAGCGAGATTACCGACGTGCCCGGACCCACCGTGAGAGGCACACGCTCATCCCGGTCTCGGCGGCTGGGTCGACCTCCCCGCGCGGGGGCATGTGAGCGGCCCTCGGTAGGTTGTCGGATCGGGGATGATCTTGGTCCGTCATCGTTGCGACGGAAAGGAGATGGCCATGTTCGACATGGGGCCGGCCCACGCCTTCGTCGCGGGCGCCGACTCTGCTGCGCCCCCGCTCGTCCTCCTGCACGGTTCGGACGGCAACGAGACAGACCTTCTGCCACTGGCTGACGAGCTCATTCCCGGGGCGACCAAGGTCGGTCTGCGCGGCGCGGTGGTGATGAACCGGGGCTATGGCTTCTTCCGCAGGTTCCCCGATCGACGGATCGACGAATCCGACCTCCTGAACCGCCTCCCAGGGCTCGCGGCGCACATCCACGAGACGTGCGCCGCCCACAACCTCGCGCAACAGCCCGTGGCCGTCGGGTTCTCCAACGGAGCGATCATGGCTGCGGCCCTGGCGATCACACACCCGGAGCTTCTCAGAGCGGCTGTCCTGCTGCGCCCCCAGACACCGTTCAGCGACGACACTTGGGGCGGGCTGAACGGTCTCCCGGTTCTGATCCTCGACGGAGTGCATGACGAGCGCAGGTCCCCGGGCGATGGCCGACACCTTGCGCAGCGCCTGCGCCAGGCTGGCGCACAGGTGACCCACCACGAGCTCCCCGTCGGGCATGCGATCACCGCAGACGATCGCCGCCTTGCCCGCCTATGGCTCGAGGCAATCACGGCGTAGGCAGTCGGTCACATCCGCTACCAACCGCTCGATCCCGTCCAACGCCCGGCCCCTGGGACGAGAACGCGTGGGACGACTACCTCTGGTGGCAGGCCCAGGACCGGAAGGTGCTCAGACGGATCAACACGCTCCTGACCGACATTCAGCGCAACGGCAACGACGGCATTGGAAAGCCGGAAGCACTCAAGCACGACTTCGCCGGCTACTGGTCGCGACGCATCACCGACGAGCACCGTCTGGTCTACAAGATCCACGCCAACGAGATCCGCGTCGCGGCCTGTCGCTACCACTATGGATGACCTGCTCAGCAGCGGGCCCACGGAACCCCAGCCCTGGTAGCCGGAACTCCCCAGAAGCGCGTCCAACGCACTGACGAACGTCACTGAAATCGCGGGACCGCACTGCCGGTGCCTCGGACCGCGCGGAGGGCGGCAGATCCGATCACTGAGGCCGGTACGCGTCGGCGCGGTGCTCGATGCGTAGGACGACGACCTCGCGCTGGTCGTCGTTGATCCGGTAGAGCACCCGGTAAGTCCCCCTTCGCGCGGCGTAGATGCCCGCCAGATCGCCGCGCAGCGGTTTGCCGACCCGACGAGGGTTGACCACCAGGGCGCCAGTGAGGAACTCGACGACGGCCGCCGCCACGCCTTCGGTCAACCGGAATTGGATCGCACGGATCGCCGGCGGAGTCAGGACCAGCTCATAGGGTTCCGACCCGCTCACGGGCGCAACGCACGAACAGCATCAACGCCGCGCACCACTTCACCGGCGGCATACGCGCGGTCCGCCTCGCGGATGTCCGCGAGGGCTTCCGGGTCGCTGAGCACCGCGAGGGTCTCCTCGAGCTCGGCGAGATCCTCTGGGCTGACGATGACAGCAGCGGCACGACCGTTACGCGTCACGGTCACCCGCTCGTGCTCGCGCTCGACGCGGTCCACAACGTCACTGAAGTGGTCCCGGACCTCACGAAGCGGCTCCATACTCATGACCACAATTGTGGCGCTCGAGAAGCCGTACGGCAACCCGCTGGCCTGTCGCTTTTCGGAAGGCAACAGGGTCCGCCCACCGCAGACCAAAGCTCGGTGACGGGGCCGCTTGCCACGGGGACCGCGCCCATCCACGATTTCGAAGGGCGGCATGACCGGAAAGCCGAGCACCTTGCTGACTGCCCGGTCCGTCTCGATACTGTGTGGCATGCAGCAGCCGTCCGCAGGGCTACCGGCGGCCCTCGGCCGACCCGCCGCCCGAGCGCTCGAGGCCGCCGGCTATTACGTAATCGCCGACCTCGAGGGCGCGAGCGAACGAGAGCTACTGGCTCTCCACGGGGTCGGCCCGAAGGCGATCAGAATCCTGCGAGAGAACGGGGTGGAGTTGGCGCCATAACTCCGAGGCGCATGTCCGCCGTGACATGTCGCGGGGTGCTGGCGGGTCACTCGTGGCGGCGTGACCGTGCGCCGATCGACCAGCGCCGACGGTGTAGCGGTGCGGCCCGGCTGTCGAGGTGGTGCGTGCCGCGCTCACCTGACCCGTCAGCCTGCGCCGTACTTCAGGAGCCACTCGGTATCGGCATCTCGGCCCATGGTCGGGTCAGGTGCGTCGGATGTGGCCTGCGTCGTGACTGTGTCTTCGAGGCGTACCGGGTCTGGCATCTCGCGGAAGTCTTTGGCTCCGTGCTGCTCTTCGTACGGCGCCTCGCCCATGTCGGCTCCTCACTAGGTGCGCTCGCCCATCTCTCTTCCGGAGCGTAGACGCTGGGCGCACCCCGAGCGTGCTCGGCCACTACCGGAAGTCGGCACGACCGCGCGGACGCGGCATGACCGGATGCTGTGTCTTGTCCCGCGGGGCTGCCTGTCGTACAGCTTTCTGTACAGGAGGCCTGCTGTGAAGACGATGAGTTACACCGAGTCGCGCGCCCGCTACGCCGAGGTGCTCGACGGCGTCATCAACGACCGCGAAGAGGTGGTCATCACTCGTGCGGGTCACGAGTCCGTCGTCATCGTCTCACTCGAGGACTACGAGTCCCTGCGCGAGACGGCCTACCTGATGCGTTCCCCGGCCAACGCCCGGCGCCTCCTCGACGCCATGGAGCGTCTCGAGGCCGGCCGCGGTCAACCGCACGAGCTGATCGAGACCGACTGAGCCCTGATCCACCGGTGTGGTGAGCGTGGCGTAGAACGAGAATGCCCTTCTGGGCAGGGAGGATCTGGATTACGACGTCTAGATCCGACCACCCGGAAGGGCATCTCGTAAGTGAAACCCTCTCACACGATTCGACCGGTCTTCGATGAGTCCAATCTGGTGTCGGCGGCGGGTCTGGTCCCGGCCCTGCGGCTGGCGGAGTCCGCGGGTTTGTACGGCCTGGTCGAGGGGTTGACGGTGCCCTCACCCAACGCGGGGGTGAAGACGGCGAGTGTGGTCGGCGGGATGCTCGCCGGTGCGGACTCCATCGATGACTGGACCGTTCCCGGTTAAGTGGACAGTGGGGTCCGTAACGCGAGTTCCCTGAACGAAGGGAGTCGACCGTGGGATCAACCCGTCGCAGCTTTACCCCGGAGTACAAGGCCAACGCTGTTAGTTTGGTCCTGAATGATGGCCGAGCGATCGCCGAGGTGGCGCGGAGCATCGGCGTCCATGAGATGACATTGGGGAAATGGGTGAAGAAGGCCCGGGACGAGGGGAAAGAGCCCGAGCGTCCGTTGAACGAGGACGAGCGGGCCGAGCTCGAGCGCCTGCGCGAGGAGAACAAGCGGCTGCGCATGGAGGCGGAGTTCGCAAAAAAAGTGGCGACCTGGTTCGCGAAAGACCAGCGGTGAAGTTTGCTGCGATCGCGGACTGGGCTGACTCGAATGCGTTCCCGGTGTCGTTCATGTGCGACCAGCTCGGGGTGTCGACCTCGGGGTACTACAAGTGGCGCGGCAAGGCCCCCTCGGCCCGTGAGGTCGCCGACGCCGAGCTGATCGAGTTGATCAAGCACCACTACGACCACCTCAACGGCCGGCCGGGGGTGCGGCGCCTGCGCGCCCACCTGGCGGCCGCCGGCCACAAGGTCTCCCACAAGCGGGTCTGGCGGCTGATGCGCGCCGCGGGCCTGAAGGGCCGCCATCCCAAGGCCTGGAAGCGCACCACGGTGCCCGGCGAGAACCCCGTGGGCGCCCCGGACCTGATCGGCCGGGATTTCACCGCCGCCGAGCCGAACACCCGCTGGTGCGGGGACATCACCTACGTGCGCACCTGGGACGGGTGGGCCTACCTGGCCACCGTCATCGACTTGCACTCGCGCATGGTCATCGGCTGGGCCCTCGCGGACCACATGCGCACCGAGCTGGTCACCGATGCCCTGGAGATGGCCATCGCTCACCGCCGCCCACCCAAGGGGGTGATCTTTCACAGCGACCGCGGCACGCAATACACGTCCAAGGATTTCGACAAATTCTGCCGGCGTCACCATGTCCGCCGCTCGCTGGGCCGGACCGGTATCTGCTATGACAATGCCGTCGCGGAATCATTCTTCGCGACCTACAAGAAGGAACTTATCCACACCCGCCCCTGGCCGGCCATCACTGACCTGAAGAAGGCCACGTTCACCTGGATCGAGGAGTACTACAACCGCGCCCGACGCCACTCCACCCTCGGGTATTTGACACCAGCAGAGTATGAACTAGGATTACGACACATCAACGAACTCGCGGCGTAATTCCCCGAGTCCACTTTTTCGGGAACACTCCAGACCTGGACCTGTTGCGCCATGGCGGGATGGGCCGGGTCTTCGACGGGGTCCGGGCACCCTCGACGTTGGGCACGTTCCTGCGATCGTTCACCCACGGTCACGTCCAGCAGCTCGACAAGGTCAGCGGTGCGCTGCTGGCAGGGCTCGCTCGACAGGTTCCCGCCCTGGTGAACAGCGGCGCGAGGGCGCAGGGCATCGCGTTCGTCGATGTCGACGACACGATCCGGGAGGTCCACGGCTACGCCAAGCAGGCCGCGGCGTACGGCTACTCCGGGGTCCGGGGCCTGAACGTCCAGCTCGCCACTCTCTCCACGGAGGTGGCGGCGCCGGTGATCGTCCGGGCCCGGCTACGGCGCGGCAACGTCGCCTCGCACACCGGCGCCGGCCAGCTCCTCGCCCAGGCCCTGGGGACCGCCCGCGCCGCGGGCGTGAGCGGACCGGTGCTGTGCCGGGCGGACTCGGCGTACTACGGCCACGCCTTCGTCGCCACCGCCCTGCGCCACGGGGTGTGGTTCTCGGTGACCGTGCGGATGAACCCCCAGGCCAAGGCGGCCATCGCGGGCATCGGCGAGGACGCCTGGACCCCGATCAGGTACCCGCACGCGGTCTGGGACGAGGCCGAGCAGCGGTGGGTCTCCGACGCCGAGGTCGCCGAGGTCCCCTTCGTCGCGTTCACCTCCCGCCGCAAGGCCGAGCAGGTGACCTGCCGACTGATCGTGCGCCGCGTCCGACGGCTCCAGCCCCTGGCCGGTGACGGCAGCGAGCAGGGCGAGCTCTTCGCGACCTACCGCCACCACGCGTTCATCACCAACTCCGACCTGGACACCATCGAGGCCGACCAGCGTCACCGGGGGCACGCGATCGTCGAGCAGGTCATCGCCGAGCTCAAGGACGGGCCCCTGGCGCACCTGCCGTCCGGGAAGTACGCGGCGAACGCGGCCTGGGTGGCGATGGCGACGATCGCGTTCAACATCGCCCGCGCCGCCGCCGTCGCCGCCGACATGGCCACCGCCCGGTGGGCCACCCTGCGCCGGAAGATCATCAACGTCCCCGCCCGGATCGCCACCACCGGCCGCCGGCTGATCCTGCACCTGCCCGCCCGCTGGGCCTGGGCCGAGCACTGGACCACCCTCCACACCGCCGCGACCGGGCCACCACCAGCCACCACGACCTGACCACCCAGCCCCCACGGGCACGACCCAAGGAACCCAAGAGTGGAAGAGCCGGCACAGACCGGCGGCCCCACCACGCCCACAAACCCGCCATCCCCAGCACGCCGCCCGAACAACGACCACCCGGCAGAATCGGTGGATTCTCAATGACTTTGTCAAGCCGTTTGGGCCATCGGTTCTCGCGAGGGTGGGGCGAGTTCGAAGGGTCGGTTGTCGCGGAGCAGGGCCCATAGGACGTCGACGCGTCGGCGCGCCAAGGCGATGAGCGCTTGGACGTGCCCGTGGCCTTGTCCGCGCTTCTTGAGGTAGTAGTCGCGGTTGGGGCCCTCGCGCATCATGGCGGCTGAGGCGGAGAGGTAGAACACTCTGCGCAGCTTGCGCGAGTAGCGCATCGGCCGGTGCAGGTTCCCGGTGCGCCGGCCAGAGTCCCGCGGGACCGGGACAAGCCCGGCGGCCGAGGCGAGCCGTCCGGCGTTCGCATAGGCGGCAAGGTCCCCTGCGGCGGCTACCAGCTCGGCACCGAGGATCGGTCCCATGCCGGGCAGGGACTCGATGATCTCGGCCTGGGGGTGCGCGCGGAAGGTGGTGGTGATCCGGGCGTCGAGGTCGGAGATCCGCGCGCCGAGCGCCAGGAGCTGAGCGGCGAGGTCGGCCACGATGCTGGCCGCCACATCCTGCCCGGGCACGACGGTCTGCTGGGCCTTGGCCGCACCGAGCGCAGCTGCAGCGATCTGGTCGGCGCTGCGCACCTTCCGCTTGACCAGCCATGCCCGCAACCGCGACTCACCCGTCCGGCGGATCGCCTGCGGCGTCTGGTAGCCCGTCAGCAGGACCAACGCACCCCGGCTATGGGCGTAGTCGAAGGACCGCTCCAGCGCAGGGAAGTAGCCGCTGAGCACGTCGCGGAGCCGGTTGACCACGCGGACCCGGTCACCGACCAGGTCGGTGCGGTGGGTCACCAGTAGCCGCAGCTCGGTCACCAGCGCGGTGGCGACCTCGACGTCCTGTAGATCGCCGCGGTGTCGCAGGGTCTCGGCGATGACGTAGGCATCGCGGGCGTCGGTCTTGGCCTCACCGCGGTAGGCGCTGGCCATCTGGTTCACCGTGCGGCCGGGGACGTATCTCACCCGCTGACCGTGGGCTGCCAGCAGTGCCAGCAGCAGTCCCGACATGGTCCCGGTGACGTCTACTCCCCAGACGACCTCGTCGGCGTGGCCAAGGACGCCGGCGATCGCGTCGAGGATGGCGGCCTCGTCGTTGACCACCTTCGTCGACCAGACTGTGGTGCCGGCCTCGTCGATCAGGCAGATCCAGTGATGACCCTTACCGACGTCGACACCAGCCCACCCGGGCGCGATCCGTTGCTTCATCAACTCCTCCTTCGAGCACACGAGCGATTGCCATGGCCCGAAGGAACACCCCGCCGACAGATCCGTAAACAGCGACCAGGACGCGCATCTCAATCAGCAGTCAAGGCGCCCCAGGAGGAACCGGGCGGCCAATCCATCGGAGCCATCAACGGGCGATCAAGGCTCAGCCACACCCAGCCCTCCCGGGCCACCCAAGAACTTACGGATCAGGGCTGAGGTGCTCCTCGTCAGGGACGAGAACGCGTGGGAGGACTACCTCTGGTGGCAGGCCCAGGACCGGAAGGTGCTCAGACGGATCAACACGCTCCTGACCGACATTCAGCGCAACGGCAACGACGGCATTGGAAAGCCGGAAGCACTCAAGCACGACTTCGCCGGCTACTGGTCGCGACGCATCACCGACGAGCACCGTCTGGTCTACAAGATCCACGCCAACGAGATCCGCGTCGCGGCCTGTCGCTACCACTACGGATGACCTCCTCAGCGGCCGGCCCACGGAACCCCAGCCCTGGTAGCCGGAACTCCCCAGAAGCGCGTCCAACGCACTGACGAACGTCACTGAAATCGCGGGACCGCACTGCCGGTGCCTCGAACCGCGCGGACGGCGGCATGAGCGCGCACCGGCAACAGCCATTGACCCCACCCAGAGAGCAAGTTACCTTGGCGTTGTGCGGGATGAACCGATCATCGCCCGGTCCGCACTCAAGCACGGACTGGGAGAGGCCGACATCCTCCACGCCTACCGAAATCCTGTCCGGGTCTGGGACCTGGGTGACGGGTTCACCATGATCGTCGGCCCGAACCGGGCGGCGATCTTCTTGGAGGTCGGCTACGTCGACGGCGAGCAGACCGACGTCATCGTCCACGCGATGGTGGCCAGAGAGAAGTTCCTGAGGTGATGCACATGCCGC
The DNA here is from genome assembly GCF_003814705.1 of Georgenia muralis. Lineage (NCBI taxonomy): Bacteria > Bacillati > Actinomycetota > Actinomycetes > Allobogoriellales > Allobogoriellaceae > Georgenia > Georgenia muralis. Next base: position 2,526,984 of record NZ_RKRA01000001.1, on the reverse strand, counting down.
GCACAGTTGAAGAGATCTTGGCCCACGCCGACGAGCTGGCCGCACGGTTCGAGGCTTACGAACCGAACCCTGCTGATGAGCTGGACGCGGGCGCGGTTTCGATGCTGCGCGCCGCGGTCGCCGAGCGGTCGGAGGCCGAGCGTCACCTGCTCGAGGCGGTCCGTGCTGCCCGCGAGTCCGGTATGCCCTGGTCCGCGATCGGCTCTCTAGTTGGAACTACCGGTGAAGCTGCCCGGCAGCGCTACGGCAGCAAGGTCGCCTGACGCGCGCAGCGCGGCATGACCGGACGTTCGGCCGCCTGCTCTGGGTCGGCTGGGCAGACTGCGTTCATGCCTTCTAGATGTAGATGTTCGTCCGGTGGTACCGAGGGTGCGCTTGTCCACGAGGTGCTCCTGACGGGTTGACCTTTGCGGTGATGTTCAGGCCGGGGCGGGGCGACGGACCCAGTGAGGCGAGTCGGGTCGATCACGCCACTGGCGTGACCTCGCGCAGCCATCGGTCGAGGTCGGGGCCGTCGTCGGCGACTTCCTCGCCTCGCACGGCGAGCCACCGATCGTGGCGTCGGCCGCCAGCTCCGTGTACACCTCGGCGGCTCGTCCCAGCCCGCTCATTGCGTGGGTGGTGACGGGCAGCACGCGCTTGTCGTCCAGGGGGACGGACTCGACGAACGTGGACATGATCATCGGGGGCCGGACGTTCCAGATGGGGCTGGCGAGGATGTCGTATCCGCTGACGTCGGTCAGGGGCGAGGCGATGGCCGGCCGGGCGTCCTGGTCCTGCTCGCGGACGTTGCGCGCGACGGTGTCGTCGTAGTCGGTCGAGTACGGCTCGACCGCCTCGATCCGGTAGATGTCGCACTCGATGCGGTCGGCGATCATCGTGGCCAGGACCTCGGTGTTACCGACCTCGAGGTCCTTACGTTCGCCGTACCAGTAGTTCTCCCCGGGGCGGGAGAAGTACACCAGCAGCGTCCCGGTGCCTGAGGGTGTCGGGGTCATAGGGGTGGGTTTCTGGCTCTGGGTCGGGCCCTGTGCTGGGTCGGGGCTGGCGCATCCGGCCACGGCGAGCAGGGTCGCCCCGCCGCTGCCGGCCAGGACCGCGTGCAGGAACGTGCGTCTGCTGGGCGACGGGGCGGTCATGCGCCCGGCGCGGTCAGCGCGTCGGTACGGGACGCAGCTAGCGACGCCAGGAGGGCTAAACCGTCGGCGCCGGGTGTGTCGGGTGCGGCGCTGTAGGCGATGAACACCAGGCCGGGCGGGTGGACGAGTTCCATGACGTCGTACTCCAGGGCGAGGACGCCGACCTCGGGGTGGTGCAGGCGCTTGATCCCCGTGCGGTGCAGGCGGACGTCGTGGGTGGCCCACAGGGTGCGGAACGTCTCCGAGCGGGTCGACAGCTCACCGACCAGGTCGGACAGCGGCTTGTCGTAGGGGTTGTGCCCCGCGGCGCCGTGCAGCGCCGCGACGCAGTCGTGCGTGACCTGCTTCCAGTCGGGGTAGTAGTCGCGCGCCGAGGCGTCGAGGAAGGCATACCGGGCGCTGTTGGGTGCGGTGCCGGTGTGCTCGGCGAAGCGATAGACAGGGCTGAGCAGCTCACGCGCAAGGGCGTTATCGGCCACGATGTCCATGCGGGAGTCGCGGACGTAGGCCGGCACGGTGGTCATCGCGTCCAGGACCCGCTGCAGCGAAGCCTGGACGTGGTTGCGGGGCGCCGGGGTGCGGCGCCGGCGGGCGGGCTGGCTGGCGGCCTGGGCGAGGTTACGCAGGTGCAGGTGCTCGGCCTCGTCCAGCCGCAGCGCCGCCGCGATCGCGTCCAGGACCGCGTCGGAGGCGCCGGAGAGGTTCCCCCGCTCCAGGCGGGCGTAGTACTCCGAGGAGACACCCGCCAGGACGGCGACCTCGTCGCGTCGCAGCCCCGCTACCCGGCGTCGTCCGGTGCCGGCGGGGAGCCCGACGTCGGTCGGCCTCAGCCGCGCACGACGCGAGCTGAGGAAGTCGCGCACCTCATCACGTTGGTCCATACCCACGACGGTACGAGCGCCCGTGCCCGCTAGCCACGCACTGCCAGTGCACCCATAGCGAGGACGTTCCTCCTCTAGCTCACAGGTGGTGTGGTGAAGGCATGCGACTGCGCCGACCAGCGCTGAGCAACCCTCACGACCACACGAAGGACACGAACCCCATGCAGACAGTCACCCTGAACAACGGCGTCGAGATGCCGATCCTCGGCTTCGGCGTCTTCCAGGTCCCCGCCGAGGAGACCGAGCGCGTCGTGACCGACGCCCTGGCCGCCGGGTACCGCCACCTGGACACCGCCGCCGCCTACGGCAACGAGGAGGCCGTGGGCCGTGCCATCAAGGCCAGCGGCATCGCCCGCGAGGAGCTGTTCGTCACCACCAAGCTGTGGATCCACTCCGGTGGCGAGGAGGGCACCAAGCGTGCCTTCGACACCTCCCTGCAGCTGCTCGGGCTGGACCGCCTGGACCTGTACCTGATCCACCAGCCCTTCGGTGACGTCTACAGCTCCTGGCGGGCGATGCAGGACCTGCACCGCCAGGGCGCCATCCGGGCCATCGGAGTCTCGAACTTCCACCCCGACCGGCTCGTGGACCTCATCGACCACAACGAGATCACTCCGGCCGTGAACCAGATCGAGACCCACCCCTACCACCAGCGCGTGGCCGACCAGCAGGTCATGACCGACCGCGGCGTCCAGATCGAGTCCTGGGGCCCGCTCGCCGAGGGCAAGAACGGCATCTTCAACGACCCGGTCCTGACCGCCATCGGCCGGGCCCACGGCAAGTCGGTCGCCCAGGTCGCCCTGCGTTGGCTGATCCAGCGCGGTGTGGTCGTGATCCCCAAGTCGTCCCGACCGGAGCGCATGGCCGAGAACTTCGACGTCTTCGACTTCGAGCTCACCGACGAGGACACGGCACGCATCGCCACGCTGGACACCGGCGTCAGCGTCGCCTTCGACCACCGCGACCCCGTGATGGTCAGCGCCTTGAACAGCCGCCGGAGCAGCTGAACCCTGCGCGCCCAGCGCCGGGCGGCGCGTCTACCAGCGCACCGCCCGGCACGCCCCACCAACCTCGTCCCACCAGGAGGAACGATGATGATCACTCGCACCCTCGGCCGCACCGGCCTGGAGGTCTCCGCCCTCGGCCTCGGATGCATGGGCCTGAGCCACGGCTACGGCGCCGCGGTCGACCAGCAGGACGGCATCGCGCTCATCCGTGCCGCCGTCGACCAGGGCGTCACCTTCTTCGACACCGCCCAGGTGTACGGCCCCTTCACCAACGAAGAGCTCGTCGGCAAGGCCCTGGCACCCGTACGTGACGAGGTGGTCATCGCCACCAAGTTCGGCTTCTCCTTCGACGGCACGACATCCACCGGGCTCGACAGCCGCCCCGAGCACATCCGCGCCACCGTCGAGGAGTCCCTGCGCCGCCTGCGCACCGAGTCCATCGACCTGCTCTACCAGCACCGCGTCGACCCCGACGTCCCCATCGAGGACGTCGCCGGCACCGTGAAAGACCTGATCGCCGACGGCAAGGTCAAGCACTTCGGCCTCTCCGAGGCCGGCGTCTCCACCATCCGCCGCGCACACGCCGTCCAGACGGTTACCGCGCTGCAGAGCGAGTACTCCCTCTTCTGGCGCGAGCCGGAGGCCGAGATCCTGCCGACCCTGATCGAGCTGGGCATCGGCCTCGTGCCGTTCAGCCCGCTCGGCAAGGGCTTCCTCACCGGCGAGATCACCACCGCCACGACGTTCGACGACGGCGACCTGCGCAACACCCTGCCCCGCTTCACCGAGGACGCCCGCGCCACCAACCAGGCACTCGTCGACGTCGTCAAGGACATCGCCGCCCGCCGCGACGCCACCGCAGGTCAGGTCGCCCTGGCCTGGCTCCTCGCCCAACACCCGTCGATCGTGCCCATCCCAGGCACCACCAAGCAGCACCGCCTGACCGAGAACAACGGCGCCACCCAACTGAGACTGACCGCCGAGGACCTCACCGAACTCACCGACGCCTCGGACCGGGCAGACATCCAGGGCGCCCGCTACCCCGAGCACATGCAGCGGTGGATCGACCGCTAAGGCTTTCGCGCGAACACCCAGCCATCGGCACCACTGCGCCGACGGCGGCATGGGGGACGATTCCGCCTAGCCTGTCCCTCGTCCTCGCCCAAGGTCCGGTGGCTCCGGATGACCGGACCCAGCAGCACGGAGAGGGTGGCAGCACGTTCGAGCCGGGCCGAGTCCGGGGGACGCGTCGGTTCGATGGCGCGTCCCCCAAGCCGCATGTATCGGCGCGACCGCGCGCATGGCGGCATGTGCGGATGCCATGTTCGGCCGTGCAAGTGGCCCGGGCGACTACGGCTGCGGGGGCCGCCGAGCCCTCCGTAAAGATGAAGCACCTCGACTGGATCCGTTCGAAACACTGTAGGCGCGATCACGAGCTATGCAGTGGTGCCAGACGGAGACGATCGCGGAGGTCGCGCGTGCTTACCGCACTTACTGCGAGTTAGGGCAGGGGAGTCGGCAGGAACGTCTCGCCGCGGAAGACAACCTCACGACCAACCACCGGGGGCGGCTACTTGGCCACCTCTGCGCGGCCCCCTGCGGCGACCAACGCAGGGGCTCGACCTCCGTTGGTGGCGACGCCCGCTCTCCACCTACGCCAGGATCCCGCAAGGATCAGGGACTGGTCTGAGGGATCGAATCTTGACCGATGATTCCTGCCACCCTAGGGCGGATTTGCCGCTTTTCGCGCCAAATGTGTCGTTCTAGAGCGGTGACAGCAAACTGCCATGGCATCAATTCACGGCCGATTGCTGTCTGATGAATCATTTCGAACTGGCACTGTTGTCGCAGCGGGGCTCGCCAGACCGGAACGAACAATAGGAGCGTTGTGCGCAGACATAAGTCGATAGTCATCACTGCGACGGCAGGGACGCTTGCGCTGCTGCTAGTCGTGGGCGTAAGTGGAGCATACGCGTCAGGGGCTACGGGCGACGAGGGCTTAGCGCCCAAGACTGAAGTGATTGGGGGACGTGAGTATGGGTCCGAGGATGGTCTCGTCGTCGACGTGGAACAGTTCGCGATTGTTCCGGGCGGCGACCCGGTGGGCCGATATTTCGGCACGACGGTATCACCGGGGCAAATCACTCCAATGGTGCAGTGGGGGACCAGCTACGCCATAAGCACGGAGGTGGTGCAACTACGGTACGACGGGAAGGCAAGGGCCGCTGGCAACATTTACTCGGGCCTCCGCATCATCAATGTGTGCTTCTGGTACTCGCGCGGCGGCACCAACGTGAGCTCGGAGAAGTGTTCCAGCGCGCGGCTCAGTGGAACCACATGGTCCGCAGGTCCCGAAGTCACCCACAGCGTCTGGGACAGCTTGAACCCAGGTGCGGAGCAGACAGTCTTCAACATCAGGACGACCCGTATCGATCCGGGCGTCACATAGATGCAGGCTAGGACATGACAACGCCGAGCGAGTCCGCAACGAGGCCGCCTCCGGGAAGCCCCGCGGCCGCGCACCTCAACCCGGCAGTGGCGGTCGACCACCGGGCGGCACCGGCGCTCACCTATTGACATTCGATAGGTAAGTTCTGATGATTGATAGGTGAGCATCATCGCTGCGAGGCTGTTGAGGGGGGCGTTAGGCGCACTTCTTCTCGGTGCGCTGCTGACGCAAGTACTGGTGCCGATCGCCGCCACCGAGATCGGAGCGGAGTACCCAGAGGTCGCCTACCTTGTCATTCCCTACTCCGTAGCCGCCATCCTCGCGATCGCATGCATTCAGGCAGCGTTGTGTGCGGTGTGGCGGCTGCTAGGTCTAGTCACAGGAGGCGGAATATTTACTTCCCGTGCCCTCCGCTGGGTAGACGTCATCACGTGGTGCGCCATCGCAATCACGCTCTTAACAGCGGGCATCATGGTTCATTTAGTTGGTGTCGTCCAGGTCGGGGGACCTGGAGTCGTTCTCGTTATGGCCGCAAGCGTGACCAGTGGCACCGCGCTCGTACTGCTTATGCTCGTCGTGCGTGGCCTACTGAAGGTGTCCATCGAGTATCGAACTGAACTCGACGTTGTGATCTGATGCCCATCGTCGTCGAACTGGATGCTCTGCTTGCACGCCGGAAAATCTCGGTAGGCGATTTTGCTACCGCCGTGGGTATTACACCCGCCAACATCGCCGTACTCAAGAACGGTCGCGCGAAGGCAATACGATTCTCGACGCTAGATGCGATCTGTCGCGTGCTCGAGTGTCAGCCGGGTGAAATTCTTAAATGGATACCTGACCTGCAGGATTGATTTCGGGCTCATCGCAATCCAGGGTGTGGTCGGGGTCTGAATCCGCCGGTCTCGAGGATGAACCTGGCGATGTAGTTGGTGAGGTTTCGGAAGCCGAGGGCGGAGCCGCGGAGGTGCTCGAGTCGGCCGTTGATCGCCTCTGTGGGCCCGTTGGATGTGCCGGGCCGGTTCAAAGTAGGCCAGGACGTCGGCGGCGCGCTTCTTGAGCGTGCGGCTGAGTGATGCTCTCTGTCAGTGAGGCCGGGACCCCGTGTTGATCGAGGTGATCAACTTCTCCATCGCCTGGCGTCCGCGGGTTGGGTCTGGTTCGCGGTAAGCGGCGATCAGGTGGTCACCGTCTTCGACAGCCCGATCGAGACACCGACCGAGGCACTGGCCTTCGCAAAGACCACCGCGTAACAATTGACGATGACGCTTGACCATGGAGATCGCGGGGGCAATCGGACATCGGCAGATCCGTAGACATGACCATCTGGCCCGTACACCAGATGGGACACACCCAGTCAGACGAACCGGATCACCTGGTTGAGCCGGTCACGGACGGCGAAGAACTCCTCCTCGCCGATCCGCCGCCCCGTTCCGCCGCTGAGCAGGGCACCGAGTGCGCGGCGGCGCACGGCGTACACGGTGGCGTGTCGCCACCCGGCCCGGCGCAGCAGGATGACGTCCTCCGCCAGGGCATCGTCGGGGAGGACCACCACCAGGGCAGCGACCGCCACCCGCCACGACCGCACGATCCGGGCCCGCCGCTCGAAGGCGCGCACGGGCTCCTCCCCCGGCGGCAGGCCCGGGCTGACGAGCTCGCTGCCCCGCACGGTCACGGGCGCGCCCCAGTCCTCGGACTGCACGAGGAACAGACCGGTGGGGCCCAGAGCCACGTGGTCGATCTTGGGCGGGTCGGTGACCGGGGCCCCCGGGCGCAGCGTCCACTCCCCCGCCTCGGTGACGACGTCGTGCCACAGCACCCAGGACGCGCCGAGCGCACCAAGGGTGCGGGCCGTGCTCTCCTCGGCGAGGGCGTCGGCCAGGGCGTGGCGGATCTCCACCGGGGCGCGGGCGAGGAGGTCCTCGTCGTAGGGGTCCTCGAGCGCGGTGCCGCGCCCGGCCCACTCGCGCACCAGGGTGAGGAAGCGCTGGCGGGACGCGCCGCCCGGGTGACCGTAGGAGCGGGCCCGCGACGGTGCCCGGGCGCTGCCGCGCCGGGTCCCCGACGTCCACGTCCGGGTGCCCTCCTCGTCCCGGCCGCCCGGCCGGTGCGGTGCGCCGGCGGCCTCGCGGTCGTAGGCGGCCCGCGCGGCCGGGGTGCCGATCCGCTCCCAGGCCACCTGGACGGCGTGGAAGGCCACCGGGTCGCCGCCGAGGTCGGGGTGGGTCTTACGCTGACGCCGCCGGTAGGCGCGGCGCAGCTCCGCCGCGGACGCGCGGCGGTCGACACCGAGCACGGCGTAGGGCGAGTCAGGGCCGTCGGGCATCGGGTCTCTCACCGGCCGCCGAGGGCGCGCTCGGCCAGGCGGCGGGCCACGGCGACCGAGTCGACGAGGGGGTGGGCGGCCAGAGCCCGCCACGCCGTCGTCACCGACTCGGTGCGGGCGGCCTCGATCGTGAGCCGCTCGGCCGCCTTGACGGCCTGGAGCCGGGCGGTCATCACCGGGTCGAGGCCGGTGCGCGTCGGCAGTGGCCGCACCCCGGCGGCCGAGGCGAGGACGGGCACCTCGACCACGGCGTCCGTCGGCAGGCCCGGGACGACCGGCGTGCCGCCGCCCGCGTCGTTGGCGACGTCAAGGATCATCCGGTGCTCCTCGCCGCCCAGGAGCGCGGCCATGAGGTCGACGGCGACCTCGTGGTAGCCGCCACCGAGGTCCTCCGCGCCCCGCTGGCCCGCATCGGCACTCTCCCGCTCGGTGGCCATGTAGGTGGCCTCCCGCTCGGCGAGCGCCGCCCGCCACAGCGCGTGCGCCTCACCGGGTCGGGCGGAGGCGGCGGCGTAGAAGGTCTCCTGCTGCTCGGCGAGGTACTCCCCGCGGGTGTGCGGCGCGGCGGCGAGCGCGGCGACGGCCTCGCGGGCGAAGTCGTAGTAGTAGACGTACTCGTTGGGGATGGCGCGCAGCGCCCGCAACCAGTCCGCCCCCATGAGCCGGGCCTCCTCGATGCCGGCGAGCGCGGCGTCGTCGGCGAGCAGCCCGGGGAGCAGGTCGGTGCCGTCGCAGTGGAGGCCGCGCAGCCAGCCGAGGTGGTTCAGGCCCGCGTAGTCGACGGCCACCTCGCCGGTGTCGAACCCGCGCGGGTCGAGGCCCAGCGCACGCAGGGCGTTGCGCACCAGCGCGATGGGGGTGTCGCAGATCCCGACGACGCGGTCGCCGAGCCGGTCGCGCATCGCCTCGGTGACGATCGAGGCGGGGTTGGTGAACGTGATCGTCCAGGCCGCCGGGGCGTGCTCGGCGATCTGCTCGGCGAGCGCGTCCACCACGGGCACGGTCCGCAGCGCGTAGGCCAGGCCGCCCGGCCCGACCGTCTCCTGACCGAGCAGGCCCTCGGCCATGGCGTCGCGCTCGTCCCGGGTGCGCCCGGCGGTGCCACCGACCCGGACGGCCGCGAAGACGACGTCGGCGCCCGTCAGTGCCTCCTCGGGCTCGGTGGTCGCCCGGACCCGCGGGCCGCCGGACGGCCCGGCCTGGGCGAGGACGTCGGTCATCACCGCGAGCCGGCGCGGGTCGGTGTCGAGGAGGACGACGTCGCTGACGTCGACCCGGTCCCGGGCGGCGAGCAGGGCCTGGTGGACGAGGGGCACGCGGAACCCGCCCCCGCCGACGATCGTGAGCATCACGCCCGTCACGCTACCGGTGGCAGGATCGGGACCACCATGAGCACCGACCCCCGCACCCTCGACCTGCTCGTCACCGGCCAGGTCTTCGTCGACATCGTCTTCACCGGCCTGCCCGAGACCCCGCGCCCGGGCACCGAGGTGTGGGCGAGCGGCATGGGCTCCGCGCCCGGCGGCATCGCCAACCTCGCCGTCGCCGCGGCCCGGCTGGACCTGCGCACCGGCCTGGCCGCCGCGTTCGGCGACGACGCCTACGCGGACTGGCTGTGGACGGTCCTCGGGGAGCAGGAGGGCGTCGACCTCTCCGCCGCACGCCGCTACCGGCACTGGCACTCCTCCGTCACGGTCTCGGTCGCGCTCGACGGCGACCGGTCGATGATCACCCACGGCCACCCGGACCCCGAGCCCGCCGCGGTCCTGGCCGCGGCCGCCCCGCCCGCACGCGCCGTCGTCGTCGACGTCCTCGCCGCGGGCGAGCCGTGGTGGCGCCCGCGCGCCGACGCCGGCGCCCTGGTCGTTGCCGACGGCGGCTGGGACACCACGGGTCGGTGGGACCCCGCCCGGCTCGCCGCCGCGCTGGCGGGCTGCGCGGTCTTCACCCCCAACGCCGACGAGGCGATGGCGTGGACCCGCACCAGCTCCCCCGCCGCGGCGGCCCGGGCCCTGGCCGAGCACGTCCCGCTCGCGGTGGTCACCCTCGGCGCCGACGGCGCCCTCGCGGTCGACGCCGCCACCGGCGCCGAGGTCCGGGTGGAGCCGCTGTCGGTGGTGGCGGTGGACCCCACCGGCGCCGGGGACGTCTTCACCGCAGCCCTGGTCACGGCCACGCTGCAGGGCTGGGAGCTGGAGCAGCGCCTGCGGTTCGCGGTGCTGTGCTCGGCGCTCGCCGTCCAGCACTTCGGCGGCTCCCTCGCGGCGCCGGGGTGGGGCGACCTCGCCGACTGGTGGAGCGCCACGGTGGCGTCCGCCCGCACCGGCGACAGCACCGCCCGGGCCACGGCCGAGCACTACGCGTTCCTCGGCGAGGCCCTGCAGGGCCACCCGCTCGCCCGGGTGCGGCGGGCCGAGGCCACCCTCGCCCGGTTCTCCGACGCCCAGCCGGCCGAGGGCCCGGCCCCGACCCTGCGCGACCACTGACCGCTGCGACCACCGAGCCGCACTCCGCCCCGCCACCACCGAGGACACCATGGACACCACCCGCCTCCGCCTGCCCGGCCACGACGTCCTCGAGCACACCCTCACCGTGCCCCTGGACCACGCCACCCACGGCGGGGAGCGGATCGAGGTCTTCGCCCGCGAGATCGTGCGCGACGGTGGCGCCGACCGCCCGCACCTGCTCTACCTCCAGGGCGGCCCCGGCGGCCGGGCGGACCGGCCCGCCCGGATCACCGGCTGGGTCGACCGCGCTCTGGACGACTTCCGCGTCGTCCTGCTCGACCAGCGCGGCACCGGCCGCTCGACCCCCGCCGACGCCCTGACCGTCCCCGCCCGCGGCGACGCCGCCGCCCAGGCCGACTACCTCGCCCACTTCCGGGCCGACGCGATCGTCGCCGACGCCGAGGCCCTGCGCGCCGAGCTCACCGACGGTCGGCCGTGGTCGGCCCTGGGGCAGTCCTACGGCGGGTTCGTCCTGACGACCTACCTCTCCCGGGCCCCGCACGGCCTGCTCGAGGTGCTCGTCACCGGCGGCCTGCCCGGACTGACCGCCGGCGCCGAGGACGTCTACCGCCTCACCTACGCCCGCACCGCCGCGCGCAACGCCGAGTACTTCGCCCGCTACCCGGCGGACGAGCGGGCCCTACGCGACGTCGCGCGGCACCTGGGCGGCACCGAGGAGCGCCTGCCCACCGGCGAGGTGCTCTCCGCCCGTCGGCTGCGCCAGATCGGCATCCGGCTCGGCGCCGACCTCGGCTTCCACGCCCTCCACCACGTCCTCGAGGCGCCGTTCGTCTCGGTCGGCGGCACCCGCCGCCTCGCCCGCACCTTCCTCGCCGACACCGGCGCCCTGCTCAGCCACGCCACGAACCCCCTCTACGCGGTCCTGCACGAGCCGATCTACGCGCAGGGCTCGGCCACCCGCTGGGCCGCCCACCGCCTGCGCGAGGAGTGGGACGGCTTCGCCGAGGACGCCGACCCGGCCGACACGTCCCGGCCCTACCACCTCACCGGGGAGCACGTGTACCCCTGGCAGCTGCGGGAGGACCCGGCCCTCGCCCCGCTCGCGGACGCCGCCGACCTCCTCGCCGCCAAGGCCGACTTCCCCGCCCTGTACGACCCCGAGGTGCTGGCGACCAACGAGGTGCCCGTCGCCGCGGCCGTGTACGTGGACGACATGTTCGTCCCGCTCGAGCTCTCCCGCGCCACCGCCGCCGCGGTGCGGGGGGTGCGGCCGTGGGTGACGAACGAGTACCACCACGACGGCATCCGCTCCGACGGCGAACGGATCCTCGACCGGCTGCTCACCCTCGCCCGGCGGTGAGGGCGGCCGGGCGCCGAGGCGGGCGGCCCGGGGCGTGACCAGGGGCGCCGCCGCGCCGTGGAAGAATCGGGGACCATGAGCCAGACGCCCACCACCCGCGACGCCGAGACCCTCCCGCCCCCGTCGGCACCGGACAAGGTCAGCCTCGAGGGTCTCGAGGACCGGTGGAACGCCGCGTGGGAGCACGAGCAGACCTACGCCTTCGACCGCACCGCCACGCGCGAGCAGGTGTACTCCATCGACACCCCGCCGCCGACCGTCTCGGGCTCCCTGCACGTCGGGCACGTCTTCAGCTACACCCACACCGACGTCGTCGCCCGCTTCCAGCGCATGCGGGGCAAGTCCGTGTTCTACCCCATGGGCTGGGACGACAACGGCCTGCCCACGGAGCGGCGCGTCCAGAACTACTTCGGCGTCCGCTGCGACCCCTCCCTGCCCTACGACCCCGACCTCGTCCCCCCGCACGTGGGCGGGGAGGGCAAGAGCGTGCGGGCCGCCGACCAGGTGCCGGTGAGCCGGAAGAACTTCGTCGAGCTGTGCGAGCGCCTCACCGCCGAGGACGAGCAGCAGTTCGAGGCGCTGTGGCGCCACCTGGGCCTCAGCGTCGACTGGCGCCAGCACTACCAGACGATCGGCGCCGACGCCCGGCTCGTGGCCCAGGCCGCGTTCCTGCACAACCTCGAGCGCGGCGAGGCCTACCAGGCCGCCGCCCCGGGCCTGTGGGACGTCACCTTCCAGACCGCGGTCGCCCAGGCCGAACTCGAGGCGCGCGACTACCCGGGCTTCTTCCACAAGGTGGCGTTCCACCGCCCGGACGGCACCGAGGTCCACATCGAGACGACGCGGCCCGAGCTGCTGCCCGCCTGCGTGGCGCTGATCGCCCACCCCGACGACGAGCGGTACCAGCCGCTGTTCGGCACCACCGTCACCTCCCCCGTCTTCGGCGTCGAGCTGCCCGTCCTGGCGCACCCGGCCGCGGAGATGGACAAGGGCGCCGGCATCGCCATGTGCTGCACCTTCGGCGACCTCACCGACGTGCAGTGGTGGCGCGAGCTGGACCTGCCCACCCGCCCGGTCCTCGGGCGCGACGGCCGGATCCTGCGCGAGACCCCCGAGTGGATCACCGACCCCGCCGGGCAGGAGGCCTACGCCGAGATGGCGGGGAAGACCGCGTTCTCCGCCCGCACCGCCGTCGTCGACGCCCTGCGCGACTCCGGCGACCTCGACGGCGAGCCGGCCCCCACCCAGCGCAAGACCAACTTCTACGAGAAGGGCGACAAGCCCCTCGAGATCGTCACCTCGCGCCAGTGGTACATCCGCAACGGCGGGCGCCCCCACACCGACACCGACGGCACGGACCTGCGCGAGAACCTCCTCGCCCGCGGGCGGGAGCTGGACTTCCACCCCGACTTCATGCGCGTGCGCTACGAGAACTGGGTCGGTGGGCTCAACAGCGACTGGCTGGTCTCGCGGCAGCGGTTCTTCGGCGTCCCGATCCCCGTCTGGTACGCCGTGGGCGCCGACGGCGAGGTCGACCACGACCGGGTCCTGACCCCCGAGGCCGCCCAGCTCCCGGTCGACCCCAGCATCGACGTCCCCCCGGGCTACACCGAGGACCAGCGCGGCTCGGTCGGCGGGTTCGTCGGCGAGGTCGACATCATGGACACCTGGGCGACGTCCTCCCTCACCCCGCAGATCGCCGGCGGGTGGCTGCGCGACGAGGACCTCTTCGCCCGCGTCTACCCCATGGACCTGCGCCCCCAGGGCCAGGACATCATCCGCACCTGGCTGTTCTCCACCGTGGTGCGCGCCCACCTGGAGTTCGGGGCGCTGCCGTGGCGGCACGCCGCGATCTCGGGGTGGATCCTCGACCCCGACCGCAAGAAGATGTCCAAGTCGAAGGGCAACGTCGTCACCCCCATGGGCCTGCTCGAGGAGCACGGCTCCGACGCCGTGCGCTACTGGGCCGCCTCGGCCCGGCTGGGTACCGATGCCGCCTTCGAGGTCGGCCAGATGAAGATCGGCCGCCGCCTGGCGATCAAGGTCCTCAACGCCAGCAAGTTCGCGCTCACCATGGCCGGGGACGACCCGCTCGTCCTCGACCCGGCGGCCGTGACTGCGCCCATCGACAAGGCGATGCTCGCCGGGCTGGCCGACGTCGTCGAGACGGCCACCACGGCTCTCGAGGCCTACGACCACACCCGGGCGCTGGAGGTCTCCGAGACCTACTTCTGGACCTTCTGCGACGACTACCTCGAGCTGGTCAAGGACCGCGCCTACAACCGTGACGGCGTCCTGCCCGCCGCCGACGCCGCCTCCGCCCGCTCGGCCCTGGCGATCGCGGTGGACACGTTCCTGCGCCTGTTCGCCCCGGTGCTGCCCTTCGCCACCGAGGAGGTGTGGCGCTGGTACCGGCCCGGCTCGGTCCACCGCGCCGCCTGGCCGGACGCCGGCCCGTTGCGCGCCGCGGCGGCCGACGGCGACCCCGCGCTCATCGCCGCCACCGGGCAGGCCCTCGCGGCCCTGCGCAAGGTCAAGTCCGAGGCGAAGGTCTCCCAGCGCACCACGTTCGCCCGGGTCCGCCTGGCCCTGCCCGCCGCCCAGGTGGACGCCGTCCAGCAGGCCCTGACGGACCTGCGGGCCGCCGGGCGGGTGCGCGGGGACCTGGAGATCCTCGGCTCCGGCGACGGCGAGGCGGTCGTGACCGAGCACGAGCTCGACGAGCCGGAGCAGCGCCGCTGACCGCGCCGGCAGCGCCACGACCGCTCGACCGATACGACCCGCAGGAGACCCGCAGCACGTGATCACGCAGACAGCCACACCCGGCTCCGGCCTGTCCACCCCGGAGATGTCGATCCCCAAGATCCTGCGCGACCGCCTGGCCGCGACGCCCGAGAGCACGATCTTCGAGCGCCAGAGCGCCCTCGGCTCGGAGTTCGTGCCCGTCACCACCCGGGTGTTCGCCGACGAGGTGCGCGCCGTCGCCAAGGGCCTGGTCGCGCTCGGTGTCGAGCCGGGCGACCGCGTGGCCATCATGAGCCGGACGAGCTACGAGTGGTCCGTGCTCGACTTCGCCGCCTGGTCGGCCGGCGCCGTCCCGGTACCGATCTACGAGACGTCCTCGGCGAGCCAGGTGGAGTGGATCGTCTCCGACGCCGGCGTGCGGCTGGTCTTCACCGAGACCCGGGCGCAGGCGGCGCTCGTGCCGGCGGGGCCCGAGGTCCGCGTCATCGACGACTTCGCGCTGAGCCAGGTGGCCGCCGCCGGCGCCGACGTCCCCGACGAGGAGGTCGTCCGGCGCACCGAGGCCACCGACGGCGCGGCCCTCGCCACGATCATCTACACCTCCGGCACCACCGGGCGCCCCAAGGGCGTCGAGCTCACCCACGGCAACCTCGTCGCGCTCGTCGTCGACGGCGCCCGTGACCCCGACCTGAGCAAGGTGGTGACGGGCGCAGACAAGCGCACGCTGGTCTTCATGCCGCTGGCGCACGTCTTCGCCCGGTTCGTCCAGGTGCTCTGCGTGTACTCCGGCGCCGTCATGGCCCACGTGCCCGACGCCAAGAACCTCGTGGCCGACCTGGGCGCCTTCCGTCCCACCTTCCTCCTCGCCGTCCCGCGCGTGTTCGAGAAGGTCTACAACTCCGCCGACGCCCGGGCCGGCTCGGGCGCCAAGCAGCGCATCTTCCGGTGGGGCGCGAAGGTCGCCATCGAGTACTCGAGGGCGCTGGACACCGACGCCGGGCCCTCGCCGGCGCTGCGGGCCCAGCACGCGGCGGCCGGACGGCTCGTCCACGGCAAGATCCGGGCCGCGATGGGCGGCGACCTCGTCTACGCCGTCTCCGGCGGCGCGCCGCTCGGCGAGCGCCTCGGCCACTTCTACCGCGGCATCGGGGTGGTCGTCCTCGAGGGCTACGGCATGACCGAGACCGGGGCCCCCACTGCGGTCAACCGGCCGGGCCAGGTCAAGATCGGGACGGTGGGTCCGGCCTACCCGGGCACCACGCTCGCCGTCGACGACGACGGGCAGGTCATGGTCAAGGGTCCGCACGTCTTCCGCGGCTACCACGGGGACACCGGCGCCACCGCGGCCGCGTTCCGGGACGGCTGGTTCCTCACCGGCGACCTGGGCGCGATCGACGACGACGGCTTCCTCACCATCACCGGTCGGCAGAAGGAGATCATCGTCACCGCCGGCGGCAAGAACGTCGCCCCGGCCGTCCTCGAGGACCGCCTCCGCGGCCACCCGCTCGTCTCCCAGGTGGTCGTCGTCGGCGACGCCCGGCCCTTCATCGGCGCGCTGGTCACCCTCGACGCGGACCTGCTGCCCGGCTGGCTGGCCAACCACGGACTGCCCGCGCTGAGCGTGGAGGAGGCGGCGACCCACCCCGACGTCCTCGCGGCGCTGGACCGGGCCGTGACCCGGGCGAATGAGGCGGTCTCCCGCGCGGAGTCCATCCGCAAGATCCGCGTCCTCACCACGGACTTCACCGAGGCCAACGGCTACCTCACGCCGTCGATGAAGGTCCGCCGGGGCGAGGTCGCCCGCGACTTCGCCGCCGAGATCGACGCGCTGTACTGACGCCCGGGCGGTCAGGGTTACGGGCGGCCAGGGTTACGGGCGGCTCAGGCGCCCGACCTGCTCAGGCGCCGGGGCCAACGCTGCCCGGCACGGCTCCGGCGACGTCACCGCCGGTGGCGATCGTGTCGGCGATGACCGTGTGGTGGCGGATGACCTCCTCGACGATGAACGCGAGGAACTTCTCGGCGAACACCGGGTCGAGGCCGGCCTCCTCCGCGAGCGCCCGCAGGCGGGCGACCTGACGCTGCTCGCGGGCCGGGTCCGACGGCGGCAGGCTCAGCCTGGCCTTGAGCACCCCGACCTGCTGGGTGCACCGGAACCGCTCGGCGAGCAGGTGCACGAGGGCGGCGTCGATGTTGTCGATCGTGCCGCGGGCGGCCCGCAGCTCGGCCGGCACCTCGTCGGGCTCGGGGCTGGCGTGGATCCCGGGTCGCGTCATGGTGGCGATCCTACGGGCGGCTTCCCGGCGGTGCCGGGCCGCCCGGTCAGCGGCGGACGGCCGGCGATTGAGGTCGGGCCGGCGACGGAGGTCGGGCCGGCGACGGAGGTCGGGCCGGCGCGGCGTAGCGGACGAGGACGACGTCGACCAGCTCGGCGGGGGCCTCGCCCGGCAGCAGCAGCGGGTCGCTGACGAGGTCCGCGCCGCACGCGGCCGCCAGGTCGGGGAAGTACCCCGGTGCGAGCGCGGGGACGATCTCTCCCGGCGGACCGCACGAGCTCGTTCCGACTCGACGCCGCCGGCGAGGCGGCCCCGGCGCCGGCGAGCCCCTCGGCCACGGTCTGCCGGTGCTCGGGCGTGACGCTGGGCAGCATCGACGACGCCGTCGCCGGCGGCTGCGCCACCGTCGCCGAGGTGGGCCGCGCGACCCGGGCCGGCACCGGCTGCGGCGGCTGCCACGAGACGATCCGCGGGCGTCTCGCCGCCCACGCCGCCGGCGGTCACCGGGCGGCCGCCGCGGCGGCCGCCCCGGTGATCGGGTGGGCGCCTCAGCGGCGCACGCGCGCCTCACGGTGGGGGTCGGCGCTCTGGCTGAAGACGTGGTCGTTGGGGGTGGCGGCGTCGTTCCAGCGCAGGAGCGCCCCGACGCCGTCGTGGAGGGACACGGCGTTCTCGTCCACGACCGTGATGCCGGCCCCCTGGGCCAGGGCCGCGCGGCCGATCGCAAGGTCGGCCCGCATCTGGTGGGGGGCGGTGGCGCCGAGGTCCTCGACGTCGGAGCGGCTCACGCCGATGGCCAGCGCGGAGTCCCCCACCCACAGCTTCTTGCCGGCGAGCGAGGACGGCGGCCCCGCCACGGCCTCGGTGACGACGAGCTCGGCCACCTGGCCGCGGCGCAGGACGTCCAGGATGCCCTCCCGGCCGGTGATCGCGGCCCCGTCCTGCCCGTGCACCTCGCGGAAGCGGTCGAGCACCTTCTCCCGCCGGCGCAGGCGGAAGGCCTCCACCGCCTCGGCCACGTGGGCGTTGAACGTCTCGGGCTTGGCCCCCTCGGAGCGTGAGCCGCCCTCGACGGTGACGACGTGCGCGCGGGTGGTGCGCCCGACCGCGTCCAGGACGAGGGCACGGGCGCGCACGTCACCGGTGAGGAGCACCAGCTCCGGCCGGCGCTCGGCGACGACCCGGTCGAGCTCGGCGGCGACCGCCTCGGCGTTGCGCTCCCACGAGTCCTCCGCCCGGGACTCGTAACGGCGCTGCGAGCGCCCGCCGGTGTTGGTCTTGCTCAGCTCGTCGTGACCACCCTCGAAGGACTCGGCGTCCCCGCCGGCCTCGGTCGCCGTCGCCGACTCGCGGAGGATGAGGTCCATGCCCGAGCGGTCCACCGAGGCGATGAGGTAGCGCACGTGCTCGTCGGCGACCCGGGCGAGGGCGAAGGCGCTCGCGCCGTGGTCCCAGACGGCCTCGTCGGTGGCGGGGGGCTCGTGGAGGGCGCAGTCGAGGAGGATCTGCCCGCGGGCGGCGACGAGAACCCGACCGTGCTGGCCGGCCGCCTTGCTGATGGTGCGCACCCGCTCACCGATCTCGTCGAGGGTGGCGACGTCGGCACCCTGTTCCTCGAGGCTGCGCCGCAGGTCCTTCCACCGCGTCAGCACGGCCTGGTCACCCGTCTCGCTCTCCCGCGTCGCGTCCATCACCACGGTCGCGAACGGGACGTCGGTG
The DNA here is from genome assembly GCF_003814705.1 of Georgenia muralis. NCBI lineage: Bacteria > Bacillati > Actinomycetota > Actinomycetes > Allobogoriellales > Allobogoriellaceae > Georgenia > Georgenia muralis. The sequence goes on along the minus strand of NZ_RKRA01000001.1, from coordinate 2,508,617 downwards.
GGCAGGTCTGCGGTGAGAAGGTCGAGTCGCATCGGGCACCTCACTGTGTCGGGAACTGATGCCCCCACTCTGCCCCTTCCGGCCGCGCGGTGCCAGGGTTGGGGGCCCGCTCACCGGCCGGTCGGCGCTCGGCGTGATGCCCCGTCTGCGCGCGGGGACCCGGGGCAGCGGGCCCTCGCCCGCGGCGATGGATCACGGCCACCGGACGGGCGACGCGGCCGGCCCCGGAGGGCCGGCCGCGTCGGAGGACGGGAGGTCGTCAGGTCAGGCGGACTTCTCCCGCGGGGGCCGCCGCTTGGCCGCGGTCTCACGCGGCACGAGCGTGGGGTTGACGTTCTCGAGAACGACCTCGCGGTTGATCACCACGCGGGCGACGTCGTCGCGCGAGGGCACCTCGAACATCACCTCGCGCAGGACCTCCTCCATGATGGCCCGCAGCCCGCGCGCACCGGTGCCGCGCAGCAGCGCCTGCTCGGCGATGGCGTCGAGGGCGTCGTCGGTGAACTCCAGCTCGACGCCGTCGATCTCGAACATCCGCTGGTACTGCTTGACGAGGGCGTTGCGCGGCTCGGTGAGGATGCGCACGAGCGCGTCCTGGTCGAGCTTGCTCACCGTGGCCACGATCGGCAGGCGGCCCACGAACTCGGGAATGAGCCCGAACTTGTGCAGGTCCTCGGGCCGGGCCTCGCCGAAGAGGTCGACGTCCTGGTCGGCGGAGCGCAGCGGGGCGCCGAAGCCGATGCCGCGCCGCCCGACGCGCGAGGAGATGATCTCCTCCAGGCCCGCGAAGGCCCCGGCGACGATGAACAGCACGTTCGTCGTGTCGATCTGGAGGAACTCCTGGTGCGGGTGCTTGCGCCCGCCCTGCGGCGGCACCGAGGCCTGGGTGCCCTCGATGATCTTCAGCAGCGCCTGCTGGACGCCCTCGCCCGAGACATCGCGCGTGATCGACGGGTTCTCGCTCTTGCGGGCGATCTTGTCGATCTCGTCGATGTAGATGATGCCCTTCTCGGCCTTCTTGACGTCGAAGTCGGCGGCCTGGATGAGCTTGAGGAGGATGTTCTCCACGTCCTCGCCCACGTACCCGGCCTCGGTCAGCGCCGTGGCGTCGGCGATCGCGAACGGGACGTTGAGCATCTTCGCCAGCGTCTGGGCGAGATAGGTCTTGCCCGTGCCGGTGGGGCCGATGAGGAGGATGTTCGACTTGGCGATCTCGACGCCGTCGTCGTCGCTGCTGGCCTCACGCGCCTGGACACGCTTGTAGTGGTTGTACACCGCGACGGCGAGAGACCGCTTGGCGCGGTCCTGGCCGATGATGTACTCCTCGAGGAAGTCGTAGATCTCCCGGGGCTTGGGCAGGTCCACCAGCCCGAGCTCGCTGGCCTCGGCCAGCTCCTCGTCGATGATCTCGTTGCACAGGTCGATGCACTCGTCGCAGATGTAGACCCCGGGTCCCGCGATGAGCTTCTTGACCTGCTTCTGGCTCTTGCCACAGAACGAGCACTTGAGCAGGTCTGCGCCTTCACCCGTGCGTACCACCGGGCTCCACCCCTCTCTCGTCTCGTCCGTGCCGCCCTCGGGCGCTCACCCCACCATTCCACACCACGAGGCATGGTGCTGTCCTGCCCGTGCGGGCGGCGCGCCGGTGGTGGTCCTCACCACGACGTCGGCGCCGCCCGCCAGGGAGCGGACGGCGCCGACGGGCGGCTGTGGTCTCAGCCCGCGGTGAGCTGGGGCGCCTTGCGCGACTCCAGCACCTGGTCGACGAGCCCGTAGTCCCGCGCCTGAGCGGCGGTGAGGATCTTGTCGCGCTCGATGTCCTTGCGGATCTGGTCGACCGGGGTGCCGGTGTGGTGGGCGAGGGTCTCCTCGAGCCACTCGCGCATCCGGAAGATCTCGTTCGCCTGGATCTCGATGTCGGAGGCCTGGGCGTAGCCGCCGCCCTCCATCGCCGGCTGGTGGATCATCACGCGGGCGTTGGGCAGGGCGAGCCGCTTGCCCGGGGAGCCGGCGGCCAGCAGCACCGCCGCGGCCGAGGCCGCCTGCCCCAGGCACACCGTCTGGATCTGCGGCTTGATGTACTGCATGGTGTCGTAGATCGCCGTCAGCGCGGTGAAGGAGCCGCCCGGGGAGTTGATGTACATGGTGATGAGGCCGTCGGGGTCCTGGCTCTCCAGGACGAGCAGCTGCGCCATGACGTCGTCCGCGGAGGCGTCGTCGACCTGCACGCCGAGGAAGATGATGCGGTCCTCGAAGAGCTTGGTGTACGGGTCCTGCCGCTTGTAGCCGTAGGCGGTGCGCTCCTCGAACTGCGGGAGGACGTAGCGCGCGCCCGGGGAGGCCGGGGCGGCGGACGCCGGCATCATGCCGGCCTGGGCGAGGAAGGGGCTGGTCACGGTTGCTCCTGGGGTTCTCGGGTCGGGGGGCGTCACTTGGCGTCCGTGCCGCCGCCGCCGGGCACGGAGTGGGAGTGCTCGACGACGTGGTCGATGAAGCCGTACTCCAGGGCCTCGGTCGCCGTGAACCAGCGGTCGCGGTCGGCGTCGGCGTTGACCTGCTCGACGGGCTTGCCCGTCTGCTCGGCCGTGAGCTCGGCGAGGACCCGCTTCATGTGCAGGATCAGCTCGGCGTTGATGCGGATGTCCGTCGCGGTGCCCCCGATGCCGCCGGAGGGCTGGTGCATCATCACCCGCGCGTGCGGGGTGGCGAAGCGCTTGCCCTTCGCGCCCGACGAGAGCAGGAACTGCCCCATCGAGGCCGCCATGCCCATCGCCACCGTCGCGACGTCGGGCTGGACGAACTGCATGGTGTCGTAGATCGCCATGCCCGCGGTGATCGAGCCGCCCGGGGAGTTGATGTAGAGGAAGATGTCCTTCTGGGGGTCCTCCGCCGCCAGGAGCATCATCTGGGCGCAGATGGCGTTCGCGTTCTCGTCGCGCACCTCCGAGCCCAGCCAGATGATGCGCTCCTTGAGGAGCCGGTTGTAGATGTTGTCGTTCAGGCCCATGCCGGCGCCCTCGGTCCTCGCCTGCGGCATCTGCTCGCTCACGTGCATGCTCCTTCGTCTCGGGCACCATGGCACCCGGGTGTCGCCATCAGGGTCTGTCCCAGGACCCTAACGCCGACGCCGCTCCGCACCCCGCCCGGGGGCGGCCTTTTCGCTCACGGCGCACGATGCGCCGGACGGCACGGCGCCGGCGGACACGCAGGGCCGGCGCGCCGCGGTGCCGAACGAGCACCTCGCGGGTCCAGTCAGCACCCAGCCACCGGGCCCGCGCCTCCCCCACTCAGCACACTCGCGACGAACGAGTACCTCGCGGGTCCAGTCAGCAGATCGGTACCTGCTGACTGGACCCGGAACCCACGACCTCGGCCGAGCGAGCGCTCGATCCCCACCCCTGCCGCCCGACCTCCCGGACAGACGGCGGCGCCGGGGTGCTGGACCAGCACCCCGGCGCCGCCGGACGTCGAACCTGCGCGGATCAGTCCTCGTCGGACTTCTTGTCCTTCGCGGCCGCCTTCTTCGCGGCGGGCTTCTTCGCGGCCGCCTTCTTCGCCGCCGACTTCTTCGCGTCAGACTCCTCGGCGCTGTCGGCCTTCTTGGTGGCCTTCTTCTTCGGCGCCTCCGCGGGCTCGTCGGCCGCCTCGTCCGGGGTGTCGGCGGAGTCGGCGGACTCCGGTGAGTCGGCGGAGTCGGCGGACTCCGACGAGTCGGCGGACTCCGACGCAGCGGACCCGGCCTCGCCCTCCGGCCCAGCGGCGTCGAGCTCGTCGGAGCCGATGAACTCCGAGAGGTCGACGTCGTTGCCGGCGCCGTCCTTGATGCTCACCTGGCGCAGCGCGACCGCGAGCGCCTTGTTGCGGGCGATCTCACCCATGAAGGCCGGGAGCTGCCCGGTCTGCGAGGCGGCCTGGATGAACTGGTTGGGGTCCATCCCGTACTGCTGGGCGTTGGAGACGAGGAACTCGAGGAGCTCGTTCTGGGTCACGCCGACGGCGAGCTTCTCGACGAGGGTGTCGAGAAGCAGCTGGTCGCGCAGCAGGCCGGTGACCTCCTCACGCACCTCCTCGCCGTGCGGGTCGCCCTTCTCCTTGCCCTCGGCCTGCAGGTGCCGCTCGATCTCGCTCTCGACCATCCCGGCCGGGACCGGGAAGTCCGCACCGCCGCGGAGCTTCTCGAGAAGGAGGTCGCGGGCCTGGACGGCCTGCTCGGAGGACTTCTCCTGGGCGGCCTGGGTGCGCAGGTCGGCGCGGAGCTCGTCGATCGTGTCGAACTCGGAGGCGAGCTGGGCGAACTCGTCGTCGGCCTCGGGGAGCTCGCGCTCCTTGACGGCGGTTGCCGTGACGGTCACCTCGGCGTCCTCGCCGGCGTGGTCGCCGCCGGCCAGCGGTGCCGTGAACGTGACGGTCTCCCCCGCGCTGTGGCCGGTGAGCGCCTCGTCCAGGCCGTCGAGCATGTTGCCCTCGCCGATCTGGTAGGAGACACCGGAGACGGAGTCGACCTCCTCCTCGCCGACCTTGGCGGCGAGGTCGATGACGACGAAGTCGCCGTCGGCGATCGGGCGGTCGACGCCCACGAGGGAGCCGAAGCGCTCGCGCAGGGTGGTCAGTCGCTCCTCGACGTCGTCGTCGGAGACCTCGACGTCGTCGACCGTGAGCTCGACGCCCTCGAGGGAGGGGAGCTCGATCTCGGGGCGGACGTCGACCTCGGCGGTGAAGACCAGCTGGCCGCCCGGGGTGCCGGTGACGGCGGGGATCTCGGTGACCTCGATGCTCGGCTGACCCAGGGGCTTGACGTCCGTCTCGGAGACGGCCTGGTTGTAAAAGCCGGGGACGGCGTCGTTGACGGCGTGCTCGATCACCGCGGCGCGGCCGACGCGCTGCTCCAGCACGCGCGGGGGGACCTTGCCCTTGCGGAAGCCGGGGACGTTGACCTGCTCGCCGATGTGGGCGTAGGCGTGGTCGAGGCTCGGCTTGAGCTCGTCGTACGACACCTCCACGGTCAGCTTCACCCGGGTGGGCTCGAGGTTCTCGACGGCGCTCTTCACTGCGGTGGTCTCCACTCATCGGATGGTCGTGACGGCCCGCCGGTCACGGCGGGAGGCTGTGCGTCTGGCCGGGTCACCGTTCGTGATCACGGAACACAGACCGGCCAATCTTAGGGCACGTCCCACCGGGGCGGCACGTGCGGGGCCCGCTCCCCCATGCCGCGGGGCACGGCGAGGGGCACGACGCGGGCGTCGCCCCGGCGGCGTCCACCATCCGGGACGGCGGAGGCTGCCCGGTATGTCCGGGCCCCGGGCGACCTACCCTCGCGGGGTGACCGACCTCCTCCCACGACTGCTCGCCGTGCTCGTCCTGCTCGTCGTCGCCACCGCCGCGTGGTGGCTGACGGAGCGGCGCCGCGGCTCGCTGCGGACCACGCGCACCGAGCGCGAGGGCGCCGTGACCCTCGAGACCCTCCGCGCGGCCACCGGCCGCCAGCTCGCCGAGCCCGGCCGCCCGGTCGTGGTCCAGCTCTCGTCCGAGGTCTGCACACCGTGCCGGGCGAGCGCGCGCACGTGGACCCTGGTCGGCGGGGAGGACGTCACCCTCGTCGAGCTCGACGCCGCCGAGCACCTCGACCTCGTGCGGACCCTGGGGGTCATGCGGACCCCGACCTCCCTCGTCTTCGACCACACGGGGACGGCGGTGGGACGGGTGAGCGGCGCCCCGACGGCGACGCAGGCGCGCGAGATCGTCGGCGGCCTCGTCGGCGCGGGGCGGGCGGCGTGAGCGCCGCGGCGTCCGCGGCCACCGCCCGTCCGGCGGGCATCGACCCGCGCGGCCCCCGCTTCGGCGCGGCCCTGACCGCCGTGCTCCTCGTGGTGGTCCTCCTCCTCGGCGCCTCGACCGCCGGGCTCCTGCTCCTCGGCGTGGTGGTCGCCTCGTTCGCGGTCGGCGCCGCGCGCGGGGCGCAGGGCACCTGGCAGGGGGCGCTGTACAAGGGGCTGGTCCGACCGCGGCTGGCCGCCCCCGCGGAGCTGGAGGACGCGGCTCCGCCACGGTTCGCCCAGGTCGTCGGCCTGGTCATCACCGGCGCCGGCCTGGCCCTCGCCCTGCTCGGGGTGCCGTGGGCGCTCGAGGTCGCGGCGGGCGCGGCCCTCGTCGCGGCGTTCCTCAACGCCGTCGTCGGGCTGTGCCTGGGCTGCGAGCTCTACCTCGCCGTCACCCGGCTGCGGAACCGCTGACGGAGACGTCCACCGGCTCGCCGGTCCTCCCGCTGCGCGCCGGCCCGCCCAGCCTCACGTCGGCGGCACCGGCGGCCGTGGTCAGCCGGTAGTCGCCCGTCCAGCCCCGGACCGTGACGCGGCCCTCGTCGTCGGTACGCGTCGTCGTCGGCGGCAGCCACCACGCCCCCTTGACCAGGTCGCGCAGCGCCTCGTAGGCCGGCTTGGGGGTGCCGTCGGCCCGGACCAGCCCGGCGGGCGCGCCGAGCCACGCCCCGTCGTCGGTGAGGCCCCAGTACGTCACGGCCTCGACGGACGGGTGCGAGGCGAGGGTGCGGTAGTGCCGCACGATCTCCTCGGCCTGGCGCTCCTCGCCGGCGGGGGTCGAGGGCCAGTGCTCGACCTGCCAGTCGTTGAGGTCCTCGACGTGCGCCGGCATGAGGTCGCCCGAGAGCAGCGTGGACTCGGTGAGGTGGATCGGCAGGCCGTAGCGGGCGAAGCGGTCGAGGACCGCCAGGGTCCGCTCCTCGCCCCAGTAGCCCTGGTGCATGTGGCTCTGCAGGCCGAGGACGTCGACGCCTACCCCCGCCTCCAGCACCCCCTCGAGGAGGCACTCGTAGGCGGTGGACATGTCGAAGTCGTTGAGCAGCAGCGTCGCGGCGGGGTTGGCGGCGCGCGCCTCCTCGAAGGCCATCCGCACCGTGGCGATGCGCCCGCGCGCCCGGCACAGCCGGGTGATGCCGTTGTCCTCCTTGTCGAACACCGGCATGATCACCGCCTCGTTGATGGCGTCCCAGGTGTCGACGAGGCCGGCGAAGCCGGACACCTCCCGGCGGATCCTCTCGCGCTGGACGCGCTCGATCTCGTCGACGCCGAGGTCGGTCAGCCACGGTGCGGTGGCGGTGTGCCACACGAGCGGGTGGCCCTTGAGGGCGACGCCGCGGTCGGCGAACCACTGCGCGGCGCGGCGCAGCCGCTCGGTGTCCGGCTCGCCCCGTCGGGGTTCGAACGCACCCCAGTAAAAGGGCAGCGTGGCGGTGTTGAACACCTCGAGCCACAGCTCGGCGAGGTGCTCGAGCCCGTCGAGCGACGCCCCGCCGAAGGTCTCGACGCCGGCTGTGTGGGCGGTGGTTTCACCGTTGGCGAGGGGGATGAGGTCGAAGCCGATGTTGCCCATGCCGAGCGCGTGGGAGCGCTGCTCGACGGTGACCTCGCGCCCGGCCAGCGGTGCGCCGTCGGCGCCGCGCAGCGTGACGGTGGTCGAGGTCACCCGGTGGCGCAGGTCCGCACCGGGATCGGCGACGGCGACCGCGGCCGGGTCCGCCCCCGCGCCGCCCACGGTGCCCGTCATGCGGGCACCACCTCGGTGGTGACCCACCGGGCGTCGGCGACGGTGACGGGGTGGACCGGCCCGGTCAGCTCCACGCGAGCGACGGCCTCGCGGTGGTCGCAGGAACCGCCGACCCACAGCTCGACCTCGCCCGGCTCGACGACGCGCCGCAGGTCCCGGTCGCTGAACGCCAACCGGGTGGTCGGCACGGTGAACCGCACGGTCGCGGACTCGCCCGCGGCGAGCGCGACCCGTCGGTAGCCCAGGAGCTGGGCGGTGGGCCGGGTGACGGAGGCGACGACGTCGTGGCCGTAGAGCTGGACGACGTCCTCCCCCGCCCGGTCGCCGGTGTTCGTCACGACGACAGTGGCGGTGAGCGCACCGTCGGTGGGCGCGGTGGCCTCCGCCGTGAGCCCGGTCCGGGTGAACGAGGTGTACGACAGGCCGTGGCCGAACGGCAGCGCGGGGGCCGGGTCGAGGCTCGTGACGGGCGAGGCACCGCCGAGCGGGGGGTGGAGGTAGGAGTACGGCTGCGACCCGGCGGAGCGCGGCAGGCTCACGGGGAGGCGACCGGAGGGGTTGACCCGCCCGGACAGCACACCGGCGACGGCCCTGGCGCCCTCCTCACCGGGGAAGAACGCCTGGACGACCGCGGCGCACGACTCCAGCGCCCAGCCCACCGCGTACGGCCGGCCGGTGAGCAGGACGAGGACGACCGGGGTGCCGGTGGCCAGGACGGCCTCGACGAGCTCGCGCTGGACGCCCGGGAGCTCGAGGTCGTCGCGGTCGCAGCCCTCGCCGACGGTCCCGCGGCCGAACAGCCCGGCGTGGTCGCCCATGACGAGGACGGCGACGTCGGCGGCCCGCGCGTCGGCGACGGCGGCGTCGAAGCCGGACCGGTCGTCGTCGTCGACGGCGCAGCCCCGGGCGTGGGTGACCTCGGCGCCGAGCTCGCCCCGGACCGCCTCGAGGACGGTGGGCACGTCGATGCCCATCGGGACGTCGGGGTGGTGGGCCAGGACGTGGTTGGTGAAGGAGTAGCAGCCGAAGAGGGCGGGGGCACGGTCGGCGTTGGGACCGATGACCGCCACCCGGCGCGCCGTCGCGGGGCGCAGCGGCAGCACGCCGTCGTTGCTCAGCAGGACGACGGACTCCTCCGCGAGGCGGGCGGCGATCTCGCGGTGCCCGGCCGGGTCGAGGTCGACCACCACCGGGGGCGCCGCCTCGAACGTCTCGTCGAGGAGGCCGAGTGCCTCCTTCTGGCGCAGCACGCGCAGGACCGCCCGGTCGACCAGCGCCTCGTCGACCTCACCGGCGCGGATCTTCTCCGCGAGCGGGGCGAGGTAGGCGTTGCCGGTGGGCAGCTCGACGTCGACGCCCGCCGCCAGGGCCTGGCCCGCGGCGTCGCCGAGGTCCGTCGCCACACCGTGGAGGGCGTGGAGGAACGCGACGCCGAAGTAGTCCGCCACGACCGTCCCGTCGAAGCCCCACCGCTCGCGCAGGAGGTCGGTGAGCAGACGGGGGTCGGCGGCGACCGGGACGCCGTCGATCTCGGCGTAGGAGTGCATGACCGACCCGACCCCGCCGTCGAGGACCGCCATCTCGAACGGCGGCAGGAGCACGTCGGCGACCTCACGGGGGCCGGCGTGCACCGGCGCGAGGTTGCGGCCCGCCCGGGAGGCGGAGTACCCCACGAAGTGCTTGAGGGTGGCGATGACGCCCGCCCCCTGGAGGCCGCGGACGTACGCGGTGCCCACCGTGCCGACGACGTAGGGGTCCTCGGCGATGCACTCGTCGACGCGCCCCCACCGCGGGTCGCGGATGACGTCGAGGACCGGGGCGAGGCCCTGGTGGATCCCGAGCTCGCGCATGGACGTGCCGATCGCCGCCCCCATCTCCTCGACGAGGTCGGGGTCGAACGAGGCCCCCCACGCCAGGGGGGTGGGGAAGGTCGCCGCCTGCCATGCGGCGAGCCCGGTGAGGCACTCCTCGTGGACGATCGCGGGGATGCCCAGGCGGGTGCCGGTGACGAGGCGCCGCTGGGCGTCGCGCAACCAGGCCGCCCGTTCGGCGGGGTCCACCGGACGGGTGCCGTACACGCGGGTGAAGTGCCCCAGCCCGTGGCGGGTGGCCTCCTCGAGCTTCTCCGGGGTGGCGTCGTCGGCCATCTCGCCCTGCAGGGGCGCCACCACCTCGCCGCCCTCGTCCACCCAGAAGCCCACGATCTGGGCGAGCTTCTCCTCCAGGGTCATCGCGGCGAGGAGGTCGCCGGGGCGGTCGCCATCCCCCCGCGCCGCGCCGCGTGCGGCACCGGCCCTCTCCGGGGCGTTCTGGGTGGTCGGTCTGACCTGGGCTTCGGTCACGTCGATGTCCTTACTGCGTGCGGTGCGGTGGTGGTCGCGGCGCGCGGTGGTCGCGGCCGGACGGGCGGGCAGGTGTGCGGGACGGGCGGTCAGGTGTGCGTGGGGTGACGGGCGCTCGGTGGGTCCGGCCGGGTCAGCCCTTGACGGCGCCCTGGAGGCCGTTGACGATGCGCTTCTCCATCGCCAGGAAGAACACCAGCGCGGGGATCATCGCCAGGGAGGTGAAGGCCAGGACCCCGGCGGTGTCCTGGGCGTGCTCGCTGGAGAAGGTGGCCACCCCGAGGGGCAGGGTCTGCGCGGCCGGGTCGCTGAGGATGAGCAGCGGCAGGAGGTAGGAGTTCCAGGAGGCCACGAACGCCAGCACGCCCACGGTGACCAGGCCGGGCCCGGACAGCGGGAGCAGGATCCGCCAGAAGAAGCCGATCCGGGAGGTGCCGTCCAGCATCGCCGCCTCCTCGAGCTCCTTGGGGATCGCCATGAGGAAGGGCCGGAGGATGACGATCGTCATCGGCAGGGCGAAGGCGGCCTGCGGCAGGGCCACCCCCCACAGGCTGTTGGTGAGGTCGAGGTCCCGGAGCATGAGGAACAGCGGGATGATCGCGACGGTCAGCGGGAACAGCAGGCCGAGGGTGAAGACGAGGAACAGCGCCTCGCGGCCCCGGAACCGGTACCTGGCCAGCGGGTAGGCGGCCATGACCCCGAAGACGGCCACGACGACGGTGGTGATCCCGGCGACGATCGTGGAGTTGAGGGCGTACCGCCAGAAGCTCGACGACGTGAGGACGTTGAGGTAGTTCGTCGTCACCCACGGGTCGGGCAGGCCGACCGGCTCGGCGGCGAGCTGGGCGTTGGAACGGAAGCCGCCGAGGATCGCGTACACCACCGGGCCGAGCGTCGCCGCGACGACGACGAGGGCCGCGGCATAGACCAGGGGGCTGCCGCCGGAGAACGACCGGCGCCGGCGGCGCGGGGCGTCGGTCAGCGGCGCGGGCTGTCCGGGGACGGCCGTGAGGGGCGCGGTCATCGGGTCGCCTTCCTGGGCTTGGGGGCGTCATCGTTGTCCCGGCGCAGCACGAACACCTGGTAGGCCAGCGCGAGGACCAGGGAGATGCCGAAGAGCAGCACCGCCACGGCCGAGGAGTAGCCGTAGAGGCTGCGGTTGGTGCCCTGGTTGATGAGGTACGTCGCCATCGTCACGGTGGAGTTGGCCGGGCCGCCCTTGGTGAGGATCCAGACCATGTCGAACACCTGGAGGGAGCCGATCATCGACAGGAAGCCCCAGGTGCGGATGGTCGGCCCGAGGAGCGGGATGGTGATCCGGCGCTGGACCTGCCACCACGACGCGCCGTCGATCTGGGCGGCCTCGTACAGGTCCGGCGGCACCCCCTGCAGGCCGGCGAGGAAGAGGATGACCGCCAGGCCGAGGTACTTCCAGGTCAGGACGAACATCACCGTGTACAGGGCGATGTCGGGGTTGCCGAGCCAGAGCTGGGTGAGGCCGCCGAGACCGACCGCGTCGAGGACGGCGTCCACGACCCCGTTCGGCTGGAGCAGCATGAGCCACACGACGCCGGCGACCACCTCGGCCAGGACGTACGGCACGAAGATGATGACGCGCATCGCCGCGCGGCCCCACATGTCACGGTTGAGCAGGAGCGCGACGGCCAGCCCCAGGGGCAGCTGGATGAGGATCGACAGGACGATGATGGTGAGGTTGTGCATCACCGCGTCGGTGAAGACCTGGTCGCGCAGGGCGTTGGCGTAGTTCTCCAGGCCGACGAAGTTCTCCATCGGACCGAGGCCGTTCCACCGGAACACCGAGTACCGCCCGGCCTGGATCACCGGGACCACCACGAACATCGCGAACAGCGTCAGCGCGGGGGTGACGAAGAACAGGATCTCCAGGCGCTTGCGCCACCGGGCGGAGAGCCTGCGCCGCGGTCCCGGCGCCGCCGGCCGGGTGGGGACCCGGCCGGCGGCGGTGGGCGTGGCAGCAACCGTGGCCGTGCCGGTGCGGTGGGTCACGTCGTCTGCCATCGAGGTCATCCGAGGTCGGCTGCGGCCTGGGTCGCGTCGACGATCCCCTGCGGCGAGGACTCGCCCGCGAAGACCAGGGCGATCTCGTCGTTCATGGCGCCGCCGACGTTCTCACCGAAGGCGGTGTCGAAGTACAGCTGCACGTAGGGTGCCTCGTCGCGGAACTTCAGGAGGTCGGCCAGGACCGGGTCGGACACCGAGCCGGTGGCGGCGGGGTTGGTGGGCAGGCCCATGTCGTTCTCGGCGAAGCCGGTCTGGACGTCGTCGCTGAGCAGGTACTCGATGAAGTCGACGCAGACGTCGGGGGCGTCCTGCGAGCACGCCCACGCGTCGCCGCCACCGAGGGCTGCCTCGGGGTCACCCGCACCGCCCTCGACGGACGGGAAGGGGAACCAACCGGTGTTCTCGCCCAGGCCCTGGTTGTCCTCGGTGAGGCCCTGCATGACGCCGGGCTCCCAGTGCCCGGCCAGCTCCATGGCGACCTTCTCGGTGGCGAGCAGGCCCGAGGCGCTGGTCGGCCCGGTCTGGGCCGGGGTGGCGAGGAAGCCGGCGTTGAAGGGCTCGGCGCCGATGAGCTCGACGAGGTCCTCGCCGGCGTCGACGAAGCACTGGTCGGAGAAGTCGAGGGAGGTCACCGCGTCGGAGAGGACGTCCTCGCTGCACTCGCGCAGGGCGAGGTAGTACCAGTAGTGCGCTGCGGGCCACTTGTCGCCCGCGCCGACGGAGATGGGCTCGATGCCCTCGGCCTTGAGCGCGTCGACGGCGGCGTAGAGGTCCTCCATCGTCTCGGGCGCCTCAGTGATGCCGGCCTGCTCGAAGAGGGCCTCGTTGTACCAGAAGCCGACGACGCCGACCGAGAACGGCAGCGCGTAGGTCTGGCCGTCCACCTGCCAGCCGGCGACGGAGCCGCCGAGGGTGTCGACGGTGTCGGCCGCGACGTCGGTGAGGTCCTTGACCAGCCCGGCCTCGACGTGGGCGGCGAGCTCGCCGCCACCGCGCTCCATGAAGACGTCGGGCGCGTCACCGGTCTGGAACGCGGCGTCCAGGCGGGTGAGCATGTCCTCGTGGGCGAGGGCGCTGATCTCGATCGTCACCCCCTCGTTGGCGGCCTCGAAGTCGGCGGCGACCTGCTCGTAGTAGCCCTTCCCGGGCTCGCTGTTGGAGTTGTGCCACCAGGTCAGCGTGACGTCGCCGTCCGCGCCGGCCTCACCTCCGCCGGCGCCGTTCTCGGCATCGGTGCCGCCGCAGGCGGCCAGCATGGCAACGCTCAGGGTCAGCGCGACGGCTGTCCCGGCTGCTCGGACGATCCTCATGGGTCGATCCCCTCGGTCTTCGTTGACTAACGGTCGGGACCCAGTTTTGCCGCATGGACGAACTAATGTCAATCGGTATCGATAACGATTTCGACACCGGTACGCTGGAGGGGTGCAGCGGCCCAGGACCACCATCGGCGACGTCGCCCGGACAGCCGGGGTCTCCGTCGCGACCGTCTCGAAGGTCATCAACGGCCGCTACGGCGTCGCCGCGGCCACCTCCCAGCGCGTCCAGCGGGTCATCGACGACCTGGGGTACGAGTCGAGCCTGGTCGCCCGGAGCCTGCGCAGCCTGCGCACCAACGTCATCGGCATCCTCGTGGCCGAGTTCGAGCCCTACTCGACCGAGCTGCTCAAGGGCGTCTCGAGCGCCGTCCAGGGCACCGGGTACGAGCTCCTCGCCTACTCCGGCGGTGGCCGGGCCGGCGGTCACGCCGGGTGGGAGCGGCGCTACCTCTCCCGGCTCAGCGGCACCCTCATCGACGGCGCCATCCTCGTCACGCCCACCGTCGTCGACGCCGAGTACGGCATCCCGGTCGTGGCGATCGACCCGCACACCGGGCCCTCCGGCTTCCCCACGGTGGACGCGGACAACTTCTCCGGCGCCCTGAGCGCCACCGAGCACCTCATCGCCCTGGGACACACGCGCATCGGGCACCTCGCCGGCCGGGCGGACCTGGAGTCCTCGCGGCTGCGGGAGGCGGGGTACCGCACGGCTCTGGAGCGCGCGGGGCTCGACGTCGACCCCGAGCTCATCCGGGTGGGCGGGTACCGGTCGGACGACGCCGAGCAGCCGGCCCGTGAGCTGCTCACCCTGTCGCGGCGCCCGTCGGCGATCTTCGCGGCGAACGACCTCTCGGCCATCCGGACGATGGAGGTCGCGGGTGAGCTCGGGCTCTCCGTGCCCGGCGACGTCTCGGTGGTCGGCTTCGACAACGTGCCCGAGTCGGCCCTGGCGCAGCCCCCGTTGACGACGGTCAACCAGCCGATGCAGGCGATGGGGCGGGCCGCGCTGGGCCTGCTCATCGACCTGCTCGACGGCAAGGAGCGCGACGCCCACGTCCAGCTGCCCACCGAGCTCGTCGTGCGCGGGTCCACCCGGCGGCTCCGGCTCTGAGCCCCTCACCGGCGAGCCGGGACCTCGCGGGCGAAGTGGTGGGAGCTGATGCGGAACCCTGCGTTGAGGTACAGGCGGTGCGCCGCGAGGCGCTCGGGGCCGACGCCGGAGTCGAGGTGGATCTGCCCGGCACCGAGCCGCCGCGCCTCTGCCACGAGCCAGTCGAGCAGCGACCGCCCCCTCCCCTGCCCGCGGGCGACAGCGCGGGTGGAGAGGTCGTCGACGTAGAGGTGCCGGCCCCACGCCAGGTTTTCCGCGAGCCGGAACCCGGCGACCGCGAGCGCGGGTCCGCGGTCGTCGTCGACCGCGGCGACCAGCCGGTAGCCGGCGGCGCGCTGGGCGTCCGCCCGGGCGACGAACTCGCCCTCGGTGAGCCCGGGCCGGAGCTCGGCCATGGCGAGGAACGCCCGCGAGGTGTCGGGGGCAGGGGCTCGACAAGCACCCGGTCATGATGCCGGACCCGCGGCCGGCCGGTGACACCCACGCCGGTTGCCCCGCGCCGCGTGACCGGCGCACCGTCGGGATGGACGGATTCGAACCGACGACCTTCCGCTCCCAAAGCGGACGCGCTACCAAGCTGCGCCACATCCCGTCGCACCTCGCGGGTGCGAAGGTGCAGTCTAGGGGCTCGGCCGCCGACGACGACGCTGTGACCAACCTGACGGGGCCGCCGCGCGGCGCGGTTCGAGCGGCCGGCGGGGTCCGGGTAGACTCCTCGTGCGGCTCAGGCCCGCGGGTGTAGCTCAATGGTAGAGCCTCTGCCTTCCAAGCAGATGGTGCCGGTTCGATCCCGGTCACCCGCTCCACGTCAGGCGGTTCCCCCTCCGGGGTGGCGCCGGACGCCGACCCCATCGGGGCACCGGACGAGGGAGCCGTACCCGGCGAGCGACAAGACGGCCATGAGGGAGAACCGTCATGTCCTGGCTCGTGCTCGTCCTGTCCGGCGTCCTCGAGGCCGTCTGGGCCACCGCCCTCGGCCGCTCCGAGGGGATGACCCGCCTCGCCCCGACCGTGACGTTCTTCCTCGCTCTCGGCCTGAGCATGGCCGGGCTCGCGTACGCGATGCGCTCGATCCCGGTCGGGACCGCCTACGCCGTCTGGGTCGGCATCGGCGCCGTGCTCACCGTGACGTACGCGATGGTCACCGGCGAGGAGACGGCCTCGCTCGCGAAGATCCTGCTCCTGGGCGGCATCGTCGGCTGCGTCGTCGGGCTCAAGCTGCTCCCCTGAACCTGGCTCGTGCGGCGCCACCGGGCCGGCTCGTGCGGCGCCACAGGGCGGGCTCGTGCGGCGCCACCGGGCGGGCTCACGCGGCTCCAGCGCGGTCACGCCGGTGCAAGAACGACGAAGGTCCCCGCACCCGAGGGTGTGGGGACCTGCGTGCTGGGCCGAGCCGTCGGATCACTCCGCGACGATCATGCCCTTCTGGTAAGCCTTGGCCAGCCGCCGCGGCACCTTGAGCTCGCGGCCCTGGACGCGGACGGTGACGAGCTCGGTGAGCTCGGCCTTCCACTGGGACCGGCGAGAGCGGGTGTTGCTGCGGGACATCTTGCGCTTGGGAACTGCCATGCCCTTGCCGCTCCTTCCGTCGTAGAGGGGATCTTGCCGACGTACACCCTCCCACGAGAGGGGCCCGTCAGGCCAACCTGGGCATCCTACCCCAGGTGTGAGATCGGCCGCGCACCGCGCATGAGCCGCCGGCGCGCGAGGTCAGCGGACCCGGTCACCGTACCGGCGGCGGAACTGCTCCACCCGGCCGGCCGTGTCCATCACCCGGGAGCGCCCCGTGTAGAACGGGTGGGACGCCGAGGAGATGTCGACGTCGACGACGGGGTAGGTCTGCCCGTCCTCCCACTCGATCGTCCGGCTCGAGGTCAGGGTCGACCGGGTGAGGAACCGGAAGTCCGCCGAGGCGTCCTGGAAGACGACGGCGCGGTAGCCGGGGTGGATCGTCTGCTTCATCTCGACCTCCTGAGAATTGTTCTCACTGATCGCTCCAACGCCGGGCGGGCCCCGCACATTCCCGGCGCGGGATACTGCCGTCCGTGACCGACCTGCGGCTGGTTCGCGGCGCGGACGTGGTCGTCGAGACCGAGGTCCGGCGCTCACGCTTCGTCGCCGTGCTGCGCCGCGTCGACGACGAGGAGTCGGCGCGGGGGCTGGTGTCCGAGCTCCGCGCCCGCCACCCCGGCGCGCGGCACCACTGCTCGGCGTTCGTCCTGGACGTCCCGGGCACCAACCCGGTCGAGCGTTCCAACGACGACGGCGAGCCGCCCGGCACCGCCGGGATGCCGATGCTCGAGGCACTGCGCGCCTCGGGGGTGCGCGACGTCGTCGCCGTCGTCGTGCGGTACTTCGGCGGGGTCAAGCTGGGGACCGGCGGGCTGGTGCGGGCCTACGGCGACGCGGTCCGGGCGGCGCTGGCCGCCGCGCCCGTCGTCGTCGTGGTCAGCCGCGAGCTGTGGCAGGTGGTCCTCCCCCACGCCGAGGCGGGCCGGGTCGAGGCCGACCTGCACGACCACGACGTCGGGGTCGAGCACGTGGCCTACGAGCCCGACGGCGTCCGACTCACCCTGGCGGTGGCCGACAGCGTCACCCTCACCACCCGCCTGGCCGCCCTCACCGCCGGCACGGCACGTCCGGTCCTGGTGGGCACGACGGCAGTCGAGCGGCCGCGCTGACGCCGGCGAGCCCGCCGGCCCGGTCCGACGGACCGCCACATGGGGCGGGGTGCGGCGGGAGCGGCCGAGGCACTAGTGTGTTGACACTTCAAGGTGCCGGTCCCGGCACCGGCGCCCGTGGGCGCCGCCGCTCCGTCGGAAGGACGCCGCCATGAGCACGACGCTCGTCGCCCGGCCCTCGACGGTCCGGTCCTGCCGTTGTCGGTAGAGCGCCCGGCTCAAGCGTGCGGCCTCTGTCCGCATGCCAGGCGCTCCTCACCCGGCCGCCGCCCGGCGGCACCGACGCAACGCGCTCCGGCCACCCCGGCCACCCACCCCCGAGGAAGAGGACCATGGCAACGATCTACGACGACGTCACCCAGCTCATCGGCCGCACCCCCCTGGTGCGCCTGAACAAGATCACCGACGGCGCGGGCGCCACCGTGCTGGCCAAGCTCGAGTTCTACAACCCGGCCAACTCGGTCAAGGACCGCATCGGCGTCGCGATCGTCGACGCCGCCGAGGCGTCGGGCGAGCTGCGCCCGGGCGGCACGATCGTCGAGGCGACGTCGGGCAACACCGGCATCGCGCTGGCGATGGTGGGTGCGGCGCGCGGCTACAAGGTCGTGCTGACGATGCCCGAGTCGATGAGCAAGGAGCGCCGGGCCCTTCTGCGCGCCTTCGGCGCCGAGCTCGTGCTCACCGACCCCTCGACGGGCATGCGGGGCGCCGTGGAGAAGGCCGAGGCGATCGCCGCCGAACGCGCGGGCGCCGTCCTGGCCCGGCAGTTCGCCAACGAGGCCAACCCGGCCATCCACCGGCGCACCACCGCCGAGGAGATCTGGGCCGACACCGACGGCGAGGTCGACGCCGTCGTCGCCGGCATCGGCACCGGCGGGACGATCACGGGTGTCGGGCAGGTGCTCAAGGAGCGCAAGCCCGAGGTGCGGATCGTGGCCGTCGAGCCGGCCGAGTCGCCCATCCTCAACGGCGGCAAGCCCGGCCCGCACAAGATCCAGGGCATCGGCGCGAACTTCGTCCCCGAGATCCTCGACACCGAGGTCTACGACGAGGTCATCGACGTCGACGCCGCGACGTCCGTGGCGTGGGCGCGGCGCGCCGCCACCGAGGAGGGGCTGCTCGTGGGCCTGTCCTCCGGCGCGGCCCTGGCCGCGGCCGTCCAGGTCGCCCAGCGCCCGGAGATGGCGGGGAAGACGATCGTCGTGATCATCCCCTCCTTCGGCGAGCGCTACCTCTCCACCATCCTCTTCGAGGGACTGGTGGACTGAGTTGCACGACTCCCACGTGCCGTTCCGCCAGCTGCTGCTGGAGGACCTCCAGGCTGCGCGCCGCCGGGACCCGGCGGCGCGCACCCTGGTCGAGGTCGCGCTGGCCTACCCCGGCGTGCACGCACTGTGGGGTCACCGGCTGGCGCACCGGATGTGGCACGCCAGCCCGCTGCTGAAGCTGCCGGCACGCCTGCTCTCGCAGGTGCTCAGGGCCGTCACCGGGATCGAGATCCACCCCGGGGCGGTCCTGGGCCGCCGGCTCTTCATCGACCACGGCATGGGCGTGGTCATCGGCGAGACGGCCGAGGTCGGCGAGGACGTCGTCCTCTTCCACGGCACCACCCTCGGCGGGGTCTCGATGAGCCGGGGCAAGCGCCACCCGACGATCGGCGACCGCGTGCTCATCGGCGCCGGCGCCAAGGTCCTCGGACCCATCCGGGTCGGGTCCGACGCCCGGGTCGGCGCGAACGCCGTCGTGGTCAAGGACGTCCCGCCCGGCGCCGTGGCCGTGGGCGTTCCCGCCCGGGCCCAGCCGGCCCCGCCGAGCGCCCTGCTCGACCCTTGGTCGGAGCCGGCGATCTACATCTGAGCCGCCGGCCCCTGCGGTGGAACCGGGACGGCCCGCGTCGGCCCGTCCCGGCGCCGAGATCAGGCGCGCGGCGCCCGCTGGCAGCGCGGGCACCAGAAGACCCGCCGCCCCGCCATCTCGGCCTCGGCGACCTTCGCGCCGCAGACCAGGCACGGCCGGCCCGAGCGGTGGTAGACGTACCAGCGGTCGTCGTCGTCGGGGACGACCGCGACGTCGCCCGCCTCACCCAGGTGGTTCCGG
This sequence comes from Georgenia muralis, assembly GCF_003814705.1. Taxonomy (NCBI): domain Bacteria; kingdom Bacillati; phylum Actinomycetota; class Actinomycetes; order Allobogoriellales; family Allobogoriellaceae; genus Georgenia; species Georgenia muralis. Next base: position 2,489,470 of record NZ_RKRA01000001.1, on the reverse strand, counting down.
TGCTCGGGCCGGGTCGTGACGATCCGGCCCGTCGCCACGCCGTCCGCCATGAGCTCGCGCAGGTCCGCCCACATCGCCCGCAGCCGCGGGGCGGGGACGTCCCGGCCGGCCCGGAGCGGGTGCAGGCGCGCCCGGTAGAGCGCCTCGGCGCGGTAGATGTTCCCCACCCCCGCCAGGACGGCCTGGTCCATGAGCAGCTCCCCGACCGGACGACGGGTGGCGCGGACGGCGCGGACGAACGCCTCGGGGTCGCCGTCGGCCCGGAGGGGGTCGGGACCGAGCCGCGCCTGGACGGCCGCCTTCTCCTGAGCGGTGACCACCTCGCAGGCGGTCGGGCCGGTGAGGTCGGCGACCCCGTGCTCGCCGAGCAGGCGCACCCGCACCGCCCCGCGCGGGGCGGGCGGGGACCAGACGCCGTCGGAGGCGGCGGGGACGCCGGGCGGGCGCACCGCGACCTCCTCCTCGGCCACCCGGCGGCGCGGGGCGCCGATGGCGTGGGGCGCGCGGAAGGACCCGTCCCCGTCGAACGTCCACGACCCGTACAGACCCAGGTGCACGCGGAGCCACCGGGGCTCGCCCTCGACGGCGTCCTGGTCGACGGCGGCTGCGGCCAAGGGCACGGCTGCGGGCAGGCGCTCGCCGGGCCCGGCGAGGGGCGGGTGCTGGCCGGGCGCGGTGAGCCGGCCGCGCCCGGCGAAGGCGAGGAAGAGCTGCTTCCCGTGGGCCTCGGTGCCGACGAGCGCGCGGCCGTCCAGGAGCGCGGCGCCGTCGGCGAAGCGGCCCTGCGGTGAGCTGACGGCCAGGCGGTGCCCGCCGAACAGCTCGGCGAAGGCGTGCGCGAGCCGGTGGACGGTGTGGCCCTCAGGCACGGTGCTCCCCCACCCCCGCCGGCGGGACCCAGGCGTCGGCAGGGTCCCACAGCGCCCGGTCGAGGTTGACGCGGACGGGCACGTGGGGGCTCAGCGGCGTGCCCTCCTCGTGGTAGTGCTCCAGCGCCCCGGAGCGCAGCTGGCGGGGCAGGGTGCCGTCGGCGCGCACCACCCGCCACCACGGCACCTCCGCGCCCCACGTGGCCATGACCTGGCCCACGTGCCGGGCGTGCCCGTGCCCCGTCCGCGCGCGGACCGCCTCGGCCACGTGGCCGTAGGTGGTCGCACGGCCGGTGGGGACCTGGTCGACGACGTCGAGCACGAGCTCGGTCAGCTCCGTCCGTTCGGGTTGCACCCGCCTATGATCGCAAGCGAGATGAGCACCCACGCCACCGCCGGGCCCGGACCCGCCGCCGACGCCTGCCACCACTGCGACACCTCCGTCCCCCATGAGCACCTCGACGTGCCCGCCGTCATCGACGGCGCCCGGCGCGCGGGGCGGCGCCGGGCGGTGACGATGGTGGCCGTCGCGGCGACCCTCACCGTGGCCGCCGTGGTCCTGGCCGCCCTCGCCGCGGGGCCGGGACGTGCGGCGGGCGCCCTGGGGCTGACCCTCGCCGGGTACGTCGCCGTCGCCTCCGTCGGCGTCGTCGTCGCGGGCTCGGCGGGGCGGCGCACGTCCGGCTCGGTCGCCGTCCTGGGCGCCTTCCTGACGACGGCGGCCCTGACCCCGCTCGTCGCCCTCGCAGTCGCCGTGGTCACCGGACCGGGCTGGGCGGTGGCGCTCGTGGCGGCGGCCACGTGGCTGCTGGTCACGGCTGTGGCGGAGGCCGGACGCGCCCGGTCCTGGAACCGGCTCCTGCTCACCGCGGGAGACGCCGGTGAGCGGGCCCGCGCCCGCGCGGTCGCCGACCGCGGGGCTCCCGACCCGACCTCCGCCCGCTGGGCCGCCCAGGGCGTCCTCGTCGGCGCGGCCACGTGGCTGCTCGGCGCGGTGGCACCGGCGGTGGTCGTCCTCGTGCCCCTGGCGCCCGCCGTCGTCGCCCTCGGTGCCCGCCGGTCGCTCGAGCGGCCCTGAGCCGGACCCGCGGCGGCCGGGGCCTCCCGGCGCCGGAACCTCGCTGCGCCGGAACCTCCTCCAGACGCCGGAACCTCCGGGCGACGGGCCGGGGGCACCGAGAATGTCCTCGCCCGGCCCCGGCTGCCCTGACATGCTTCTCGGCGTGATCGACAACGCCACCACCACAGCAGACGCCACCACCGCGGTCCGCACCACCGCCGTGCCCGCCGGGTACCGGCTCGCCGAGCTCGACGACGTCGCGCACCGCGCGCAGATCATCGACGTCGACCGCTGGGGTTTCGCCTTCGAGATGGCGCCCGAGGACGAGGCCGTGGCGGTGTGGGACCTCGAGCCCGGCCGGACCGTCGGGGTCTGGGACGAGCGGGGCACCGAGGCGCGGCTGGCGGCGGTCCACTCCTCGTACGCCTTCTCCGTGCCCGTGCCCGGCGGGGCGCGCCTGCCCGCCGCGGGCCTGACCTGGGTGGCGGTGCACCCCGGCCACCGGCGTCGGGGACTGGCCCGCGCCACGCTCACCGCCCACCTGGCCCGCACGGTCGGGCGCGGGGAGGCGCTGTCGGTCCTCTACGCCGCCGAGACCGGCATCTACGGCCGCTACGGCTACGGCGTGGCGAGCCAGACGGCCACCCTGACCGTGGGCCGCGGCGCGGACCTGCGCGAGGTGCCCGGCGCCGCGGACCTGGTCGTCGAGCTCGACCGTCTCGACCCCGCCCGCCACGGCGCGGTGATCGAGCAGGTCCACGCGGCCGTCGTGCGGCCGGGGTGGATCAGCCGCGACACCGACGCCCTGCGCGCCGCGCAGCTCGTGGACTGGCCCACCACACGCAAGGAGATGGAGGGCCTGCGCGTGGCGGTGGTGCGCACCCCGGCCGGCGAGCCACGCGCCTACGCGACCTTCCGGCGCAAGGGCCGGTGGTCCGACGCGGGGGTTCCCGAGGGGACCGTGAAGGTCCGTGAGTCCGCCGCGCTCGACGCCGCGGCCGCGCGGGCGCTGTGGGGGGCGCTGACCGACCTCGACCTCATGGCGAAGGTCGAGACCGCCCAGCTCCCCGTGGACGACCCCCTCCTGCACCTCCTCGCCGACCTGCGCGGCGCCTCCGTCCGCCTCAGCGACGACCTGTGGGTGCGTCTGCTCGACGTCCCCCGGGCCCTGGCCGGTCGCGCGTACGCGGCCGACGTCGACGTCGTCCTCGAGATCCGGGACGACCTCGTGCCGGCGAACGCCGGCCACTGGCACCTGCGCGGCGGGACGGCGGGCGCCGAGGTCACCGCCACCACGGCCCCGGCCCACCTGGCCCTCGACGTCGCCGACCTCGGCTCGGCCTACCTCGGCGGGACGTCCCTGGCGGCGCTCGCCGCGGCCGGGCGGGTGCAGGTCCTCGACGGCGCCGCGCTCGCGCCGGCCGCCACCGCGTTCGGCTGGCCGGTCGCACCCGCCAACGGGTGGGGGTTCTGAGCGCTCCGGCCCAGCCCCGGGCTACCGGCTGCGCAGCGCCTCGTACGCGGTGAGCATGTCGATGCGGCGCTGGTGCCGGGGCTCGCCGGAGAACGGCTCGGCGACGAACGTCTCGACCAGCCCCACGGCGTCGTCGAGGGAGTGCTGGCGCGCGCCGATCGCCAGGACGTTGGCGTCGTTGTGGGCGCGGGCGAGCCGCGCCGTGTCGGTGTTCCACGCGAGGGCGGCGCGGATTCCGGGCACCTTGTTCGCCGCGATCTGCTCGCCGTTTCCTGAGCCGCCGAGCACGATGCCCAGGGAGCCGGTCTCGCTCGCGACCGCCTCCCCGGCGGCGAAGCAGAACGAGGGGTAGTCGTCCTCGGCGTCGTAGGTCTCGGCGCCGTGGTCGACGACCACGTGGCCCGCCTTCCGCAGGTGCTCGACGAGCACCGCCTTGAGCTCGAATCCGGCGTGGTCCGCGGCGATGTGGATGCGCATGGGGACATTGTGCCCGGTGCGCGGGAGCGGTCCCGCACCCTTGCCCCGTAGTGTCGGAGCATGACCACCACGAACACCGCACAGATGAGTGACGCCGAGGCCATGGACGACGGCGTCCGTCCCCAGGACGACCTCTTCCGCCGGTTCAACGGCACGTTCCTGCGCGAGCACGTCGTCCCCGCCGACCGCGCCCGCGACGGCTCCTTCACCGCCCTGCGCGACCTCTCCGAGGAGCGGGTGCGGGCGATCATCGACGACGCGGCGGCCGGCCGGGTCGCCGAGGGCAACCCCGACAACGCACGGAAGATCGGCGACGTCTACGCCTCCTTCATGGCCATCGAGCGGGTCGAGGCCCTGGGCACCGCCCCCCTGCGGGCCGACCTCGAGGCGCTCACCGCCGCCCGCGACCACGAGGCCCTCACCCGGGCGATGGGCGCCCTGCAGCCCACCGGTGTCGGCGGCGCCGTCGGCTACCAGGTGGACACCGACCTCAACGACCCCGAGCGGTACACCGTCTACTTCTGGCAGTCCGGTCTCGGCCTGCCCGACGAGTCCTACTACCGCGAGGACGTCCACGCGGCCACGCGGACCGCCTACGTCGCGCACGTGGCGGCGATGCTGGCCCTGACCGGTCTGGTGACCGAGGACGAGGCGATGGGCGCCGCCGAGCGTGTCATGAAGGTCGAGACCACCCTCGCCGCCGGGCACTGGGACAAGGTCCGCTCGCGGGAGGCCGACCAGCTCAACAACCCCATGACGTGGGAGGAGACGGTCGCGAGCGCGCCCGGCTTCGACTGGTCGCTGTGGCGGACCGCGCTCGGGGTCCCCGAGGGTGCGTTCGACCAGCTCATCGTGGCCATGCCCTCCTACGTCACCCACTTCGCCCGCTCGTGGGCCGAGACCGACGTCGACTCGCTGCGGATGTGGCTGATGTGGCACGTCGTCCACGCGCGGGCGCCGTACCTCCCCTCGGACGTCGTGGACGAGAACTTCGACTTCTACGGCCGCACCCTCACCGGTGCCGAGGAGCTGCGCGAGCGCTGGAAGCGCGGGGTCGCGCTGGTCGAGGGCGCCCTCGGGGAGGCCGTGGGCGAGCTCTACGTGGCGCGGCACTTCCCGCCCGCGCACAAGACCGCCATGCAGACCCTCGTGGCCGACCTCGTCGAGGCCTACCGCGAGTCCATCACCTCGCTGGAGTGGATGGGTGAGGAGACCCGCCGGCGGGCGCTGGCCAAGCTCGAGGCGTTCACCCCCAAGATCGGCTACCCGGACAAGTGGCGCGACTACTCCGCGCTGGAGGCCGACCCGACCGACCTGCTGGGCAACGTCCGCGCCGCCAACGTCTTCGAGGAGCGTCGCGACCTGGCCAAGCTGGGCAAGCCGATGGACCGCGACGAGTGGTTCATGCCGCCGCAGATGGTCAACGCCTACTACAACCCGACGATGAACGAGATCGTCTTCCCCGCCGCGATCCTCCAGCCGCCGTTCTTCGACCCCGACGCCGACGACGCCTGGAACTACGGCGGGATCGGCGCCGTCATCGGCCACGAGATCGGGCACGGCTTCGACGACCAGGGCTCGAAGTACGACGGCACCGGCCGCCTCACGGACTGGTGGACCGAGGACGACCGGCGCGAGTTCGAGTCCCGGACCAAGGCCCTCATCGCCCAGTACGACGCCTTCTCCCCCGCCCAGCTGGACGGGTCCCACCACGTGAACGGCGCCCTGACGATCGGGGAGAACATCGGCGACCTCGGCGGCCTGTCGATCGCGCTCAAGGCGTGCGAGATCGCCCTGCGCCGTCAGGGCCTGCCCGGCATCGACGCCGCGCCCGTGGTCGAGGGACTCTCGGGCCTGCAGCGCCTCTTCGCGTCGTGGGCGCGGATCTGGCGCGAGAAGAGCCGGGACGCGGAGGTCGTGCGCCTGCTGACCATCGATCCCCACTCCCCGGCGGAGTTCCGCTGCAACGGGGTGGTGCGGAACATGGACGCCTTCCACGAGGCCTTCGACGTCCGGCCCGGGGACGCCCTGTACCTCCCGCCGGAGGAGCGCGTGCGGATCTGGTGACCGGCCGCGACGCCGCCCCGCCGGCGGCGTCGCGGTGGGCCCCGGCGGCCACGAGCACGGTGCACCGCGGCCGAGATCGACGCTTCGCGGTGAGCGAGTAGGTCCGGGGCCGCTCGCTCACCCGGAACCCACGCGCTCACCCGAAACCCACGCGCTCACCCGAAAGCCACGCGCTCACGCGGCAACCGTCGAGATCGACGCTTCGGGGTGAGCGAGCAGGTCCGGGGCCACGCGCTCACCCGAAAGCCACGCACTCACCCGAAAGCCACGCGCTCACCCGAAAGCCACGCGCTCACCCGGCGGCCACCGGGCGTGACCCGCGGGGCGTCCGTCGTCAGGAGAGCGTGTAGCCGGCGCGGCGCACGGAGAAGGAGTACCCCGACTCGTCGTGCGTGCAGGTCATGCCGGTCTCGCTCGACTCGCACGTGAAGCCGTCCGCGCTCTCGGTCTGGCCGTAGTCGAGCACCGCGGTACCGGGGGAGACGGCGGGCGCCTGCCCGGAGGTGTCGCAGACGAGGGACGCGCCGTCCGCCGTCACCTGCAGGTAGTGCCCAACGGTCCCGTCGCAGGCACGGGTCTCGGCCTCGGGGATCTCCTCGGCGTAGTCGAACGCGACGATCCCGCACAGGGCCCGCTCGCCGTCGATGTCGCAGGCGATGTTGCCGCTGGGGCTGACGAAGTCGAAGGCGACGCCGGAGAGGTCCGTGCCGGCCGGGGGCGCCGTGCTCGCCTCGGACGTGCCGCTCGGGGCGGCGGTCCCGGTGGGCGTCGACCCGCCGTCGGCCCCGGCGGCCCCGGCGCCGTCGGCCGTCGACAGCCGCACCGCCAGCATGACGACGAAGGCAGCCACGAGCAGCAGGGACACGACCACCACCGCGATCTCGCCGCCGCTGAGCCTGCGCGCGCCTGCCTGTGCCATCTGCCCTCCTCGTTCCCGGGTTTGCCGGGAGGTCACGCTACGCCATGGGCCTGACGCCCCTCCGGTCCCGCTCGAGGTCCCGCCGACGGGTGAGCGGTCGCCGTCAGTCGAAGACCGGGCCGCTGGTGCGGCTGCGCTTGAGCTCGTAGAAGCCGGGCGTCCCGGCCACCAGCACCGCGCCGTCCCACAGCCGTCCGGCCGCCTCGCCGCGCGGTGCCGGCGTCACGACCGGACCGAAGAAGGCGACGCCGTCGACGGCGACGACCGGGGTGCCGACGCCGGTACCGACCAGGTCGATCGCCCGCTGGTGAGACGCGCGCAGGGCGTCGTCGTGCTCGTCCGAGGTGGCGAACCGCGCCAGCTCGGCGGGCAGCCCGACCTCGGCGAGCGCCTCGTCGATGACGGCGCCCGGCTCCCCGCCGCGCCCGCCGGGGTGGATGCGGGTGCCGAGGGCGTCGTAGAGGGGCTTGACGACCTCCGGTCCGTGGAGCTCGCGGGCGGCGTTGACCACCCGCACCGGTCCCCACCGGCCGCCGGCCTCGCCGTCGTCAGGGTCGTCGTTGAGGACGGCCAGGCTCATCACGTGCCAGCTCACCTCGATGTCACGGACGTTCTCCACCTCCCCCATCCAGCGGGAGGTCATCCAGGCCCAGGGGCACAGGGGGTCGAACCAGAAGTCGGCGCGGTGGGTCTCGGTCATGGGGCCATCCTGCGTGACGCCACCCCGCGCCCGCACGTCGGTCCACGCGCCGGGCGGTATTGGGCTCGGCCCGGACGGCTCCCGGATGGCAGGATCGTCGTCGGCGCGCACTGCGCCGGCGGTGCGCGTCCTGGCGCGCCGGGAGAGGGTCGCCACGGCGGCCCGGACGAAGGAGACCCATGCCCGGAGAGAACCTCACCCGCGCCGAGGCCCAGGAGCGGGCCGGGATCGTGACGACGTCCACCTACGACGTCGCGCTGGACCTGACGCGTGGCGAGCGCGTGTTCGGCTCGACGACGACGATCCGCTTCGCCGGCCGCGAGGGCGCGAGCACGTTCGTGGACCTCATCGCCGAGTCGGTCGAGGAGATCACCCTCAACGGCGCCCCCGTGGCCACCTCCGCGTTCGCCGACTCGCGAATCGCCCTGACCGACCTCGCCGCGGACAACGAGCTCGTCGTGGTCGCCACGTGCCGCTACATGAACACCGGCGAGGGTCTGCACCGCTTCGTCGACCCGGTGGACGAGGAGGTCTACCTCTACACCCAGTTCGAGGTGGCCGACTCACGCCGCGTATTCGCCGTCTTCGAGCAGCCCGACCTCAAGGCCACGTTCACGTTCACGGTCACGGCCCCCGAGCACTGGACCGTGGTGTCCAACAGCCCGACCCCCGACCCGGAGCCGGCCGGTGAGGACGTGGCCACGTGGCGCTTCGCGCCGACGGACGTCATCTCCTCCTACCTCACGGCGATCATCGCCGGGCCGTACTCGCGATTCACCGGCGAGCTGGTCTCCACCGACGGCCGCACCATCCCCCTGGGGGTCTACGCCCGCGCCTCCCTGGCCCGGTACGTCGACGCCGAGGAGATCATGGACATCACACGGGCCGGGTTCGCCTTCTACGAGGTCGCGTTCGACCGGCCCTACCCCTTCGCCAAGTACGACCAGCTCTTCGTGCCCGAGTTCAACGCCGGGGCCATGGAGAACGCAGGCGCGGTGACGTTCCTCGAGAACTACGTCTTCCGCTCCAAGGTGCCCGAGGCCACCGTCGAGCGCCGGGCCGTGACGATCCTCCACGAGCTCGCCCACATGTGGTTCGGCGACCTGGTGACCATGCGCTGGTGGAACGACCTGTGGCTCAACGAGTCCTTCGCGGAGTACGCCTCCCACCTGGCCACCGCCGAGGCGACCCGCTGGACGAGCGCCTGGACGACCTTCTCCTCCCTGGAGAAGTCCTGGGCCTACAACCAGGACCAGATGCCCTCGACCCATCCCATCGTGGCGCCCATCAACGACCTCGAGGACGTCGAGGTCAACTTCGACGGCATCACCTACGCCAAGGGTGCCTCGGTCCTCAAGCAGCTCGTCGCGTGGGTCGGCAGCGAGGCGTTCCTCGCGGGCCTGCAGCGCTACTTCGCCAAGCACGCCTTCGCCAACACCGAGCTCACCGACCTCCTCACCGAGCTCGAGACCACCTCCGGCCGCGACCTGACGGCGTGGTCGCAGGTGTGGCTCGAGCAGGCCGGCGTCACCCTGCTGCGCCCGGAGATCGAGGTCGACCAGGAGGGGACGGTCACCTCCTTCGCGGTGCTCCAGGAGGCGCCCGCCGAGCACCCGACGCTGCGCCCGCACCGGCTGGTCGTCGGCGGCTACGACGTCGTCGGGGACCGGCTCGAGCGGCGGCTGCGCGTCGAGCTCGACGTTGACGGCGACCGGACGGAGGTGCCCGAGCTGGTCGGCGACCGCCGGCCGGACCTGGTCCTGGTCAACGACGAGGACCTCGCGTACGCCAAGGTCCGCCTGGACGAGGCCTCCCTGGCGACGGCGCGGGCGCACCTTGGCGGGTTCGCCCACTCCCTGCCCCGCGCGCTCGTGCTCGCCTCGGCCTGGGACACCACCCGGGACGGCGAGTGGCCGGCCCGGGAGTTCACCGAGCTCGTGCTCGCCGCGATCCCCGGCGAGTCCGACTCCTCCGTGGTCCAGGTGCTGCTCCGCCAGCTCGCGACCGCGGTGGGGTCGTACTCGGCACCGGCGACGCGCACCGACCTCGCCGAGCGTGTCGCGGACCGTCTCCTCACGCTCGCCCGCAGCTCGCGCGGGGGGTCGGACACCCAGCTCCAGCTGGTCCGGGCACTCGCCCAGCACGCCGTGACCACGGAGCAGCTCGACGTCCTCGCCGGCCTGCTCGACGGGACCGTGGACCTCGACGGCCTCGAGGTCGACACCGACCTGCGCTGGACCCTCCTGCAGGGCCTGGTCGCGGGCGGGCGCGCCGATGCCGCGCGCATCGACGCCGAGCTCGGCCGTGACGCCACGGCCACCGGGCACCAGCAGGCGGCCCGGGCCAGGGCGGCGATCCCCACCGCCGAGAACAAGGCGGCCGCCTGGGCCGACGTCGTCGACTCCGACGCGCTGCCGAACGCCGTGCAGTCCAACGTCATCGGCGGGTTCTCCCAGCTCCACGACCGGGGGCTCCTCGTGCCGTTCGCCGGGCGCTACTTCGACGCCCTGGAGACGGTGTGGCGCGAACGCACCAACGAGATGGCGCAGAACATCGTCGTCGGCCTGTACCCGCACAAGCTCGCCGGGCTCGCCGGTGAGCACGGCGTCGACGTCGTCGCGCTCACCGAGCAGTGGCTGGCCGACCACCCCGCCGCGCCCCCCGCGCTGCGCCGCCTGGTGGTGGAGAACCTCGACGCCGCCCGCCGTGCGGTGCGGGCCCAGGCCGCGGACGCCGCCGGCGGGGCGGTCGCGACCGCCTGAGCGGGCGCGCGGCGAACCGGCCGGCGGGTCGTCCCGCCGGCCGGTTCGCCGCAACCACCCTGGGCCGCGCCGGGCGCGGCTCGCTCGTGCGTCCTAGCGGAGGTCCTCGATGTCCTCGGCGATGGTGTCCGCCTGCGGGCCCACCACGACCTGCACGGCGGCGCCCTGCTGCACGACGCCGAAGGCGCCCGCGGCCTTGAGCGCCGCCTCGTCCACCTTGGACGGGTCCTCCACCTCCACGCGGAGGCGGGTGATGCACGCCTCGAGGTCGAGGACGTTCGCGTCCCCGCCGAGTGCCGCGAGGATCTGCTCGGCCTGACTCATCTTTTCGCTCCTGTCGTCACTGCCGGCGGGCGACGGGAACATCCGTGCGGCCGTGCGCGCCGTGCCGGGCCGTGCGGCCCGTCATGCTGATGACACCCTGCGCACGGGGGCGTGTCAACCGCGACCCGCCGCGTCAGTCCGCCAACCGGTCGTCGTCGCCCATGGCGGCACGCACCGCGGCCACGAGGGAGAGCAGCCGGGCCGACCCCGGCAGGTCCTCGACCATGACCACGCGCTCCGCGCCGTCGGCGAGCGGGACCTTCCAGTTCGGGTACTCGGTGTCGGTCCCGGGCTGGTTCTGCGCACGCCGCTCGCCGACCGCGTCGGTGAGGGAGACGCCCACGAGGACGGCCGGGGTGCGCACGACGTAGGCGTGCAGCGCCTCGACGAGCTCGCGCTCCGTGGGGTCCGCCCCGACCAGCTCGTGCTCGCGCAGGCGCGCGACCATGCGCTCGCGCTCGAGCCGTGCCTCGGCCCGCACCTCATCCACCGGGGTGGTGAGCAGCCCGAGGCGCTCGCGCAGGTCCACGTGCTCCTCGGCGAGGTAGCCGGCCACCGGGGGCAGGTCGTGGGTGTCGACCGTGGCCAGGACGAGGTCGCGGTAGTCCCCCGGCTCGAGGGGCCAGCCGGCGGAGTCCTTCTCGAACCACAGCACGGACGTGCCCAGGACCCCGCGCTCGGCCAGGTAGCCACGGACCCACGGCTCGACCGTCCCGAGGTCCTCACCGATGACGACGGCGCCGGCGCGGTGGGCCTCGAGGAGGAGCACCCCGACCATCGCCTCGTGGTCGTAGCGCACGTACGTGCCCTCGCCGGCGCCCATGCCGTCCGGGATCCACCACAGCCGGAACAGGCCGAGGATGTGGTCGACCCGCACCGCCCCGGCGTGGCGCAGCACCGTACGGGCCATCTCCCGCAGCGGGGCGTAGGCCGTGCGGGCCAGGGCGTCGGGCCGCCAGGGCGGCTGGTGCCAGTTCTGGCCCTGCTGGTTGTACATGTCCGGGGGCGCGCCCACGCCGATCCCCAGGGCGAAGGCCTCGCGCTGGGACCACGAGTCGGCGCCGTCGGGGTGGACGCCCACGGCGAGGTCGTGCATGACGCCCAGGCCCATCCCGGACTCCTTGGCGACCTGCTGGGCGTGGGCGAGCTGGGAGTCCGCCACCCACTGCAGCCAGGCGTGGAAGTCCACGCGGTCGGCGAGCTCGCGGCGCTCCCGGGCGGCGAAGGGCGAGCGCGCGTCCGCGAGCTCCTCGGGCCACGCCCTGCCCGCGTACTTCTCCTGCAGCGCGCACCACAGGGCGAAGTCCTCCAGCCCCTGGCCCTCCTCCGCACGGAACCGGTCGAGGGAGCGCTGGCGTGACCGGGACCGGCCCGCCGCGTGGACGACCTCGAGCGCCCGCAGCTTCGCCGCCCAGGAGGCGTCGCGGTCGAGCGGCTCGTTGGTCGTGTTCGCCGGCCGGACCTCCTGGGCGGCCCACTCCACCAGGGCCCGCTGGGGCCCGGTGAGGTAGGCGGTCTCGGGGATGTCCTCGGGGCGGATGTACAGGGGGTTGAAGAAGCGGCGGCTGACCGGCAGGTACGGCGAGGGCGTCATGTGCCCGGTTGTCTCGGCCGCGTGGAGGGGGTTGATGAGGAGGAAGTCCGCGCCGACGTCACCGAAGAACGCGGTCAGCTCGGCGAGGTCGGCGAGGTCCCCCACCCCCCACGAGGTGGCCGAGCGGACGGAGTACAGCTGCGCCATGACCCCCCAGCCGCGGTCGGTGGCCAGGGTGGGTGCCTCCAGGGCGGCGGGGGTGACGGCGAGCGGCGCCGTCGCCCGGCTGCCGCCCTCGACGTCGGCGACCAGCTCGTGCCAGCCCAGCGGCAGGTCCGCGGGCAGGACGAACGTCGCCCGGCCGGTGCGCACGCCGTCGACGTCGCGCGGGGCGGTCCACACCTCGCGCTGGGTGAGGTCCCAGCGGCGGCCGTCCTCGACCGCGACGTGCACCCGCACGGCGGTGCCGTCGGGGACGTGCACGGCCAGGTCGTGCTCGCGCCCGGCCGACACGACGACGGACGGCGGGAGGGTGGCCCGCCACGGGGCGACATCGATCTCCGCCAGCGCCGCCTCCGCCGCCTCCTCGGTGGCGGCGTCGACGCCGAGCGCGGCAAGCACCGCACGGATGGTCGGTGCACCGACGGTCCGGTGGTGTCCCGTGAAGTCCCAGAAGTCCGTGGCGACGCCCAGGGCGTCGGCCAGCCGGTGCAGGGACGGTCCGGGGGCCTCGACGGCGGCCGGGTCAGTCATCTCGCTCCTCACGTCGCGAGGGCCGGTCGGTCGCCCTCGTCGCGAGACGATCCTGCCAGAGGCTGCCGCCCGCGCCCGCCGGGGCGCACCGGGCGACGCCTCAGAGCATGGCGCCGATCGCCTCGGCCAGGTCGTCCGCCTCGGGACCGACGACGATCTGGACGATGCGGCCGGAGCGGACCACGCCGAACGCGCCCGTGGCCTTGAGGTCGCGATCCCCCACCGCCGCCGGGTCGCGGACCTCCACCCGCAGGCGGGTGATGCACGGCTCGACGTCGACGACGTTCGCGGCACCTCCCAACGCGGTGAGGATGTCTTCGGCCTTGGTCATCGTCGGTGCCTCCGGGCGTCGTCGGTCGTCAGGTGTGACCGGGGTCTCGGTCCGGGGAGAGCCTACCTGCGCCGGGCGCCCCCGCGGCAGGGGCGGCATGATGGTCGCCGACGAGGGAGGATCGCCATGAACGACCAGCCGGGCCTGCGGGCCCCCGTCCGTGACCTGCAGGGCGTCGGCGTCAGTCCGGGCCTCGCCGCCGGGCCCGTGGCGCAGCTGGGCGCGCCGCCCGCCGAGCCGTCTCGCGGCACCCTGCCCGCGGGGGCCGACGTCGAGGCCGAGGCCGACCGGGTCCGCGCCGCCGCCGAGGAGGTCGCCGCCGGGCTCGAGACCGCGGCAGCGACCGTGGAGGGGCAGGCCCGCGAGCTGCTCGAGACCACCGCGCAGATGGCGCGGGACCCCAGCCTCGTCAAGACCGCCGCCCGCCGGGTCCGCGCGGACCGGCTCACCGCCGCCCGCGGGGTGTGGGAGGCGGCCGGGACGGTCGCCGAGCAGCTGCGCACCCTGGGCGGGTACATGGCCGAGCGCGCCCAGGACGTCACCGACGTGCGCAACCGGATCGTCGCCGTCCTGACCGGCACGGCGCTGCCGGGCGTGCCCACCCGGCCCGAGCCGTTCGTCCTCGTGGCGCAGGACCTCGCGCCCGCCGACACCGCCCTCCTCGACCCCGCCCGGGTGCGGGCGATCGTCACCGCCGAGGGCGGCCCGACGTCCCACACCGCCATCCTCGCCCGCTCCCTGGGCATCCCCGCGGTCGTGGCCCTCGCCGGGGCGCTCGACGCGCTGCCGGAGGGCCGGGCCGTCCTCGTCGACGGCGGGGCCGGGACCGTGCGGCTCGACCCGGGCGCCGACGACCTCGAGCGGGCCGCCGCCGCCGCGGGACGCCAGCGGAGCTTCGACGGGCGCGGTCGCACGGCCGACGGGCACGAGGTGGCGCTCCTGGCCAACGTCGGCGACGCCCGCGGGGCGGCGGCCGCGGCCGCCGCCGGCGCGGAGGGCATCGGCCTCTTCCGGACGGAGTTCTGCTTCCTCGACCGTGCCGAGGAGCCCTCGGTCGCCGACCAGACCGCCGCCTACCGCGAGGTGCTGGCCCACTTCCCCGGTCGGAAGGTGGTCGTGCGGACCCTCGACGCCGGCGCGGACAAGCCGCTGCCGTTCCTCACCGACACCGCCGAGGCGAACCCCGCCCTCGGGGTGCGCGGACTGCGTACCGCCCGCCGCTCCCCCGCCGTCCTGGACCACCAGCTCGAGGCGATCGCGGCCGCCGCCGCGGCCGAGGAGGCGCAGGTCTGGGTGATGGCGCCGATGGTGGCGACGGTGGCCGAGGCCGAGAGCTTCGTGGCCGCGTGCGCCGCCCACGGCCTCGACCGGGCGGGGGTCATGGTCGAGGTCCCCGCCGCCGCCCTGCTGGCGGGGCCGATCCTCGCCCGGGCCCACTTCGCCTCCGTCGGGACCAACGACCTCACCCAGTACGTCATGGCGGCGGACCGGCTCCTGGGGTCCCTCGCCGACCTCTCCGACTCCTGGCAGCCCGCGGTGCTGCGACTGGTGGAGGAGACCTGCCGGGGCGGTGCGCAGCAGTCCCGGCCGGTGGGTGTGTGCGGGGAGGCCGCCGCGGACCCCGCCCTCGCCGTCGTCCTCGTGGGCCTGGGCGTCGCGACCCTGTCCATGACCCCGCGAGCCATCCCCGACGTCGCTGCCGTCCTGGCGGCCACGGACCTGCAGCGCTGCCGCGAGCTCGCCCGCGCCGCCGTGGACGCCGAGTCCGCGGAGGAGGCCCGCGCCCGGGTGCGGGCGGGCCTGCCGGTCCTGGCGGAGCTCGGGCTGTAGAACGGTCCGCCCGCCGGACGGGAGGCGGACCGCCGGCCCGCCGGCCGGGGAGCCGGTCCGCCCGCGCGGCGCCACGGGACGGGCGACCGCCGTGCACCTGGGAGAATGGGAGCCGTGAGCACCGAACCCCTGGACATGGACTCGCTCTTCGCCGCGATGGGCGGCCACGAGACCTTCGCGCGCCTGGTGAAGCGGTTCTACGCGGGCGTGCGCACCGACGAGCTGCTCGCCCCGATGTACCCGCAGGACGACTGGGAGGGCGCGGAGGACCGGCTCCGGATGTTCCTCGAGCAGTACTGGGGCGGTCCCACCACCTACTCCGAGCGCCGCGGGCACCCGATGCTGCGCCGTCGCCACATGCCGTTCACCGTGACCCCGACAGCGCGCGACCGCTGGCTCGCCCACATGCGGGTGGCGGTCGACGAGCTCGCCCTGCCGGCCGAGTCGGAGGCCCTGCTGTGGGACTATCTCGTCCGGGCCGCCCACGCCATGGTCAACACGGACGGCCCCGGCCGGACCCCCCTGATCTGACGGCGACCCGCCGTCGCACCACCGCGAGGAGAGCGTCGATGCCCGACGAGGTCGAGCACGCCGAGCACGCCGACGGCGTCACCGAGACCCTCGACGTCCCGCAGAGCGACGTCGAGCCGATGGCCACGGTCCTGCGCATCCTGCGCCTGGGCCGCCTCGGCCCCGACCGGTTCACCGGCACGTCGCTGCCGCAGCTCAGCGGCCGGATCTACGGCGGACAGGTGCTCGCGCAGTCCGTGCTGGCCGCCCACGCCACGCTCCCGGCCGACGGCGCCCGCCAGCTCCACTCGGTCCACGGGTACTTCCTGCGGCCCGGGAAGGTGGACCTGCCGATCAGCTTCGCCGTCGAGCGGCTCCATGACGGCCGGTCCTTCAGCACGCGCCGCACCCACGCCCTGCAGCAGGACAAGCCGATCCTCTCGCTCATCAGCTCCTACCAGGAGGACCAGCCCGGCCGCGACCACGCCTCCACGGCCCCGGCCGCGCCGGACCCGGAGACGCTGCGCAGCGCCATCACGCTCTTCGGCGAGATCGACCACCCGGTCGCGAAGTTCATGTCCTCGATCGCGGCGTTCGACATCCGCCACGTCGACCAGGACGTGTACCTGCGCCCGGCCGGGTCGGCGGAGCGGACCCAGATGCTGTGGATGCGCGCGCGGTCCCCGCTGCCGGCCGGCCTCACCCAGCTCCAGCACCGCGCGCTGCTCGCCTACGCGTGCGACCAGGTGCTCCTCGAGCCGGTCCTGCGCCGGCACGGGCTGTCCTGGCGCACCCGGGGCCTCAGCGTCGCCAGCCTGGACCACTCGATGTGGTGGCACCGCGACGTCGCCGTCGACGACTGGCTCCTCTTCGTCCAGGACTCCCCCAGCGCCCAGGGCGGGCGGGGCCTCGGTACCGCCCAGGTCTTCGACCGGGCCGGCACGCACGTGGCCACCATCGCCCAGGAAGGCATGGTCCGGGTGCCCGACGACGACGGCGCCGGGTCCGCCCGCGCCACGAACGAGGGTGCCGCGCCCGAGACGCCCGCCGACGGCGAGTGGCGTCGACCCTCGCTGCGCTGACGACGCGCGGCGCACAGCGGTGGCCCCCCCCCGTCGGGGGGCCACCGTTGCGGGTCAGCCCAGGGTGTCCGCCCGTACCGACACCTCGCTGACCGTGCCGGCCTCCACCTGCACGAAGGTCGACGCGGTGCCCTCGGCACCCTCCTCGACGACCTGGACGCGGTAGCGCCCGGGGGCGAGATCGACCGCACCGAACCAGCCGGTGCCGTCGGTGCGCACCCGGACCACCTCGCCGGGTCCGGCGACCGGGTGCAGGACGACGTCGACCTGGTCCGCCACCGTGCCGTCACGCAGCGCCACGGAACCCGACACGGTGCCGGTGGTGGGCTGGGTTTTCCAGGTCATCTCCGGCACGACGACGTCCTCCGCGAGCACGTCCGCGCGCAGGGCGTCGACGAGCGCGGCCCGCTGGGCGTCCTTGAACGCCAGGTCGCCCGAGGCGGTGGCGGCCATGGTGGGGTTGGCGTAGGAGTAGCCCATCCACCCGTCGAGCCCGAGATCGACCACTTCCTGCGCCTGCGCGACGGAGTCCTCGATGCCGTTGAGGTACAGCGCGGGCCCGGAGACGACGTGCCGGTCCGCCCGGTACTCGGCCAGCGCCTCGTTCCACTCGGTGAACATCTTCGCCTGGTCCGGGTTCCAATTCCGCTTGTAGTTCATCGCGGTGACGGTGTCGACGATGCCCTCGTCGAGCCAGCCGCGCCAGTCCTGCATGACGTTGGTGTAGGGCCGGGTGCCCTCCCAGCCGCCGTACGTCTGCGGGCCGTAGGCGTAGGTGATGCCGTTGATGCTCAACCGGTCGCTCGGGTCCACCTCGTACATGTTCACGAAGATCTTCCGGACGAGGTTGGACACCTGGTCGCGACGCCAGTCGCTGAACGCGGCGTCGTCGGGCGCGGGGACCTCGGTGGTGCCGGTCTCCTCGGCGAACCGGGCGAGCGAGACCTCGGAGTAGCCCCAGTCGTTGACGAACTCGCCTCCGTTGTAGTCGGGGTAGCGGATGTAGTCGAGGTTGACGCCGTCGACGTCGTAGTTCGCGGTGATCGAGGTGACCGCGTCGACGACGTAGTCCACCGCGGCGGGGTTCGCCGGGTCGATGAAGGTGTTGTTGCCGATCTTCTCGGCGCCGTCGACGCGCTTGTTCAGCCAGCGGTCCCCGCCCTCGGCGTCGAGGCCGTGGGCGTTGAACGCGTGCTCCGGTGACGTCGGCGCGGTGGCCGAGTTCCACAGGGTCGTGGCGTTGACCCACGCGTGGACCTCGATGCCCGCGGCGTGCGCCTGCTCG
The DNA here is from genome assembly GCF_003814705.1 of Georgenia muralis. Classification (NCBI taxonomy): domain Bacteria; kingdom Bacillati; phylum Actinomycetota; class Actinomycetes; order Allobogoriellales; family Allobogoriellaceae; genus Georgenia; species Georgenia muralis. The sequence goes on along the minus strand of NZ_RKRA01000001.1, from coordinate 2,471,493 downwards.
ACGACCTCGGCGAGCGGGTCGTACGGCGCGGGGTCGATCCTGGCGTCGGTACGCGGGTAGAGGGCCTCGTTGCAGAAGCAGTCGAACCGCCGGCCCACCTGGACCACGAGCGCGTTGGCCCCGAGGTCCTGAGCCTCGGTGACCAGCCCGCTGACCTGGTCGGCGTCGTAGATGCCCTCGTTGAAGGCGTCGACCCAGTAGCCGCGCCACTGCTCCGTGGCGCCGGCAGCCTCAGGCTGCGTGGTCTCGGCCACGGCGGGTGCCGCGGCGAGTGCGGGCAGGAGTGCAAAACCCCCCAGTGCGGCGATCGTCCTCGCGGTCGGTCGTCTCATCGTCTTGCTCCTTCTTCTCGTCTCGTGTGCGTGGCGCCGTCGCGCGTCGTCGGGCGACGGGGCCCGGGGGTCTGATCCCCCTCAGCCGGCCTCCTCTCCTGGTGCGGGGCGTGACCCGTTCGGGCCGCGTCCCCGGGCGGCGAGGCTGCGGTCACGCACGGCCTCGCGGGTGACCTCCAGCGCGCGGCGGCTCGCGTCGTAGGTGCGTTGAGCCACCGCCACGAACACGCAGTCGACGACCGTCAGCTGCGCGAGCCGGGAGGCGGTCGCACCCGACCTGAACGTGGTCTCCCGCGCCGCGGTCAGCAGGACGTGGTCGGCGTCGGCGGCGATGCGGGAGCGGGGGGCGTTGGTGATCGCCACGGTCGTGGCGCCGTTGCGCCGGGCGATGGACAGCGCGTCGACGGTGTCGATGGTCATGCCGCTGTGGGACACCCCGATCGCGACGTCGCCGGGGCCGAGCAGCGCCGCCGAGGTGAGCGCGAGGTGGGCGTCGGTGAAGGAGAAGGCCACCTGGCCGATCCGGTGGAGCTTCTGCTGCAGGTCCGCCGCGACGATCCCGGACGCGCCCACCCCGTAGACGTCGGTGCGGCCGGCGCGGACGACCGCCTCGGCGACCGCCTCGAGCGCCGGCACCGACAGCGCCCGGGCGGTGTCCTCGACCGCGCGCGCGTCGGCGAAGGCGATCTTGGCCACGACCGAGGCGAGGTCGTCCCCCTCGGCAATGTCCCCGGCCACCGCCGCCGGCCCGCCCTCGGAACGGCCGAGCTCCGCGACGAGCTCCATCCGGAACTGCCGGTACCCGTCGAGGCCCGCCTCCTGGCACAGGCGCACGATGGTCGACTGCGAGGTCCGGCCCTCCTCGGCCAGCTGGGTGATGGTGAGGCCGGCCGCCCGCTCGGGGTCGTGCAGGACGAGCTCGGCCACCCGCCTCGTGGAGGGCTGGAGCTGGGGCAGCAGGCCCCGCAGGCGTACGGTCAGCGGTGCGCTCACCGGGCCACCACCCCGAGTGCCGCGACGGCGGCGCGGACGCCGGCGGGATCGCCGGACCGGTCCGCGTCCGGCGGATGGGCCTCGACGGCGCGCGCGGCCTCGTCGGCCGAGCAGCCCGCCAGCAGGGCGACGAGCGCGGTCCGCACCCGGCCGCGGGCCTCCTCCAGGACCTCGGCACACCTGTCCGGTGGGGCACCGGTGGCCTGGACGAGCATCCGGACCGTCCTGGCCCTGAGCTTGTCGTTTGTGGGCAGCACCTCGATCATGAGGTTGGAGTAGGTCTTCCCGAGACGCACCATCACGGCGGTCGAGAAGGCGTTGAGGACGAGCTTCTGCGCCGTCGCGGCCTTCATCCGCGTCGAGCCGGTGACGACCTCGGGCCCGGTGTCCAGGAGCACCGCGATGTCGACCCCGGCAGCCAGGGGTGCCGCGGGGTTCGTCGAGACCAGCGCTGTGACCGCGCCGAGCTCGCGGGCGGCCGCGAGGGCCCCGGCCACGAAGGGGGTGCGGCCACTGGCGCTGAGGCCGACGACGAGGTCGCCGGCCGCGACCTCCGCGGTGACCGCCCGGCCGGCGTCGACGTCGTCCTCGGCCCCCTCCACCGCGCGGGTCATCGCGCTCGGGCCGCCGGCGAGGTGCGGGAGGACGGTCTCCTCCCCGACGTCGTAGGTGGGCCGCAGCTCGACGGCGTCCAGCACGCCGAGGCGTCCCGAGGTCCCGGACCCGACGTAGTGGATCCGACCACCGCGCCGCACCGCCGCCACGCCGGCCTCGGCGAGCGCGCCCACCTGCTCGGCGGCCGCCTCCACGGCCGTGAGGACCGCACGGTCCTCGGCGAGCACGAGCGACACGACCTCACGCGTCGGGAGCTGGTCGATCATCGCGGTGCGCGGGTTGCGCTCCTCGGTGGGCGAGCGCAGGCTGAGCACGTCCCGCCAGTCGCTTCCGGACCGGGTCATGGCTGCTCCTCGAGGATCTGCAGGCGCGAGACGGGCACGGTCGCCGGCTCGCACGGTGCTGGGGCGGGCGGGGTCAGGGACCCCAGGACCACGGGCCGCGCGGCCCCGGTGCACCGGGGACCGTCGGGCCGGTCGAGCCGGCGCGGCGCTGTCCCGGGCAGGCCCCGCACCGCGAGGTAGCCGAGGACGGCGAAGAGGTAGGCCTCCTTGGCGTCGCCGTCCAGACCGAGCGAGGTGGCGGTGACCACCCCCGGCAGGAGCTCGCGGAGGCGGCTCATGAGGACGCGGTTGTGGGCGCCGCCACCCGAGACCACGACCCGCGCCACGCCGCGGACCTGCGCGGCGATCGTGCGGGCGGTGAGCTCGGTGAGGGTCGCGAGGAGGTCGGGCCCCGTCGGCGAGTCGGGCAGCGCGGCCAGGCGCTCGGCGACGTAGCCGGCGTGGAAGTGCTCCCGCCCGGTGCTCCGGGGCAGTGGCTGGGCGTAGAACGGGTCCGTGAGCAGCAGGTCCAGCGCGCGCCGATCGACCGTGCCGGTTGCGGCGAGCTCGCCGCCCGCGTCGTAGGGCCGGCCGTCGAACGCCCGCGCAGCGGCGTCGATCAGGCAGTTGCCGGGTCCGGTGTCGCCGGTGACGACGTCGGCGCCGCCGAGCAGGGTGACGTTCGCGATCCCGCCGACGTTGAGCGCGGCGGTGGCGGTGCCGCCGAGCCAGAGCTGGTCGAGGAGGCTGACCAGCGGCGCGCCGTGGCCGCCCGCGGCGATGTCCGCGGTGCGCAGGTCGTGGACGACGGGGAGACCGCAGCGGGCGTGGATCCACGCCGGTGCACCCACCTGGAGCGTGCCCCGGGCGCGGCCGTCACGCACCCAGTGGAAGAGGGTCTGCCCGTGCGAGACGACGAGCTCGGCGGGCCCGAGGCTCTCCGACGCCGCTGCCGCGGCGTCACCGAAGGCCTGGCCGACGAGGGTGTCGAGCGCGCACCACTCCCCCGCGCCCGGCAGCGCGGGCGGCAGCGCGGCGACGATCCGCTTGCGCAGCTCCTCGGGCCAGGGGACCTCGGCATGGCCGAGCGGACGCATGATCAGGGTCCCCTCGGCGTCGGTCAGGTCGGCGAGGGCGACGTCGATGGCGTCCACGGACGTCCCGGAGGAAAGGGCGAGCACCCTCACGGCCCCACCACCAGGTCGAGGGCGGCCTCGGCGTTGGCCCGGCCGACACCGTGGGCCAGCACCAGGTGCTCGGCGTCCGGCGCCGCCGGTGCGGTGCCGCCGTGGATGACCACGGTATCGGGACGCGCGGCCAGGACCGCCGCGAGGCTCCGGCCCTCGTCCGCGTCGGCGAGCGGCTCACGGGTGAGGACGACGAGCGGGCGGTCGGGGTCGGCGGGGACGTCCTCACCGCGCAGCACGACGAGTGTGCCGGGGCGGCGGCGGGCGAGCTCGGTGGCGAGGGCCGGGGAGGTGCGGCCGGCCGCGTGGTTGAGGCGGCGTCGCAGGTCCAGCAGCACCGGCACGCCGCTGCGCCGCACCTGCCCCCGGACGGCCACCGCCCGGCGGGCGGTCTCCGCGCCGACGACGGCGAGGGCGGCCTCCGCGTCGGCGACCGCGCGGCGCAGCTGCTCCCCGTCGGCAGTGGCCGGCACGCTCGCGGGTGCCTCGGCTGCGGACCGCCGGCGCAGCCGGGCGTGACGGGAAGCGGAGGTCGTGAGCCGGTCGGGCTCGAGCCGGCCCGCGACGACGGCGTCGGTGAGCGCGCTCACCGCGGTCTCCAGGATGGCGCGGTCGTCGCGCCCGACCGTGGTGCCCAGGCACAGCAGGTCGGCCCCCGCCTCGAGCGCCCGCACGCAGGCCTCGCCGAGGCCGGGGTCGTCGGCGACGGCACCCATGTCGAGGGCGTCGGTGATGACGGGGCCGTCGAACCCGCCCCCGAGGGCGCGCGCGAGGCGGGTGACGGCCGGCTCCAGGCTCGCGGGCGCGGGGCCGAGGGCCGGGACGCGGACGTGTGCGGTCATCACCGCGTCCAGACCGGCTCGCACGGCGGCGTGGAACGGCGGGAGGTCGCGTCGTTCGAGGGTCGCCACGTCCGCGTCGACGACGGGCAGGCCGACGTGGGAGTCCACGGTCGTCGCACCGTGCCCCGGTAGGTGCTTGCCGCACGCGGCGACCCCCGCGGCGTGCAGGCCCGCCACCAGGGCGGCCCCGTGGCGGCCGACGAGGTCGGGGTCCGCACCGAAGGAGCGCACCCCGATGACGGGGTTGCGCGGCTCGGACGCCACGTCGAGGACCGGGGCGAGGTCGAGGTCCACCCCGGCGAGCCGCAGGAGCTCCCCGAGCGCGGAGCCGGTCCGGCGGGTGAGGTCGGGGTCGTCGACGACGCCCAGCGCCGCGGCGCCCGGCAGCGACGAGCCGTCCCGGGCCTGCAGACGCGAGACGTCGCCGCCCTCCTCGTCGATCGCGACGAGCACCGGCCCCGCCGCGCGCAGGGCGTCGGTCAGCGCACGGGTGGTGACCACGTCCGGGGAGTTGCCGGCGAAGAGGACAACGCCGGCGAGGCCGTCGCGGACCGCCTCGAGCAGCCAGGTGGGTGGGGTGCTGCCCGTGAAGCCGGGGGCGAGCACGCCCAGGACCAGCCGTCTCACCTCGGACCGGTCCGGGTGCCGGGTCGTGATGCCCATCAGCCCTTCACCGCCCCGGCCGCGAGTCCGGAGGAGAGGTTGCGCTGGACCAGGGTGAAGAACACGACGACGGGCAGCGTGATGAGCGTCGAGGCGGCCATGACGGCGCCCCAGTCGGCGGTGTTCTGGCCGAAGAACTTCTGGAGGCCGATCGCCACGGTGTACCGGTCGGAGTCCTGCATGAACGTCAGGGCGAAGATGAACTCGTTCCAGGCCGTGATGAAGGCGAAGACGCTCGTCGCCACGAGACCGGGGGCCACCAGGGGCAGCAGCACCGACCGGAACATCCGGCCCCACGAGGCGCCGTCGACGTAGGCCGCCTCCTCGATCTCCTTGGGGACCGCGGCGACGAAACCCCGCAGCGTCCACACCGCGAACGGCAGGGAGAAGGCGAGGTAGACGATGACGAGCCCGAGGAGCGAGTTGAGCATCTGGAGGTCGCGGGCCTGGAGGAACAGCGGGATGACCAGGGCCTCGAGCGGGACCATCTGGACCACGAGGATCATGACGAGCATCGCCTTGCGCAGCGAGAACTCGAATCGTGCGACCGCCACCGCCGCGAGGAGCGCGACGAGAGCCGAGACGAGGACCGTGCCGGTGGCTACGAGCACGGAGTTGCGGATGTACACGGCGAACCCGCCCTGGTCGAGGACCCGGTCGAAGTGCGCCCAGGTCAGGTCCGCCGGGAACAGCGACGATCCCCGGGTGGCGGCGTCGGCGTCGATGGCCGTGGTGAACATCCAGTACGCCGGGAAGAGCGAGAACACCAGCAGGGCGACGATGCCGGCGGCGCGGCCGGCGCGGGCGAGAGGGGCGCGGCCGTTCACAGGTCCTGCTCCTTGAAGACGGTGCGGGTGTACACGACGGTGACGGCGAGCAGGATGAGCGTCAGCAGGACCGCGATCGCCGAGCCCATGCCGTACTTGCCCTGGGCGAAGGACTGGAGGTAGCTCCACACCCCGAGGTTGTAGACGTCGGGGTTGCCGCCGTTGCCACCGGGCATGAGGTAGATCTGGGTGAAGACCTTGAAGTCCCAGATCGTCGACAGGATGGTGACCACGGCGAAGACGGGCCGCAGCATCGGGACCGTGATGTTCCAGAACCGGCGCCACGCTCCCGCTCCGTCGATCCGGGCCGCCTCGTACAGCTCGACGGGCACCGTCATGAGGCCCGCGAGGACGGTGATGGCGATGAACGGGAACCCGTGGTGGACGACGTTGAGGGTGGCGATGGCGTAGAAGGGGACCCGGTGCGCGAACCAGTTGACGGTACCCGCCTCGATGAGCCCCACGTCGGCCAGCACGCTGGCGACGAGCCCGTTGAGCGGGTCGAAGATCCACACCAGCACGTAGGTGCCGGTCACGGCCGGGACCGCCCAGGCGACCATGATCGCCGTCGAGCACAGCACCCGCCATCTCGTGCTCAGGGTGTTGAGGAACAGCGCGACGAGCGTGCCGAGGGTCACCGTCAGGGTGACGCACACCAGCGCGAATCCCACGGTGTTGGGGAGCACGGTCTGCCACAGGTACGGCGAGGAGAGGATCTCGGCGTAGTTGGCCCAGCCGACCGGGTTGGTCGTGCCGGCGGCCAGCTCCCGCAGGCCGTAGTCCTGGAAGGAGAGCTGGACGACCCGGACGAGGGGCACGAGGAGCAGCACGCCCAAGAGCACCAGGGCCGGGCTGAGCAGCAGCCACGCCCGCACGGTGGCGCGCCGGCGACGGCGCCGCGCGTTGCTCCCGGCGCCGCCGCCTCCCGCCGCGCGCCCCGTCCCGGACGGCGCGACGGCCGCTCGGGACGGGGCCTGCTCGATCATCACTCGGCGGCGGCGAAGGTCTCGTCCATCTGCGCGGCGGCCGTCTCGGCGGCCTCCTGCACCGAGGCGCTGCCGGAGAGGATGGACTGGAGCATCGTCTCGACCGTCTTCGCGCCCTGGATCTGGCCGAAGAGCGGGGTGACCGGCATGGCCCGGCCGCCCTCGAGCATCTGCTGGGCGAACGGCGCGACCATGGGGTCGTCGGTGGCGGCGATCTCCTCCATGAGACTGGCCTGGCCCGGGAAGAAGCCGGACTGCTCGGCCCACTGCTGCGCGAACTCGCCGGTGCCCATCATCTCGACGAACTCCCACGCGAGGTCGGGGTTCTCCGCGTCGGAGAACACCCCGAGGTGGGACCCGCCCAGGAAGGAGCCGGCCACGCCGCCGTCCTTCGCCGGGATCGGGAACGCGGCGACCTTCTCGACGAGGTCCGGGGCGTCCTGGGCGATGCGGCCCGGCGTCCAGCTGCCCGCGATGACCATGCCGACGTCGCCCTGCATGAAGGCCTCGAGGACCGCGGCCTCGTTCCAGGTGGTGGCGGCCGCCGTCGACGAGTCGTGCTCGAGCGCGAGGCCGGTGTAGAAGTCCAGGCCCTCGACTGCCTCGGGAGCGCTGATCTCGGACGCCCAGGCGTCCCCCTCCTGGGAGGCGATCTCGCCGCCGGCACCCCAGATCCACGGGTAGGCGCCGTACTGGCTGTCACCGGGGATCGGGAAGGGGATGACGTCGGGCTGGCTCGACCTGATCGCCTCGACCGCGGCGACCAGCTCCTCCCACGACTGGGGCGGCTCCTCGATGCCGGCGGCATCGAAGATCTCGGTGTTGTAGATCATCGAGCGCACCCCGGCGTACCAGGGCATCCCGTAGAGGCCGCCGTCGTAGGTGCCCGCCTCCACGAGCCCCTCGACCAGGTCGCCGTCCAGGCCCGCCTCGGTGATCCGCGGGCTGAGGTCCTCCAGCGCGCCGATCTCGGCGAACTCCGTGGTCCAGGTGGTACCCACCTCGGCGACGTCCGGTCCGGTCCCGCCGGCGATGGAGGTGACGAACTTGTCGTGCGCGCTCGCCCACGGCTGGAACTCGACGTTGAGCGTGGCACCCGTGCGCTCCTCGAAGGCTGCGCCCACCTCCTCGAAGAAGGCCGATCCGTCGGGGTTGGTGCCCTCCATGATCCAGACGTCCAGCGTCTCCCCGGCGTAGGCCGGGCCCTCCTCCGCGGTGCCGCTCTCGGCGGAGCCCGCCTCGGTCTCGGTGCCGCCGGAGCTGCCGCACGCCGCGAGGGTCAGCGCGACCGTCACCATCGCCGCCGCACCAGAAACTCGTCGCCTCATGCCTGTCTCCCTGTTCGTGTCGCGGGCTCCGTTGCGCCGCGGACTGCTGGTTGGATGTGGCCAGGACATCCCGGGAACTTTTCTCCCTAGACTGTCTGCGGATGGAAAGTTACCACCCAAACGTGATCGAGGGAACAACCGGCATGATCGAGGTCGTCATCGGCGTGGACGTGGGTGGCACCTCGTCGCGCGTGCTCGTCGCCGGCGCCGACGGCCAGCCGCTGGTCCGCCGCCGGGGGCCCGGCGCCAGCTTCCGCTCCTCCGCGCCCGGCGACGCGTTGGGAACACTGGTCCGGGGTGCGGCTGCCGACCTCCGCGCCGCTCTCGACGGGGCCCCGTGGCGGGTGGTCGGCGTCGTCGCCGGCCTCACCGGGGCAGGGCCGGCAGGCCGCACCCGGGCGCGCGCGCTGCTCGACGACGCGGTCGCCGCGGCGCACCTGCCCGGGGATCCCGTGCCGGAGCTGCGCAGCGACCCCGAGATCGCCTTCGCCGCCGCGGCGCCTTCCGGGGAGGGCAGCCTCCTGCTCGCCGGCACCGGCGCGGTGGCGTGCCGCATGGCGGACTTCGCCCCGATCGCCCGGAGCGACGGACTGGGCTGGCTGCTCGGGGACGTCGGGTCGGGGGTGTGGCTGGGTCTGGCCGGGCTCCGGGCCGCAGCGGCGGCCCTCGACGGTCGGGGTCCCGTCACCCGGCTCGTCGCCGCGGCCGCGGCCCACACCAGCGACCACGGCGCGGACGGAACCGGTGATCCCCGGCAGGACATCGTCCGCCTCGTCGACATGTCCACCCCTGCCGAGCTCGGCCGCTTCGCCCCGGCTGTCACCGCCGCCGCCGCCGCCGGCGACGAGGTCGCCGGGCGCATCGCGGCGGAGGCGGCCGCGGCGCTCCTCACCACGTTCGGGGCGGTGGACCGGGGCGGCACCGTGGTGCTCGCCGGATCGGTGCTCCTCTCCCCGGGCCCGGTCCGCGACACGGTGCGCACCGCGCTCGCCCGGCGGGACGTCCGCGAGGCTGCGGAGCCCGTCGTCGGTGCCGTCGCCCTCGCCGCGCGCCGGGCGGGGTGGCCGCCGCTCGGCCCCGGCGAGCTCGCGGGCCGGGCCCGCTGAACGGGCGTCCGCGTCGCGCGGCCCCCACACTGTCCCCATGAGCGCCGGGTACGCCGCATGAGGCTGCGGAAGGTCAAGGTCGGCACGCCGGGGCTGACTCGCCGCCGGGTGGGCCGCGGGTTCGTCTACCTCGACGCCGGCGGCAACCGGGTCACCGACGAGGAGGTCCTCACCCGCTGCCGCGACCTCCTCATCCCGCCGGCGTGGACCGACGTGTGGATCTGCCCGGTGCCCAACGGCCACATCCAGGCCGTGGGGACCGACGCCGCCGGTCGGCGCCAGTACCTCTACCACCCGGCCTGGCGGGAGAGCCGGGACTCGGCCAAGCACGAACGGGTGGTCACCCTCGCCCGGCGGCTGCCCTCGGCGCGGCGCCGCGTGACGATGGACCTCAGCGGCAGCGGGATGCCCCGCGAGCGGGCCCTGGCGGTCGCCTTCCGCCTGCTCGACCTCGGCTACTTCCGGATCGGCGGCGAGGGGTACGCCGAGATCAACGGCAGCTTCGGCCTGGCCACCCTGCGCAAGGACCACGTACGGATCGGCCGGGACGGGACCTTGACGTTCGACTACACGGCCAAGTCGGGACAGCACCGGGTGCTGCGGCTACGGGACGAGGACCTCATCAGGCCCGTGTCGATGCTCCGGCGGCGCCGCGGGGGCGGTGAGGAGCTGCTCGCCTACCGCGCGGGCGGGCAGTGGCACGACATCACCTCGACCGACATCAACGACTACGTCAAGGACCTCCTCGGCGAGGACGCCTCCGCCAAGGACTTCCGCACCTGGCACGGCACCGCACTGGCCGCCGTCGAACTGGCCGTGCGCGTCGAGCCGGGGGCGAGCGACCGCGCGCGGAGCAGGGCGGTCCGTGAGGCCGTGCAGGTGGTGGCGGGGTACCTGGGCAACACTCCCGCGGTGTGCCGGGCGTCCTACGTCGACGCGCGCGTCGTCGACCTGTTCGAGCGGGGTCAGACCATCGACCCCGCGCTCGCCCGGCGGGTCGTGGGCCGGGCGGACGGCGACGACCTGCTCCCGCCCGACACCCGCGGCGCGGTGGAGGGCGCTCTGCTCGAGCTGCTCGGGTGACTCCGTGCCCGGCGCGCCGTGGCGTGACCGGCGGCCGCCCGCCCGGGCGGCACGGGCCGCTACTCGCCCCTCCGGCGCCGGAAGACCAACGGCTCGTCGACGAACTCGAGCCAGGACGCGCGCTCGGCCTCGCTCATCCGACGCGGCCGGCCGGTCGCCTCGTCGACGAGGACGAGGGTGGTCATGGCCCGCACGGCGGGCCCGGTCCGGCCGGCGATCTCGTAGCAGATGTCGATGCTCGCCCCGCCGAGGTGGGAGATCCACAGCTGCACCGGCAGCGGCTCGAGCGAGTACGGCACCGCCTCGAGGTACTCGATCTCCTGGCGGGCGATGTAGGTGTTCGTCCCCGAGCCGGGGCCGGTGTCGAGGACCCGCGTGCCGGGCCGGTCGCCGGCCGCCGCGGCATCGCCGGGCCGGTCCGCGCCTCCCGCCGTCCCGGCCCGGTCCGCGCCTCCCGCCGTCCCGGCCCGGTCCGCGCCGCCCGCCGTCCCGGCCCGGTCCACCTCCGCACGGTGGGCGTCACCGGGGACGGACGCCCAGAACGCGGCGATGCGCGTCTCCTCGAGGATGGTGAACATCCGGGCGTTGTTGACGTGCTGGTAGGCGTCGATGTCGCTCCAGCGCAGCTTCACGGGGATGGTCAGCCGGCTCACCCGGGAACCCTCTTCCTCTCGTCGGTGCAGGCGGCGACGGGACGGCCGGGCGGCGCGGTCGCCGCCCGGCCGTGGGCTCAGTCGCGGGTGAGCTTGCGGTAGGTCACGGCGTGGGGCCGCGCGGCCTCCGCGCCCAGCCGGGAGACCTTGTTCGCCTCGTAGGACTCGAAGTTGCCCTCGAACCAGTACCACTTCGCCGGGTTCTCGTCGTCACCCTCCCACGCCAGGATGTGGGTGGCGACGCGGTCGAGGAACCACCGGTCGTGGCTGACGACGACGGCGCAGCCGGGGAACTCCAGCAGCGCGTTCTCGAGCGAGCCGAGGGTCTCGACGTCGAGGTCGTTCGTGGGCTCGTCGAGGAGCAGCACGTTGCCGCCCTGCTTGAGCGTGAGGGCCAGGTTGAGGCGGTTGCGCTCCCCGCCGGAGAGGACACCTGCCGGCTTCTGCTGGTCCGGGCCCTTGAACCCGAACGCCGAGACGTAGGCGCGCGAGGGCATCTCGACGTTCCCGACCTGGATGAAGTCCAGACCGTCGGAGACGACCTCCCACAGGCTCTTCTTCGGGTCGATGCCGGCGCGGGACTGGTCCACGTAGGAAAGCTTCACGGTCTCGCCGATGGTGAGCCGGCCGTCGTCGAGGGACTCCAGGCCGACGATCGTCTTGAAAAGCGTGGTCTTGCCGACGCCGTTCGGGCCGATGACGCCCACGATGCCGTTCGGGGGCAGAGAGAAGGAGAGCCCGTCGATGAGGACGCGCTCGTCGAAGCCCTTGCGCAGCCCCTGCGCCTCGATGACGACCGAGCCCAGCCGCGGGCCCGGCGGGATCTGGATCTCCTCGAAGTCGAGCTTGCGGGTGCGCTCGGCCTCGGCGGCCATCTCCTCGTAGCGAGCCAGGCGGGCCTTGGACTTGGCCTGGCGCCCCTTGGCGTTGGAGCGCACCCACTCCAGCTCCTCCTTGAGGCGCTTGGCGAGCTTGGCGTCCTTCTTGCCCTGCACCTGCAGGCGCTCGCCCTTCTTCTCCAGGTAGGTGGAGTAGTTCCCCTCGTAGGGGTACAGGCGCCCGCGGTCCACCTCGGCGATCCACTCCGCGACGTGGTCGAGGAAGTATCGGTCGTGGGTGACGGCGATGACGGCGCCGGCGTACTTCGCCAGGTGCTGCTCGAGCCACAGCACCGACTCCGCGTCGAGGTGGTTGGTGGGCTCGTCGAGCAGGAGCAGGTCCGGCGCCTCGAGCAGCAGCTTGCACAGCGCGACCCGGCGACGCTCACCGCCGGAGAGCAGGGTGACGTCGGCGTCGGGGGGCGGGCAGCGCAGCGCGTCCATCGCCTGGGCGAGCTGGGCGTCGAGGTCCCAGGCGTTCGCGGCGTCGATCTCGGTCTGAAGGTGCCCCATCTCCTCCATGAGGGCGTCGAAGTCGGCGTCGGGCTCGGCCATGAGGTTGCCGATCTCGTTGAACCGCTCGACCTTGCCGAGGATCTCCGCGACGCCCTCCTGGACGTTGCCCAGGACGGTCTTCTCCTCGTTGAGCGGCGGCTCCTGCTGGAGGATGCCGACGCTGAAGCCGGGCGTGAGGCGGGCCTCACCGTTCGAGGGCGTGTCGAGCCCGGCCATGATCTTGAGGATCGTGGACTTCCCGGCACCGTTCGGACCGACCATGCCGATCTTGGCGCCCGGCAGGAACGCCATCGTGACGTCGTCGAGGATCAGCTTGTCGCCGTGCGCCTTGCGCGCCCGGACCATGGAGTAGATGTACTCGGCCACTGCTCTCCGCATCGTGGGTGGGGGTGGTGGCCCGCCGTGGGGCGGGCCGGTGCTGCCTCCAGGGTAGGACACCACCGCCCGGTGCTCAGCGCGGGGGGCCGCGGCCGGGCACTGACCCGGCGCCGCCTACCTGGCCGCGACCGCCGCGGACAGACCGAGGTGGTCGTCGTCACCGTCCGGGTCGTCCTCGGGCCCGTACTCCGGCGAGTCGTCGGCCACGTCCTCCGGTACGTCGTCCGCACGGTCGCCGACCACCTCGGTCTCCCCCTCGGGGAGGTCCACGCTCTCCCACCGCGAGCCGTCGGGTCCGGTGACGGTGCCGGCTCCGGCGGCGTCGTCGGAGGTGACGCGGGGCGGCGCCGTCCGGACGAAGTTGACCATGCCCAGCCCCAGCTCGACGGCGATGGCGTCGGCCTTGAGGACGTGGTCGAACTTCTGTCCGTCCTCCCCGGTCCAGGTCTCGACGCTCAGCTTCCCCTGCACGACCACGCTCATGCCCTTGTGCAGCGAGAAGCCTGCGTTGCGGGCCAGGTCATCCCACGCCTTAACGGTGAACCAGTAGCTCGCGACGTCCCGGTACTGGCCGTCCTCCTCACGTCGGCGGGAGTTGGCCACCACCCGGAACGACACCCAGGGCCGGCCGGCGGCCGAGGTCCGCAGCACCGGTTCGCTCCCCAGCCTACCCAGGACCGTGATGTCGGCGTTGTCCTTCATGTTCGCTCCCCGTTCCGGCCGGCCGGGCGCCGGCCACGGAACGACAGTGGCCTCGGGCGAGGGACGGGGGTCCGGCCGGAGGTCGGTGCTGGGGACGACCGGGCCGCGCGCGGGTCCTGGGGAGGCGGGTGGCCGGGGCCACCCCCGCGCGCGGCGCGGCAGGTGCGCCTGCCGACCTGCCGACCTGCTGGCCTGCCGACCTACGACCTACCGCCGAGCGCCCGGGTGAGCGCGCGGTGCGGCTCGAGCGCCTCCTCGGTGGGCCGGACGAGGTGTTCCTCGACGACCTCGAGCGCCCGGCGGTGTGACTGCGCGACGTACTGCTGGGCCGCCTCCGCGGCGTCCTGCTCGCGCAGACCGCGCGCGCGCACGACGAGCGCCGCCGCCGCGCCCAGACCGGCCAGCGCCCCGAGGGCGAGGACGACCTGGCCCGCACCGGCCGCGGCGACGGCGAGCACGATCCCGACGAGCGCGAGGATGCCGGCGAGGACGAGCGCGCGCGTCCCGCGGGCGCTGCGGCCCGGCGGCAGCGGCACCCCTGCCGCGGCCTCCGCGGCCAGGCCGCGCAGCGTCGCCACGTCCGGCACCGCTGCGTCCACGGCGGCGCGCCACCGGGCGGGCAGTCCCTCGCCCACGCGCGTGGTCCACCGGTCGCGGACCGCGGCCACCGTCGCGGCGGCGGGCGGCTCGGGCCGGGCGAGAGCACCGCCGCGCGGCGCGGCGACCGCGGTGCGGATGGCGCCGGCCACGGCGTCGGCGCCGCTGGCCCGGGTCAGGTCGGCGGCGAGCCGCGCCGTCTCCTCGGGGTCGGCCTCGGGGGCGCGGCCCAGCGCCGGTGCGAGCCGGGCGGCCATGGCGTCGAGCTCGGCGCCGGCGGTACGCGCGGCGGCCGAGGGTCGTGCCACCGCCTCGGCCAAGGCGCGGCGGACCTCGGCGATCCCGGTGTGCGCCAGCGCGGACGTGGCCAGGACGGGGACCCGGTCGAGACCGTCCGCGGCGAGCAGCGCGGCGACGTCCGCCCGGACCCTCTCCACGGCGTCGGCCGGGATGGTGTCCGCCTGGTTGACCAGGACGAGCATGCTCTCCTGGCGGTCGACCAGCGCGCGGAGGTACCGCTCGTGCAAGAGGTGGTCGGCGTACTTCTGCGGGTCGACGACCCAGACGAGGAGGTCGACGAGCGGCAGGAGCCGGTCCACCTGCCGGGCGTGGCCGAGCGCGACCGAGTCGTGGTCGGGCAGGTCGAGCAGGACCATCCCCGCCAGGGCCTTCTCACGGTCGGCGTCGAGCACCGACTCGCGCCGGATCCGCCGCGTCGGGGCGACGTCGAGGAAGTCCAGCAGCACCTCGGCGTCACCGCCCCACACGCACGCGGCGGCGACCTCGGTGGTGGGGCGCAGGGCCCCCACGTCCGCGAACTCCAACCCCGAGATCGCGTTGAACAACGACGACTTGCCCGACCCGGTGCCGCCGACGAGCGCCACCACCGTGCGGTCCACCCCGACGGCGAGGCGGGCCTCGGCGGCGTCGAGGTCCGTCCGCGCCCGGGCCACCGTGCGCGGGTCCAGGTGCTGCTCGGCGGCGTCGAGCGCCGCCCGCACCGCGGCCACCCGTGCCGTGAGCTCGCCCGCGGCGTCGGCGCGTCCATCGGGCGCGTCGTGGTCGGGCGCGTCGTGGGCCGACACGTCGTGCGCCGGGGCGGCTCCGGTCCCGTCCGCCGGCGCCTGCCCGTCGCCCTGCTCGTCCGCCCGCTCGATCAGGTCGTGGTCGCGCACATCGGTGCTCATGCGTGCTCCTTCAGCTCGCTCGCCCGCAGTCTCAGTCCCGTTCCGGAGGTGACCGGCAGCTCCTCGACGGCGTCGAGGAACGGCTGCACCACCGAGCGCACGGCCTCCGCGGCGACCCCGGCGAGGGACTCCCGCGCCCGTGGCACCGCCTCCGCACCGACGAGCGCCGCCGCGGCCTCGGCAGCCCCGGCGACGCCGGCGGCCCCGGCCTGCACGAGGCCGGCGATCCCGTCGTCGTCGAGGACGCCTGCGGGTGCCGCGACGACGGCGCGCACGTCCGCGCGCCACCGGGCCACCACCTCGTGCGTGCGGTCGGCGGGGACCTCCACCTCGACCTGCTCGGCCCCCAGCTCCCGGGCGTGCCAGGCGCGACGGACCGCGTCGGTGGCCGAGGCGACGGCGTCGGCGAGGACCACCTCGAGGGCGGCGCCGACCTCGCCCCCGAGCTCCGCGGCGGCCGCCGAGCGGGCCGCCACCGCGGCCGCGCGCCGGCCGGGCCGCAGCCGCTTGTCCACCAGCGGGGCCAGCGGCCCGCCGGTCGACGCGAGCGAGACCCATCTCGTGGTCGGCGCCCCCGCGCCGGCCCGGCCCGCACGCAGGGCGTCGGCGACACCCTCCGCGGGCGCCTGCGCGGCGTGGTGGACCGCCGAGCGCAGCGCGTCCGCGGCCTCGACCTGGTCGTCGAGTCCGACGGCGAGGTCGAGAAGCTGCTCCCGCAGGGCCGCCCACACCCCGCGGGTGGTGCGCCCGGCGAGACCCTCGCCCTGGTGGCTGGCCGCCAAAAGCCGCAGCCACGCCCCGAGCTCGTCGGCGAGCCCGCCCGGCAGGGGACCGTCCAGGGCGCCGGCGTCGGGGACGACGAACAGCGGTGCCGACCCCAGGCCCAGGTCGTCCATCCGGGCCAGCAGGTCGGCCCGGACCGGGGCGAGGACGTGGCCGGGGACCCGGTTGAGGACGACGGCGGTGGTGATGCCGCGCTCGTGGGCGGCGGTGAGCTGGTGCCACGCGGCGGCGTCGCCGTAGCGCGAGGCGGTGGTGGTGAACACCCACAGGTCGGCCGTCTCCAGCAGCTGCGCCGAGAGGGAGCGGTTGTGGGGGTGGACCGAGTCGAGGTCCGGGGCGTCGAGCAGCGCGAGCCCGCGGGGGACCCCCTCGTCGACGACGACGTCGGCCAGGCGCTCGAGCGGCCCGCCCGAGAGGGCGGCGGCGTCGTCGGGGTGGACGGCGAGGACGGCCCGGCGGGTGGTCGGGCGCAGGACGCCGGCCTCGCTGACCTCGCGGCCGACCACGGCGTTGAGCAGGCTCGACTTGCCGGCGCCGCTCGAGCCGCCGAGGACGACGACGGCGGGCCCGGCGGTCCGCGCGAGCCGCGCGAGCCGCGGCAGCAGGCGCGCGTCGATCTGCGTGAGGAGCTGCTCGCGCAGGGCCCGCAGCCCCGCGGCGCCGGGCAGCTCGAGCGGGAACGCGGCGCGGTCGATCTCGGCGCGCAGGTCCGTGACGACGTCGAGCCGTGGAGCGCGCAGCGCGGAGTCGGGGGCGTCGGTGGTCACCGGGCCATTGTCCGTCAGCCGGGCTCCCGCCCGCGGCAAGCACGCCGGTGCGGGGCGTCGCGGGGCGCCCGCCGCTGCGGGCGGACGGGGCCCGCCCGGTACGCTTGACCGGCGCCCCCATAGCTCAATGGATAGAGCAACGGCCTTCTAATCCGTAGGTTGCAGGTTCGAGTCCTGCTGGGGGCACGTGAGCCGAAACCCCTCCCCCCAGGACCCGATCGTCTGGATCGACTGCGAGATGACCGGGCTGGACCTCGTCAAGGACGCCCTCGTCGAGGTCGCCGTCGTCGTCACGGACTCCGAGCTGACCCCGCTCGACGCCGGCATCGACGTCGTCATCGCCCCGACCCCCGGCAGCGTCGAGCAGATGGAGGAGGTCGTGCGGATCATGCACACCGAGTCGGGGCTGCTCGACGAGCTCGCCGGGGGGACCACCATGGAGGCCGCGCAGCGCGCCGTCCTGGACTACGTCCGCCGGTGGGTGCCGGAGCCGCGCAAGGCACCCCTGGCCGGCAACAGCGTGGGGACCGACCGGTCCTTCCTCGCGCGGGACATGCCCGAGCTGGTCGACCACCTCCACTACCGCATCATCGACGTCTCCTCCATCAAGGAGCTCGCCCGGCGGTGGTACCCCCGTGCCTACTACCAGTCGCCGGCCAAGAACGGCGGTCACCGGGCACTGGCGGACATCCTGGAGTCCATCGACGAGCTGCGGTACTACCGCTCGGTCCTCTTCCCCGCCGGGGACGGGCCCGACTCCGCGACCGCCCGCAAGGCCGCCGCCGCGGTGACCGCCGCCCCCACGGCGCTCGCGGTGGCCCGGCACGCCGAGCTCGCGGCGCAGCCGGCGGCCGGTCCGACGGGCGAGCCGGCGGCCGGTCCGACGGGCGAGCCGGCGGCACCCGGCGAGTGACCCACGCCACCGCGACAGCGGTCCCGGCGGCGTGCGCCGGTCGGCTATGCTTGGTCGTCGCCGCCGGTTCGCCGGCACAGGCATGGTGGGTATAGCTCAGCCGGTAGAGCGCCTGGTTGTGGTCCAGGAGGTCGCGGGTTCAAGCCCCGTTACTCACCCCGATGGCAAGGCCCCCGCGGTTCACCGCCGGGGGCCTTGCCATCGCTCCGTGGTCCTCGACCCGAGCAGACGCCGGGGTGCACCCCGCCGGCCGGGGCGGCTCCGTCGACGAACCCGCCCGGACTCACCAGAAGGCGCGGACCGAGATCGCGTCGGCGAAGTTCTCGACCGCGCCGGGCGTCGTCGAGAGGTACAGGGAGGCGTCGACGAGCGAGACCTCCATGACGTACATCTGGCCGCCGTCGCCCTCGACGACGTCGACCCGACAGTAGACGAGCTGCTCGTCACGGCCGATCCGGCTCTTGATGTAGGAGTGGATCGCCGTGCGCGCACTCTCCCCCAGCCGCCACTCCGCGGGCGTGGCATGCCGGGGGTGGGCCACCTCCTCCGGGGCGTCGGCCTGCTGACGGAACGGGCCGTGGAGCATCGCGTCCTTCTCCACCGCGTGCGAGACCAGGCCGTTCATGAAGATCAGCGCGGTCTCCCCACGGCGGTCCACCGACTCCAGGTACCGCTGGACCATGACCGTGCGCCCCTCCGCGAGCAGCTCGGTGGCGTGGGCGATCGCCGCCTGACGCGAGCGCGCGTCGTTGGAGGTGTACCGACCGGTGTCGTGGGCGCCGGAGGACACCGCCGGCTTGACGACGAAGTCGCCGCTCGCGGGGAACCGCGTGTGCAGCTGGTGCTTGCTGAGGCCGGCGGCCGGCTCCAGCCAGGTGGTCGGGATGATGGGCATGCCCCGCTTCTCCAGCTCGAGCATGTAGTGCTTGTCGGTGTTCCACCGGAGCACGTCGGGGTGGTTGACCAGGCGCGGCACCGACTCGGCCCAGTCGAGGAACTTCTCGCGCTGGTGGGCGTAGTCGTGCACCGACCGCACGACGGACATCCCCTGACTCCAGTCCACGGACGGGTCGTCCCAGACGCTGATCCGCGGCTCGATACCCCGATCGGCGAGGGCGTCCGGCAGGCCGGCGTCGTCGGCGGCGAGGCGGGGCTGCGAGGCGCTGGTCACGAGGTTCACGATCGGCTTCGGCACGCGCTCAACCTACCGCGACGGGCGCCACCGCGCGGACGTGACGGGGCACGTCGCACATCGTGCTTGACGCGCCCGGGCTGGCTCTGTCATCCTCGAACCATCCCGTGAGAGCGCTCCCACGCTATGTTTCTCGCTTTTGTGAGAGCGCTCCCACACCAGGGTCCGGAACCCCCCGGCCCCGACCGCAGGCGGCCTCACCGCCGCACACGACGAAGGAGTCTCAGTGCGCATCACACGTCTCACGGCCGGTGCGGCCGGTCTGGCCGGGCTCAGCCTGGTCCTCGCCGCCTGCGGCGGCACCGAGGCCGACGGCGACGCCGCCGCCGGCGGCGGCGGCTCGACCGAGGAGGCCGGTGACATCACCCTCACGGTCGCCACGTTCAACGAGTTCGGCTACGAGGAGCTCCTCGACGAGTACATGGCCGAGAACCCGGGCATCACCGTCGAGCACAAGAAGGCGGCGACCTCCAACGAGGCTCGCGACAACATGAACACCCGTCTGGCCGCCGGTTCCGGCCTGGCCGACGTCGAGGCCATCGAGGTCGACTGGCTGCCGGAGCTCATGCAGTACCCCGACCAGTTCGTCGACCTCGCCGACCCCGAGCTCGAGGGCCGCTGGCTCGACTGGAAGGTCGAGCAGGCCACCACCGCCGACGGCAAGCTCATCGGCTACGGCACCGACATCGGCCCGGAGGCCGTGGCGTACCGCAGCGACCTCTTCGCCGAGGCCGGCCTGCCCACCGACCGCGAGGAGGTGGCCGAGCTGCTCGAGGGTGACTGGGAGACCTACTTCGAGGTGGGCCGCCAGTTCGCCGAGAGCTCCGACGTGCCGTGGTTCGACTCGGCCCAGGCGACGTACCAGGGCATGGTCAACCAGCTCCCCAACGCCTACGAGGAGACCGACGGCACCGCCAAGGACCTCGCCGAGAACAGCGACGTCAAGGCGCTGTACGACCAGGTCCTCACCGCCGCCGTCGACGACGGGCTCTCCGCGGGCCTCGAGCAGTGGGGCGAGGACTGGACCAACGCCTTCCAGAACGACGGCTTCGCCACCATGCTGGCGCCGGGCTGGATGCTCGGGGTCATCGAGGGCAACGCGGCCGGCGTCGAGGGCTGGGACATCGCCGACGTCTTCCCCGGCGGTGGCGGCAACTGGGGGGGCTCCTTCCTCACCGTCCCGGCGCAGGGCGAGCACCCCGAGGAGGCCAAGGCGCTCGCCGCCTGGCTGACCGCGCCGGAGCAGCAGGTCAAGGCGTTCATCTCCAAGGGCACCTTCCCCAGCCAGGTCGAGGCGCTCGAGAGCGAGGAGCTCCTGGGTCAGACCAACGCGTTCTTCAACGACGCGCCCACCGGCGAGATCCTCGCCAACCGGGCCGAGGCCGTCTCGGTCACCCCGTTCAAGGGCCCGAACTACTTCGCCATCCACCTGGCCGTCTCCGACGCCATCGTCCGCGTCGACGCCAACGGCACCGACGACGCCGCCACCTCGTGGGAGAAGGCCCTGACCGCCTTCGACGAGCTCGGTCTCTGACAGCCGGGCGGGGGCCGGCTGTCCGGCCGGCCCCCGCCCCCTCAGCCCGTCCCGGAGGTCCCTCATGGCCGTCACCACCCCGGCGCCGCCGACGCCCGCGCCATCCCGGCCCACCGCCCGCCGCGACACCGGCCCCCGCGGGCTGCGTCAGCGCCTGGCCCGGTGGGACGTCACCTTCTCGCCCTACCTCTACATCGCCCCGTTCTTCCTCGTCTTCGCCGTCGCGGGCCTGTTCCCCATCGTCTACACCGCGTACGTCTCGGTGCACGACTGGCACCTCATCGGCGGCCAGGGCGGCTTCGTCGGGCTCCAGAACTACGTGGACGTCCTCACCCAGCCGCGCTTCCTCACCGCCCTGCGCAACACCTTCAGCATCTTCCTCCTGTCCTCGGTGCCCCAGCTCATCGTCGCCATCGTGGTGGCGGCCGTCCTGGACGCCAACCTGCGCGCGAAGACCTTCTGGCGCATGGGTGTGCTGCTGCCCTACGTCGTCGCCCCGGTCGCGGTGGCCCTGATCTTCTCCAAGATGTTCGCCGACCAGTCCGGCCTCATCAACACCGTCCTCGCCGGCGTGGGCCTGGACCCGATCGGGTGGCACTCCGACCCGCTGGCGAGCCACGTGGCCATCGCGACGATGGTGAACTTCCGCTGGACCGGCTACAACACCCTCATCCTCCTCGCCGCGATGCAGGCCGTCCCGCGGGACCTGTACGAAGCGGCCGTCATCGACGGTGCCGGACGGCTGCGCCAGTTCCTCTCCGTGACCGTGCCGATGCTGCGGCCCACGCTGATCTTCGTGGTCATCACCTCCACCATCGGTGGGCTGCAGATCTTCGACGAGCCGCGCATGTTCGACACCCTCGGGCAGGGCGGCGCGGACCGGCAGTGGATGACCGTGACGATGTATCTCTACGAGCTCGGCTGGGGGGCCCAGAAGAGCTTCGGCCGGGCCTCGGCCGTCGCCTGGATCCTCTTCCTCATCATCGTGGCCATCGGCCTGCTGAACTTCGCCCTCACCCGCAAGATCGCCTCCGCCGGCGCCGCCACGAAGGGAGGGGCCAAGTGAGCGCCCCGTCGATCGCCGTCATCCGTCAGACCGCCGGACCCGGCGCCGCCCGCGCGGCCGCCCGCCGCCGCGGCGGCGTGAACCGCCGCCCCGGCTGGGTCACCTACACCCTCCTCACGGTGGTGCTCCTCGTCTCGGTCTACCCCATCTACTACGCGATCCTGCTCGCCTCCTCCGACGCGGCCACCATCGCCCAGAACCCGGTGCCCTCCCTCGTCCCGGAGGGCAACCTGCTCGAGAACCTGCGCCGCGTGGTCGACTCCGACATCCAGTTCTGGCGTGCGCTCGGCAACAGTCTCATCGTCTCCACCGCGACGGCCTTCTCCGTCGTCGTCTTCTCCACCCTGGCCGGGTACTCCTTCGCCAAGCTGCGCTTCCGGGGGCGCGGGCCGCTGCTGGTGTTCGTCATCGCGACGATGGCGGTGCCCACCCAGCTCGGCATCGTGCCGCTGTTCATCGTCATGTCCGAGCTCGGCTGGGTCGGCCAGCTCCAGGCGGTCATCGTCCCGGGCATGGTCACCGCGTTCGGCGTGTTCTGGATGACCCAGTACCTCTCCGAGGCCCTGCCCTACGAGCTCGTCGAGGCCGCCCGCGTGGACGGGTGCTCGATGATCCGCACGTTCTGGCACGTGGCGATGCCCGCCGCCCGGCCCGCCGCGGCGATGCTCGCGCTGTTCACGTTCGTGGGCTCCTGGACGAACTTCTTCTGGCCGTTCATCGTCCTCGGCTCGACCAACCCCACCCTCACGGTGGCCGTGCAGCTGCTGCAGGCCTCCTACTTCAAGGACTACTCGCTCATCATGGCCGGGGTCGTGGCCGCCACGCTGCCCCTGGTCGTCGTCTTCGCCCTCGCCGGCCGCCACCTGGTCACCGGCATCATGCAAGGAGCTGTCAAGGGATGAACCCCACCGCCGCCACCACGGCCGAGGCCGCCACCACGGCCGAGGCCGCCACCACGGCCGAGGCCACCCGCCCTGCGGGCACCGGCCGGGCCATGCCCCCGGGGTTCGTCCTCGGCGCCGCCACGGCCGCCTTCCAGATCGAGGGCGCCGCCCATGAGGACGGGCGCACCGACTCCATCTGGGACACGTTCTGCCGGGTCCCGGGCGCCGTCGTCAACGGTGACGACGGCACGGTCGCCGTCGACCACTACCACCGCTACCGCGAGGACGTCGCCCTCATGGCCGACCTCGGCCTGGACGCCTACCGCTTCTCCACCTCGTGGGCGCGGGTGCGCCCCGACGGCGGCCCGGTCAACCCCGCGGGGCTGGACTTCTACTCCCGCCTCGTCGACGAGCTCCTCGGCGCCGGGATCACCCCCTGGCTCACGCTCTACCACTGGGACCTGCCGCAGGCGCTGCAGGACCGCGGCGGCTGGACCGACCGGGACACCGCCCACCGCTTCGCCGAGTACGCCGTCAGCGTCCACGAGGCGCTCGGCGACCGGGTCCGGCACATCACCACGCTCAACGAGCCCTGGTGCTCCTCGTTCCTGTCCTACGCCGCCGGGGAGCACGCCCCCGGCCACACCGACCCCGCCGAGGCGGTCGCTGCCGCGCACCACCTCCTCCTCGGGCACGGCCTCGCGGTGGGGGCCCTGCGCGAGCGCGACGCCGACCTGCGCCTCGGGATCACGCTCAACCTCACGGTCTCCGACCCCGCCGACCCGGCCGAGCCCGCCGACGTCGACGCCGCCCGGCGGGTGGACGGCGCGTTCAACCGGATCTTCCTCGACCCGGTGCTGCGCGGGGAGTACCCCGACGACGTGCGCCGCGACATGGCCGAGCACTGGCCGGACGGCCTCGTCCGCGACGGGGACCTCGCCAGGATCTCCGCGCCCCTGGACTTCCTCGGCGTCAACTACTACAACGGCGGCGCCACCACCGGCCTCGCCGCGGACGGGCGGCCGGCGGACGCGACGACGCCGCAGGCCACCCTCGGGGGGCGCCAGCGCCGCAGCCCGTTCGTCGGGTCCGAGCACCTGCGGGCGGTGCCCCGGGGCCTGCCGACGACCGCCATGGGCTGGGAGGTCCAGCCCGAGGGCCTCACCCGACTCCTCGTGCGGCTCCAGCAGGAGTACACCGGCCCGGCCGGCATCCCCGTGTACGTCACCGAGAACGGCGCCGCGTTCGACGACGTCCCCGACGCGCAGGGGTTCGTCGACGACGCCGAGCGCCGGGACTACGTCGCCGCCCACCTCGCCGCGGTCACCGACGCGGTGGCCGCCGGCGCGGACGTGCGCGGGTACTTCGTGTGGTCCCTGCTCGACAACTTTGAGTGGGCCTTCGGGTACGGCAAGCGGTTCGGCGTCGTCCGGGTCGACTACGACACCCTCGAGCGCACCCCCAAGACCAGCGCCCTGTGGTACGCCGACCTCACCCACAGCCGGTCCCTGCCGGGCGGCGAGGGCTAGGACCGCCCGGCCGGGGGCGGCGGCCGGGCGGCGCGGGACCCACCCGCCGGGCCCTGCGCGGCCCGGCGGGTGGCAGACTCCACCTGGGGCGACCACGCCCCGCACGGACGAACGGAACGGGGGCGACGATGACCAGGACCGGCTCACCGGCCCCCACCCTCGTCGAGGTCGCCCGGCTCGCAGGGGTCTCCCGGGCGACGGCGTCGCGAGCCGTGCGCGGCGGGGAGCGGGTCAGCCCGGAGGCCAGGGCGGCCGTCGAGGCCGCGGTGCGCGAGATCGGTTACCGCCCCAACCAGGCAGCCCGCAGCCTGGTGACCCGGCGCACCGACTCCATCGCCGTGGTCATCCCGGAGTCCGACTCGACCCTGTTCACCGACCCGTTCTTCGCGACCGTGCTCCACGGCGTGACCACGGCCCTGTCGAGCACCGACCTGCAGATCGTCCTGCTGGTGGGCCAGCCCGGCGAGCGCGCCGCCCGGATGGTCAACTACCTCCGGGCCGGGCACGCCGACGGCGCCATCGTCGTCTCCCACCACCGGATGGACAACGTCGTCGAGGCGCTCGCGGAGTCCGCCGTGCCCGCGGTGCTCATCGGCCGCCCCTGGGACGCGTCCCTGCCGTTGACCTGGGTTGACGTCGACAACGCCGGCGGGGGCCGGCTCGCCGCCGAGCACCTCCTCGCCCGCGGTGCGCGGCGCCCCGCCACGGTGGCCGGGCCCGCCGACATGGCCGCCGGCCGCGACCGTCTCGCCGGCTGGGCCGAGGTGGTCGCCGCGGCGGGCCTGGCCACCGACGCCGTCGAGCACACGGACTGGACCGCCGACGCGGCCGCGGCCGCCACCGGCCGGCTGCTCGACGACCACCCGGACGTCGACGGCCTGTTCGTCGCCTCCGACCTCATGGCCGAGGCCGCGATGGAGGTGCTGCGCGGCCGCGGGATCGCGGTGCCGGACCGGGTCCGGGTCGTCGGCTTCGACGACATGGGCCTCGCCGCCCGCACCCGCCCGCCGCTGACGACCGTCGTCAACCCCGCCCCGGCGATGTCCCGCCGCGCCGTCGAGATGCTCCTGGCCCAGCTCGAGGGCACCGGGGGCACCGAGTCCGTCCAGTTCCCCACGGCCCTGGTCGTTCGCGGCTCGTCCTGACCCGCCGGTCCGTCCGCCGCGGGGACGTGCGGGAGTGACGCTCCTCTCAAACCCCGCCGGGCGGTGCCCGGATGGTGAGACGACCCGGTCCCAGGTCGCCCGTGAGCGGGGTCAGCGGCGAGCCTGGAGACCGCGCCCCGGGCGCCGCCGCACCGGACCACCTCGTGCACCCGCCGACCAGAGAAGGACCACCATGACGCTCCGCCCCCGTCGCGCCGCCGCCCTCGCGGCCGGCGCCGCCCTCGCCCTGACCCTGGCCGCCTGCGGCGGCGGGGAGGCCACCTCGGCCGCCGGCGGCTCCGAGGACGACCCGGTCCGTATCGGCGTCGTCGGCGCCGCGAACCCGGAGTGGACGATCTTCGAGGACCTCGCCGCCGAGGAGGGCATCGCGGTCGAGATCGTCGACTTCAGCGACTACACCCAGCCCAACCCGGCCCTGACCGACGGCGACCTCGACCTCAACCAGTTCCAGCACATCCTCTACCTCGCCCAGTACAACGAGGCGGACGGGCAGGACCTCACCCCGATCGGCGCCACCGCGGTCTACCCGCTGGCCGTGTACTCCCAGGAGTACGACGACGTCGCCGACATCCCCGACGGCGCCGAGATCGCCATCCCCAACGACGTCACCAACCAGGCCCGGGCCCTGTTCGTCCTCGAGGAGGCGGGGCTGCTCACCCTCGCCGACGACGCCGGCACCGTGCCCACGCCGTCGGACATCGACGAGGCCGCCTCCACGGTCACCGTCACCCCCGTCGAGGCCAACCAGACCGTCGTCGCGCTGGACTCGGTGGCCGCCTCGGTCGTCAACAACGACTTCGTCGCCGACGCGGGCCTCACGCCCGAGGACGCGATCTTCGCCGACAGCGCCGAGAGCGAGGGCGCCCGGCCCTACATCAACATCTGGGTGGCCCGTGCCGAGGACGCCGACAACGAGACCTACGCCCGTCTCGTCGAGCTCTACCACGAGCAGGAGGTCCTCGACGCGGTCCAGGAGACCGCGGGCGGCACCGCATCCTTCGCCGACCAGGACGCCGCCGAGCTCCAGGAGATCCTCGCCGAGGTCCAGGCGGGCCTGACCGAGTGAGCGCGCACGTGCCCGGTGCCGCCGGGCGGCGCCGGGCACGGCCCGCGATGATGGCCCCATGAGCTCCCCGATCATCCGGCTCGACGGCGTGCACAAGGTCTTCGGCGACGGCCCGGGGGCGGTGCGCGCCGTCGAGGACGTCACCCTGGAGATCGCCCAGGGCGAGATCTTCGGTGTCATCGGCTACTCGGGCGCCGGGAAGTCCACGCTGGTCCGGCTGGTCAACGGCCTCGAACGGGCGACGGCGGGCACCGTCGTCGTCGACGGCCGGACGGTCTCGGCGATGACGGAGAAGCAGCTGCGGCCGGTCCGTGCCGACATCGGCATGATCTTCCAGCAGTTCAACCTCTTCTCCGCCAAGTCGGTCGCGGAGAACATCGCCTACCCGCTCCGGGTCGCCGGGTGGGACAAGGACCGGCGCCGCGAGCGCGTGGCCGAGCTCCTGCGCTTCGTCGGCCTGGCCGACAAGGCGGCGGCCCGGCCGGCCGAGCTCTCGGGCGGGCAGAAGCAGCGGGTCGGCATCGCCCGCGCGCTGGCCAGCAGCCCCAAGATCCTCCTCGCCGACGAGTCGACGTCGGCGCTGGACCCCGAGACCACCCGGGACGTGCTGTCCCTGCTCCGGCGGGTCAACGCCGAGCTCGGCGTCACCATCGTCGTCATCACCCACGAGATGGACGTCGTGAAGTACCTGTGCGACCGGGTCGCGGTCATGGAGGGCGGCCGCGTGGTCGAGCTGGGCAGCGTCTACGACGTCTTCTCCCACCCCACGCAGGAGGCCACCCGCCGGTTCGTGGGGACCTCGCTGCGCGACCGGCCCACCCCCGACGTCCTGGCCCGGCTCGCGGCGAGCCACCCCGGCACGCTGGTCACGGTGGGGGTGCAGGAGGACCACGGCTCGAGCGCACAGATCATGCGCACCCTCGCCGCGAACGCCGTCGACGGGGCCATCGTCTACGGCGGCATCACCGAGATCGGTGAGCGCCCATTCGGCTCCCTCACCCTGGCCCTGACCGGCGAGCCCGCCGCGATCGAGGCCGCGCTGGCGGAGCTGCGGCACTTCACCACCGTCCAGGAGTACCCCGAGCTGGAGGCCACACGATGAAGTTCGACTGGGCGGCCGACTGGGACCTCTTCCTCGAGGCGTTCTGGCAGACGCTGTACATCGTCGCCCTCGCGATGGGCATCGGCGGCGCGATCGGCCTCGTGCTCGGCCTGGTCCTCTACACCACCCGCCGCGGGGGGCTGCTCGCGAACCGGTACGTCTTCGCTGCGCTCAACGTGCTGGTCAACTTCGTCCGGCCGATCCCGTTCATCATCTTCCTCACGGCGGTCGGCCCGCTCACCCTGGCCCTGGTGGGCTCGCGCATCGGCACCGACGCCTTCATCGTGCCCGCGGCGATCATGGCGGCGTTCGCCACCTCCCGCCTCGTCGAGCAGAACCTCGTGGCCCTCGACCCCGGCGTCATCGAGGCGGCCCGGTCCATGGGCGCCTCTCCCCTGCGGATCATCCTCACGGTGATCATCCCGGAGGCGCTCGCCCCGCTGATCCTGGGCTACACCTTCCTCTTCGTGGCGGTCGTGGACATGTCCGCCCTGGCGGGCATCGTCGGCGGCGGCGGGCTGGGCAACTTCGCCCTCACCTACGGCTACCAGCGCTTCGACTGGGGCGTCACCTACATCACGGTGCTCGTCATCGTCGCCCTCGTCCAGGCGGTCCAGTTCCTGGGCAACCACCTCGCACGCAAGGTCCTGCGCCGATAGCCACGCACCGGCACGGCGAGGCCGCCCGCGAGGTCACCGGCCCGTCGTCCCCCGCACGGGGAGCGCGCACCCCTAGGCTTTCAGCACCAGGCCCCTCCCCCTGCCCCCGGGGCGGGTCGCCCGAGCACCTAGAGGAAGAAGTCGCTCCATGCGCCGTGCCGTGACCGGACTGTCCGCCCTTGCCGTCCTGACCCTCGCGACCGTCCCGGTCGCCCAGGCCGCCGGCCAGGACGTGGGCGTCAACGTCGTGCTGTCCACCGACATCACCCCCGCGATCCTCGCCGAGCTGTCCGCGTACGGCGCGGTCAACGAGCAGTACCCGGAGATCGACGCGCTGACGATGCGCGCACCCGCCTCCGCCGTCGCCAGGATCAGCCGGCTGCCCTACGTCGAGGCGGCGAACAAGGACGTCGAGGTGATCGGCAAGCCGGTGGAGTCCAGCCCGTTCACCTCCACCCTCGATTACGGCGTGGCCACCTGGCACACCGACCAGATCGACGTCCAGGACGTCGCCACCGGCGACCGGGAGGTCCCCGAGACGGGCGCCGGGGTCTACGTGGCCGTCCTCGACACCGGCCTGCACAGCTCGTGGCCGGCGTACTTCGGCGAGGAGCGCATCGCGGAGGAGCTCGGCGTCGCCATCGGCGGCGGCGGCGGGGAGCGGGGCTCGATCTCCTACCAGCCGAACAAGTGGTCCGTGGACCAGAACGGCCACGGCACGCACGTGACCAGCACCATCCTCGGCTACAACATGAACGGCACGGCCATCGCCGGTGTCGCGCCCGAGGCGACGGTCATCCCGGTGAAGGTCCTCAACCAGAACGGCTCCGGCTGGTCCTCCGTCACCGCCGCCGGCATCGACTACGTCACCGACCTCAAGGAGAGCGGCGTCCTCGGGGACGCGCCCGTCGTCATCAACATGTCCCTCGGCGGTCCCACGAACGACGCGCTGAGCATGGCCGCCATCGACCGCGCGATCGAGGCGGGCGTGCTCATCGTCGCCTCGGCCGGCAACTCCGGCGAGGCCGGCATGGGCTACCCCGGCGCGTACGAGCCGGTCATCTCGGTGGCCGCCAACGGCTGGACCGGCGAGTGGCTCGGCGGCCCCACCTGGTGGACGGGCTCGGACGTCACCGAGGGCGACGTGGCCGAGACCGCCTACATCGCCGAGTTCTCCTCCCGCGAGCTCGCCGGCCAGGACCTCGACGTCGCCGCCCCCGGCTCGTGGATCGTCGGGCCGTACCAGCTCAACGCCAAGCAGAGCTACTACTTCCTCGGCGGCACGTCCATGGCGTCACCCCACGTCGCCGGGGCGGTCGCGCTCATGGCCGAGCGCAACCCAGCGCTGACCCAGGCCGACGCCGAGCGCATCCTCGAGGCGACGGCGACCGCGCTGCCCGCCGGCGAGCGGGAGGTCTTCGACCCCAACCTCGGTGGCCTGCGCACCATCGCCTGGGGCGACGACGCGAGCGGGTCGGGCGTCGTCGACGTCCCCGCCGCGCTCGACGCCGCGTTCACGACGGCGACGACGGACACCGCGCCCGAGCCCGCCCGCGGCAAGGGCGGCCCGCGGAGGTAGCCCCACCACGGCCGGCGAGGCCCGCCCGGCCACCACGGCCGGGCGGGCCTCGCCGCACCAGCCTGAGGCGGTGATGACGCCCAGTCGGCGAACGTGGCCTCGCTCTGCGAGCGGCGTCACACCGTCGACGACGGAGCAGATCGGGCTCGCCCCGAAGGCGAGCAGCAGCAGGGTCGCCGCCGGTTCGGCGAGCGCGGTGCGCCCCCCCTGAGACCGACTCCGTCGAGGCCGCGGAGACCACCTGGCTGGGGTGGCCGCTGACGAGGACGTCGCCGCGGTGGTACCGGCTACGCCTTCACGGGTAGCCCACGAGCGAGGGGCCCGGCCCGCAGCGCGGGACGAGGAACCTTCGAGGAGTACACCGCCTGGGACTCGAACCCAGAACCCGCTGATTAAGAGTCAGCTGCTCTGCCAATTGAGCTAGCGGTGCGTGGCGCGGATGAGACATTACCGCACCCCTCGGGAAGCACCCAAGCCGGGGCGGCGTCCCGGTGGGTGAGATGGCGCACAGGTCCGCCATCGCGACGGCTCACCGGCGCCGGAGCCCGAGCACCTCGCTCACGCCGCGCCCGGCGAGGCCGGGAAGTGCCGCGCGGGTGGCGGCGTCGTCGGCGGGCTGCATGACATCCATCGCGAGCGCGGCGCGCATCTGCCGGCCGAGCACCGGTCTGGCCACGCCCACGGTCCGGGCAGCGACGTGCAGCACCGGGCGGGGCACCCGCCGGGGCCGGCCTGCGACACCGCCGCGGCGCATGACCGCCAGCGCGAGCTGGCCGAGGGTGAGCCGTTCGGGACCGCACACGTCGAGCGTGCGACCACGCAGCGAGCCGTCCAGCACGGCCGCCGTCACGACGTCGGCCACGTCCTCGACGTCGACCCAGGCCACCGGGTTGTCGGCCCGGCCGAACACGACCGGCCTGCCGTTCTTCGAGGTCTGCTCGAGCAGGGCGACCCACGCCTGGGTGAAGGCGTCCGAGCGCACGATCGTCCACCGCACCCCCGAGCGCCGGAGGTGCTCCTCAGCGGCCGCTTTGGCACGGCCCAGCTCCAACGGGCTTTCGGGCGAGGCGTTGACCAGGGAGACGAGGACGACATCCGCCCCGGCCGCCCGGGCCGCGTCGACGAGCGCGACGTTGCCGTCCCGGTCGGTGTTCGCAGGGGTGGCCCCGCCCCGGCCGACGAACCCCTGCACCGCAGAGACGACCACCGAGGCGCCGGCGAGGACCGGGGGCAGGCTCGCCGGGTCGCGCACGTCCGCCACGGCCACCTCCACGCGCGGGTCGAGCGCCGGGCGCGGGGTGAGCCCGCGGCTGAACACCCGCACCCGGTGACCGGCCTCGACCAGGCGCCCGGCCACCGCGGTCCCGAGCCGGCCGGTGCCACCGGCGATGACGACCAGCATGTCGCTGCCTCCGCACTCGCCCCCTCGTCCCAGTACAGGCGCCGAACCGACGCGGCGCGAGGGACGCAGGTCCGCCCGCCGCCGGACGGACCGACGGGAGGACCCGGCCGGGCGATGACAGGATGAGCGCATGAGCCGTCTCGAACCCGGAACGACCGCGCCCGACTTCACCCTGCCCGCCGCCGGTGGCGGTCAGGTCTCCCTCGCCGAGCTCCGCCGGAGCAGCGAACGCGGCGTGGTCGTCTACTTCTACCCCCGGGCCGCCACGCCCGGCTGCACCACCGAGGCGTGCGACTTCCGCGACAACCTCGCCGCCCTGCGCGGTGGCGGCTACTCCGTCGTCGGACTCTCGGCCGACCCGCTCGAGGACCTGGAGTCCTTCGCCGCGGCGGAACAGCTGACCTTTCCCCTCGCCTCCGACCGGGACCACGCCGTCGCCGAGGCCTACGGCACCTGGGGACCCGTGACCCGCAACGGCGTCACCCGCGAGGTGGTGCACCGCTCGACCTTCGTGGTCGAGCCCGACGGAACGCTGCGGCTGGCGCAGTACGACGTCGACCCGCACGGCCACGTCGCGGCGCTGCGCGCCGATCTCGGCCTCGACCGCTGACCCCACCCGGCCCTCACCCCACCCGCACAAGGAGCCACACCATGCCCCGTCTCGCCCCCGGCGACACCGCCCCGGACTTCCGCCTCCCCACGGCCGACGGCGGCGAGGTCGCCCTGGCAGAGCTCCGTGCCGGCGCCGAGCGCGGCGTCGTCGTCTACTTCTACCCGGCCGCGGCGACCCCGGGCTGCACCAAGGAGGCCTGCGACTTCCGGGACTCCCTCGCCGCGCTGCGGTCCGCCGGCTACGCGGTGGTGGGGATCTCCCCCGACGGCGTCGCCAAGCTGGCCCGGTTCGCCGAGGCGGAGTCGCTGCCCTTCCCGCTGGCGTCCGACCCCGACCACGAGGTGCTCGAGGCCTACGGCGCCTGGGGCGAGAAGTCGAGCTACGGGCGCACGTCGGTGGGCGTCATCCGGTCGACCGTCGTGGTCGGCCCGGACGGGACGGTCGCCCTCGCCCAGTACAACGTCAAGGCCACCGGCCACGTCGCGCGGCTGCGCAAGGAGCTCGGCGTCGGCTGAGCGTCCCGCCCGCGTAGGCTGTCCGCCGAGCGCGAGTGGCGTAACTGGCAGCCGCGCCAGGTTTAGGTCCTGGTGCCTTCGGGCGTAGGGGTTCGAGTCCCCTCTCGCGCACGGACGACCCTCGGTCGAGGAGTTCAGATGGGTGAATGGCCGGCGGCGCCGTGGTCGCTCACCGCGACCGCGGCGCTCTCGCTCCTCGCCGTCCCGCGGGCGACGGTGCCCCCGGCCGCCCGCCCGGTGACCCCGGCCGGCTGCCGACCGGTGGCCCTCGCTGGGAGGCTCCTCACCGGCGTCGCGCTGGTCCGGTACGGACCTCCCGGCGACCTGACCTACGACGAGCTCGTGGTCGCCGTCCTCGGCCGCTGCGGGCTGCGCCCCGTGGTCACGGTCACCCAGATCTGGGTGGACTCGCCGGCCTCCCGCGACGGCGCCCGCGCCCTGTGGGGCATCCCCAAGGAGCTCGCCGTGTTCAGCCGCGGGGCGCCTGCGGTGCCGGACGCTGCGATCGGGCCCGCGGGGGCCGCCGCCGAGAACGGGCCCGGGAGCGCGGTCGTCCGGGTCCGGACCCGGACGAGGCCCCGGACCCGGCGGTGGCTGCCCGGCCGGGTCCGCCTGACCTTCGCCACGGCGCAGCACCTCGACGGGGCGGACCACCGAGCCGCCCACCTGCTCTCGGCCCGGGTGGGCGGACTGCGCTCGGCGTGGGACTTCGCCCCGGCGGGGCCGCTGGGTCACCTCGCCCACCGCCGGCCGGTGCTGACGCTGCGGCTGGCCGGAACGCTCGTGTTCGGGGCGGTGAACGGCGAGGCGGCGTCGCGCGCGGGCGCCGGGCACGATACAAACGTGGGATGAGTGACATCGCGAGCGGGGACATGGGCCCGTGGCTCTCCCCCGAGGACCTGGACCTGGTGCGCCGGAAGGTGCCGATCCTCTACGTCGACGCGATCCCGGCGCGGGTCGACGCGCACGGGGACCTCGAGGCGGTCGGGCTGCTCCTGCGGGCGACAGACGAGGGGACGATCTCCCGGGCCCTGGTCTCCGGCCGGGTGCTCCTGCACGAGACCATCCGGGAGGCGCTGGAGCGTCACCTCGAGAAGGACCTCGGGCCGATGGCGCTGCCGCGGCTGCCGCTCTCCCTCCACCCGTTCGCGGTCGGGGAGTACTTCCCGACGCCCGGGAGCCCGTTCCACGACCCGCGCCAGCACGCCGTCTCCCTCGCCTACGTGGTCCCGGTCGCCGGCGACTGCCGGCCGAGCCACGACACGCTGGAGCTGACGTGGCTCACCGCCGCCGAGGCGCAGACGCCGGAGATCCTCGGTGACATGATCGAGGGGCATGCGACCCTGCTGCGGCAGGCGCTCGCCCATCTGGGGAGGTTGCGCTGATGGACACCGCACCGGAGCCGGTGGTCCCGGACCAGGTCCACCCCGCGTGGTGGTTCGGGATCGACGCCGCCGCGGTCCTGCTCTTCGCGCTCGTGGGCATGCTCAGCCACGGCTCGGACGGGTACCTCGGCATCGTGTGGCCGTTCCTCGTGGGCCTGGCCGTGGCGTGGTTCGTCCCCGCCGTGCGCGCGCTGCCGCTGCTCATCTGGCCCTCCGGGGTGATGATCTGGGTGTTCACCGCCGGCATCGGCCTGGCGCTGCGCGCCGTCTCGGGCGGCGGCATGTCCGGCGCGTTCCCGTGGGTGACCCTCGGCGTCCTGGGGCTCCTGCTCGTCGGCTGGCGCGTGGTCCCCGAGGTCGTCGAGCGGCGGCGGGAGCGCCGCGCGCGCTACCTCTGATCGCGCGGCCGGGGCCGCCGTCCGGCGTCGTGCGCTCAGCCCAGCAGCGGCACGAGGTGGGGCGCCAGGGCCCGGAAGGCCTTGCCGCGGTGACTGATGGCGTTCTTCTCGGCCGGGCTCAGCTCGGCCGAGGACCGGTCCTCCCCCGCCGGGCGCAGGATCGGGTCGTAGCCGAACCCGCCGGTGCCGCGGGGCGCGGTGAGCAGCGTGCCGGGCATCGTGCCCTCCTCGACCACCTCCAGGCCGCCGGGTGTGACGAGCGCGGCCGCGCACGCGAAGTGCGCCCCGCGGTGCGGCTCGGGCACGTCGGCGAGCTGGGCCAGGAGCAGCTCGAGGTTCGCGCGGTCGTCGCCGTGCCGGCCCGCCCACCGGGCCGAGAAGACCCCCGGCGCCCCGCCGAGGACGTCCACGCACAGGCCCGAGTCGTCCGCGACCGCGGGCAGGCCCGTGGCGGCGGCGAGCGCCCGGGCCTTGAGCAGCGCGTTCTCGGCGAACGTGACGCCGTCCTCGACGGGCGGGTCGGTGCCCACGTCGGCGGCGCCGACCACGTCGTCCTCGTCCAGACCGGGCAGCAGCGGCCGCAGGATCTCCCGGAGCTCGCCGACCTTGTGCGGGTTGTGCGTGGCCAGGACCAGGCGCGGACCGCTCACGCGCGACGCTCGAGGGGCCGCTCCAGCGCCTCGGCCTGGAGGTCGCGCAGCCGGGCCGTCCCCGCGACGGCCAGGTCGAGCAGGGTGTCGAGCTCGGCACGCCTGAAGGGCACGCCCTCGGCGGTGCCCTGGACCTCGACGAAGTCGCCGGAGCCGGTGACGACGACGTTCATGTCGGTCTCCGCGCGCACGTCCTCCACGTAGGGCAGGTCGAGCACCGGCAGGCCGTCGACGATCCCGACGGAGACCGCGGCCACGGAGTCGGTCAGGACCGGCGCGCCCGCCCGCGGACGGACGTGCCCCTCCCGGGTGCCCCACGCGATGGCGTCGGCGAGCGCGACGTACGCGCCGGTGACGGCGGCGGTGCGGGTGCCGCCGTCGGCCTGGAGGACGTCGCAGTCCAGCACCACCGAGTTCTCGCCGAGGGCGGAGAGGTCGACGACGGCGCGCAGCGAGCGGCCGATGAGCCGGGAGATCTCGTGGGTGCGCCCCCCGATCCTGCCCTTGACCGACTCCCGCTGGCTGCGGGTGGAGGTGGCCCGGGGCAGCATGGCGTACTCCGCCGTGACCCAGCCCAGGCCCGAGCCCTGCCGCCACCGCGGCACACCCTCGGTGAAGGAGGCCACGCACAGCACGCGGGTGCGGCCGAACTCCACCAGGACGCTGCCCTCGGCCTCGTCGAGCCAGCCCCGCGTGAGGCGGACCTCGCGCAGCTCGTCGGGGGCGCGGCCGTCGGCGCGCAGGGCGGTGCTGGGGGACGTCGTCATGCCCCCGAGGTTACCGGTGCGGGCCGGGGCGTCCGGACGGCGCCTCGACCCCGGGGCGCCCGGCGGGCGCCCCGGGCGCGGGCCCGGCCGGGGGTCAGCCCGTGTTCTGCAGTCCGGCGGCGACACCCTTGAGGGTGAGCAGCAGCAGGCGCCGCTGGTCGGCGGTCTCGTCCTCGCTCAGCTCGGCCGAGCCGTCCCGCAGCGCCCGCAGGGCCCTGAGCTGCAGGAGTGAGAGGGCGTCGACGTAGGGGTTGCGCAGCTGGACGGCGCGGCCGAGCACCCGGTGGCCCTCGAGCAGGCGGGTGTGCCCGGTGACGGCCAGCACCCACGACGTCGTGAGGTCCAGCTCGGTCATGACCATCTGGGCGAGGTCGTCCCGGTCCCCGAGCTCGAGGTAGCGCCTGGCGATGCGGTGGTCGGTCTTGGCCAGGGACATCTCGACGTTGTCGATCATCGTGGCGAGGAGGGGCCACTCGGCGTACGCCCGGCGCAGGAGGTCCAGGTCGCCGACGGCGTCCAGGGCGGTGCCCAGCCCGAACCAGCCGGTGAGGTTGATCCGCGCCTGGGTCCAGGCGAAGTTCCACGGGATGGCGCGCAGGTCCTCCAGGGACTCCACGCTCAGGCCACGGCGGGCGGGGCGCGAGCCGATGGCGAGCAGCCCGACCTCCTCCATGGGGGTGACCTCGGCGAACCAGGGCGCGAACCCCTCGGCGTGGATGAGGTCGTAGAACCGGGCGCGGGAGACCTCGTCGAGGCGCCCGGCCAGCTCGGCGTAGCGGCCGGCGGCCTCGGCGTTGCGCCGCTCGGTCGAGGGCGCCGACGCCATGAGCGTCGCGGCGGCGACCTGCTCGATGTGCCGCACCGCGATCTCACGGTTGCCGTAGCGCGCCTGGATGACCTCGCCCTGCTCGGTGACCTTGAACCGCAAATCCACCGAGTGGGGCGGCTGCGCCAGGACGGCCCGGTTGGCGGGGCCGCCGCCGCGCCCGAGGGCGCCGCCGCGGCCGTGGAACTGGGTGAGGGTGATGTCGTGCGTGCGGGCCCAGTCGGCGATGCGCTGCTGCGCCTCGTACAGGGCCAGCGTGGCCGAGACCGGTCCGACGTCCTTGGCGGAGTCGGAGTACCCCAGCATGACCTCGATCCGCCGCCCGGTGGCCTCGAGCCGCCGCTGCACGGCGGGGATGGCGAGCATCTCCTCGAGGACGTCGGGCGCGGCCCGCAGGTCGTCGAAGGTCTCGAAGAGCGGGATGACGTCGAGGACGGGTGCGGCCTCGGCGGAGCCCATCGCGGCCTCGGCGAGGGCGTAGACGTCGGCGAGGTTCTGCGCGGACTGGGTGAAGGAGACGATGTAGCGCCGGCACGCCTCGACGCCGTGGCGGGCCTGGACCGCCGCGATGGACCGGAAGGTGTCGAGCACCTCCTCCGGCGGGACCGCCGGTGCGGGCACGGCAGCCGGGTCCGCGAGCCACGCGAGGGTCTGGGCGTGGACCTTGGAGTGCTGGCGCACCTCGAGCTCGGCGAGGTGGAAGCCGAAGGTCCGCACCTGCCACACGAGGGTCTGCAGCTCGCCGTACGCGGCGCGGGCCGCGCCGGTGGCGACCAGGGAGGACTGGACGACGGCGAGGTCGGCCAGGAGCTCCTCGGGCCGGGCGTAGGCGAGGTCGGCGTCGCGCCGGCGGGTGGCGGCGATCCGCTCGGCGACCACCAGGAGGACCTGGCGGTGGGTCTCGCCCGGGGAGTTCTCCGCGGCCTGGCGGGTGACCTCCGGGGAGAGCTGGCGCTGACGCTGCCAGAGCGCGCCGAGCTCGGCGCTGGGCCGGGCGAACCGGTCGTCCAGGGTCAGGCCGAGGCCCACCCGACGGGTCACCTGCTCCAGGGCGGTGAGGATCCGGTCCGCCGACTGCGCGGCGGCCTGGCGCGTGATCGCCGCGGTGACGTTGGGGTTGCCGTCCCGGTCGCCGCCGATCCACGTGCCCAGGCGGACGAACGCCGGGGCGAGGGGCTCGGCCGCGCCGCGGCCCGAGCCGAGGAGCCAGTCGTCCAGGCGCCGGTAGACGGCCGGGAAGACGTCGAAGAGGGAGCTGTCGAAGACGGCGAGGGAGGTGCGCACCTCGTCCAGCGGGGACGGGTTGGCCGGGCGCAGCTGGGCGGTGCGCCAGAGGTTGTCGACCTCGGCGAGCATGCGCCGCTCGTTCTCGTCGCGCGCACCGGGCCCCAGGCGTGGGTCGTCGCGCTCGTCGAGGAGCTCGCCCAGGCGCCGCACGCTGCTCGCGACGGCGTTGCGGCGGGCCTCGGTGGGGTGGGCGGTGAGGACCGGGTGGAACCGGAGTGCCGCCAGCCGACGCCGGGCCTCGTCCTCGCCGACCTCGCCGGCGAGGTGGGCGTAGGCGGCGGCGACGGAATCGGAGGGGCGCTGCTCGGCGAGCGGCACCTCGCCGTCGCGCGCCCGCAGCGTCCGGACGCGGTGCTGCTCCTCGGCGAGGTTGCTCAGGTGGAAGTAGCAGGTGAAGGCCCGGGCCACCTCCTCGGCCCGGCCGGGCGCGAAGGAGGCCACGAGCTCCTCGGCGGCGGCGAGGTCGGCGCCGGGCTGCTCGACCGCGCCGATCGCGAGCTCGCGCAGGCGCTCGACGTCCTCGTAGAGGCCGGGCGAGCCGTACTCGGTCAGTACCCGGCCGAGCATCCCGCCCAGGAGCCGGACGTCGTCGCGCATGACCTCGGGCACCTCGTGGCGGGCCGCCCCGCGGGAGTGCTCGTCGCTGCGTGGGTTCATGGTCCTGAAGGCTACCGAGGGCCGCCGGTGCCGCGCCGTGACCGGAGCGTGAGGTTTCCCTCACCCCGACATGACCATTCCTTGAGACAGCGGCGGGAGCGGCTCGGCACCGCGCCGGGGGAGCCGGGGGTCAGAGCTCCCAGGTCGCCCCGGGCACGGCCACCTCGACCGGGCCGGCGAAGGTGGCCTCGGCCTCGGCCCGCACGACGGCGGGGTCGGTCCAGGGCTGGAGGTGGGTCAGGACCAGGCGGCGGGCGCCCCCCGCGGTGGCCGCGGCGCCCGCCCGGCAGCCGGTCATGTGGACCCCGCGGACGGTGTCCCGGCCCTCCTGGAACGCGGCCTCGGACAGCAGCAGGTCCACGCCCGTGGCCAGCTCGACCACCCCTCGGCACGAGTCGGTGTCACCGGTGTAGGCGACGGAGACCTCCGCGGGACCGTCCGGGACGCTGCCCGGACCGGTCACCCGGATGCCGTAGGCGGGGACGGGGTGCTCGACCGGGAAGGACTCCACCCGCAACGGCCCCACGCGCAGCGGCGTGGCGGGGTCGTGCTCGAGGAAGCGGAACTCCCCGGCGTAGGTCTCGCTCTCGGGGTCCCCGCCGACGCCGCGGACCCGCTCGAGGGCGCCCGAGGGGGCCAGGACGGGCACCGGGGCCAGGACGCCGTCGGGGTGCCAGCGGCGGTAGACCTGCATGCCGATGAGGTCGACCATGTGGTCGGCGTGCAGGTGGGTGATCGCCACGAGGTCGACCTCGGCGGGGTCGACGTGGTTGAGGAGCGCCCCCATCGCGCCGGGGCCGAGGTCGAGGACCACGGACCAGGTGCGGGCGGCGCCGTCGGGCCCGGGGCCGTCCGCCTGGACGAGGTAGCACGACGCCGGGGAGGCCGGTCCGGACATCGAGCCCGAGCTGCCGATGACCGTCAGCCTCACCGGGCACCCTCCAGCTCGGCGGCGCCCTCGACCGCCACGACCTCCGGGCCGAGGAAGCGCCGGGCGAGACGCTGGAAGGAGCCTGTGTCGCCGGTCGCGAGGAACCGGTGCTCGGGTGGGCCGGACGCGGGGTCGCGCTCGAGGTCGTGCGCGACGAGGGTGCGGTAGACGTCCTTGGCGGTCTCCTCGGCCGAGGAGACGAGCGTGACGTCCTCCCCCATGACGTAGGAGATGACGCCGGTGAGCAGCGGGTAGTGGGTGCAGCCCAGGACGAGGGTGTCCACCCCGGCGGCGCGCACGGGCGCGAGGTACTCCTCGGCGGCGGCGAGGACCTCCGGGCCGGAGGTGATGCCGCGCTCGACGAACTCCACGAACCGTGGGGCCGCGGCCATCGTCAGGTCCAGGTGCGGCGCGGCGGCGAAGGCGTCGCGGTAGGCGCCGGAGTCGATGGTCGCTTGCGTGCCGATCACCCCCACGCGCCCGCTGCGGGTGGCAGCGACGGCGCGGCGCACCGCGGGCTGGATGACCTCGACCACCGGCACGCCGGCGTCGACGGTGTAGCGCTCCCGCGCGTCGCGCAGGACGGCCGCCGAGGCGGAGTTGCACGCGATGACGAGCATCTTCACGCCCGAGACGACCAGGCGGTCCATGACGTCCAGGGCGAGCGCCCGGACCTGGGCGATGGGCTTGGGGCCGTACGGGGTGTTGGCGGTGTCGCCGATGTAGACGACGGACTCCCCCGGCAGCTGGTCGAGCACCGCGCGGGCGACGGTCAGTCCGCCCACCCCGGAGTCGAAGATGCCGATGGGTGCGTCGTCCATGGTGGGCGAGCCTACTTCGCGCGCCGGGCCCGCTCCATGGACTCGAGCAGTGACTCCTGCCACCACGTCAGGGCCGCGTACATCGTGGCCAGGGCGTCCGTCACCGGGTCGTGACCGTCGTCACCGTCGTCGCCGCCCGAGCGCGCGGACCGGGCACGGTCGTAGACCTCCTCGGCGTCGTCGTCGTCCTCGATCCCCAGGCGCGAGGCCAGCACGAGACGCACGTCGGTCAGGGCGGCCAGCCACGCCCCCTCCTGCCCCGTGCGCACGACGGCGGCGCCGCCGGGCCGGGCGGGCCCGCGCAGCTCGCGCCAGACCGTCTCGAGCCGGGAGACCTTGGCCGAGCGCAGGCCGCCCTCGGTCAGGGCACGCAGCTCCGCGGCGAGCTCGGGGTCGTCGTGGCTCATCGGCGGCAGCAGCCGGGCGAGGGCCGGGTCGGCGGGGGCGTCGGGGGCCAGGTGCCCGGCCGGGGTGAAGTCCAGGGCGGCGAGGACGGCGTCGTCGGGGGTGAGGCGCGTGCCGCCCGCGGCGGGCAGCTCGCCCGCGCCGGTGGACGTCCCGGCACCCGAGCCGGTCTCTGCCAGGCGGGTGCCGAGGAGCTCGGCGGTGTCGGCCACGAGGCGGGCCAGGACCGTGCGCTCGGTCTCGGCGAGCCTCGAGGCGTGCCCACCGGGCACGGGGACGAAGGCGTGCACTAGGCCTCCTGGTCCAGGGTCGCCCACAGCCCGTAGGAGTGCATGGCCTGCACGTCGACCTCCATCTGCTCGCGGTGGCCGGTGGAGACCACCGCCCGGCCCTGGGTGTGGACCTCCATCATCAGCCGGTGCGCGCGGGGCTCGTCGTAGCCGAAGTAGGTGCGGAAGACGTACGTCACGTAGCTCATGAGGTTGACCGGGTCGTCCCAGACGATGGTCCGCCAGGGCTGGTCGGCCTCGACCTCCTCGGCCTCGGCCGTCTCCTCGGCACGCTGCTCCACGGGCAGGGCGAGGGCCGGGACGGCGGGGGGTGGGCTCACACCCCCACTCTAGGCAGACCGGCGGGCCACTACCGTGTGGCCATGAGGACCACGGCGAGCACGGCGCTGCTCACGGACATGTACGAGCTGACCATGATCGAGGGAGCGGTGCGCTCGGGGACCGCCGAGCGGCACAGCGTCTTCGAGGTCTTCGCCCGACGGCTGCCGGCGGGACGCCGGTACGGCGTCGTCGCCGGGACCGCCCGCATCCTCGACGCGGTCGAGGCGTTCCGGTTCGGCCCGGCCGAGATCGACTACCTCGCGGCCGCGGGCGTCGTGAGCGAGGAGACCCTCGACCGGCTGGCGGGCTACCGCTTCGGCGGGGACATCACCGGCTACGCCGAGGGTGAGGTCTTCTTCCCCGGGTCACCGGTGCTGACGGTCGAGGGCACGTTCGCCGACGCCGTCGTGCTCGAGACGGTGATCCTGTCCATCCTCAACCACGACTGCGCCGTCGCGGCGGCCGCCTCCCGGATGACGGTGGCGGCGCACGGGCGACCCTGCCTGGAGATGGGTGCGCGGCGCACGCACGAGGCCGCCGCGGTGGCCGCCGCGCGCGCCGCCGTCGTGGGCGGGTTCGCGGGCACGTCGGTCCTCGAGGCGGGCCGCTCCTACGGCATCCGCACCATCGGGACGGCCGCTCACTCCTTCACCCTCCTCCACGACGACGAGGAGGCGGCCTTCGCCGCGCAGGTGGCGGCCCTCGGCCCGGGCACGACCCTGCTCGTGGACACCTACGACGTCCCGCGCGGCGTCGAGCGGGCGGTGGCGGCGGCGCGGGCGGGCGGCGGTGAGCTCGGCGCGGTGCGCCTGGACTCCGGGGACCTGGTGGCGCAGGCCTTCACCGTCCGCGAGCAGCTCGACGCGCTCGGGGCGACCTCGACGAGGATCACGGTGACCTCCGACCTGGACGAGCACGCCATCGCCGCCCTCGGTGCCGCACCGGTGGACTCCTACGGTGTGGGCACCAAGCTGGTCACCGGCTCCGGCCACCCGACGGCCGAGCTCGTGTACAAGATCGTCGCCCGGGAGGACGCCGACGGCCGGATGGAGGAGGTCGCCAAGGCGTCGGCCTCGAAGTCCTCGATGGGCGGGCACAAGGTGGCCGGCCGGGTGCTGGACGAGGCCGGCCGGGCCGTCGAGGAGCTCGTGGTCGCCACCTCCGACGTGGCCCGGGCGCGGACGGAGATCGAGCGTGCGGGGGCCCGGGCGCTGCAGGTACCGCTGGTGGTCGGCGGCGAGATCGTCGAGGAGCACCGTGGTCCCGGCGCCCTGGAGGCCGCCGCCCAGCGTCACCTCGACTCCCGGGCCGAGCTGCCGTACCAGGCCTGGCGCCTCAGCGAGGGCGAGCCGGCCATCCCCACCCGGCACGTGGACCTCGACCCGCGCGACGACGAGCGCCGCGC
Organism: Georgenia muralis; assembly: GCF_003814705.1. Taxonomy (NCBI): domain Bacteria; kingdom Bacillati; phylum Actinomycetota; class Actinomycetes; order Allobogoriellales; family Allobogoriellaceae; genus Georgenia; species Georgenia muralis. The sequence goes on along the minus strand of NZ_RKRA01000001.1, from coordinate 2,429,384 downwards.
CCGCTGAGACCGCGCCGCGCGGCAGTCCTCGGGCTGCCGGGTCCGGCTCGCTGGATCGCGGCTCGCCGCCCGCTCGGATCGCCGACTCGCCGGTCACTCACCGCCCCGCGCGGGTTCACCAGACCGCAGCTCACCGGTCACCGGGCGCCCTCGCTGGTTCACCGGGGACGATCCGGCGGCTGTCAGCCGTCGGAAGTGACCCGACCCGCCGCATCCTCCCCGCTCGGCTGTCGGCGACGGCCACGCACGCGGCTCGGATCGCTGCGATCGGGAGTACCTCGGGTGCACTCGCTGCCCGACGCTGAGGTCCGCACGGCCCGGGGCGGCGAACCGGCGCCGACCGGTCGGCTGCGGCACGCGACCCGCGCCCGATGGCTCCGCCGGAGACGAGACCCGCGCCCGATGGCTCCGCCGGAGATGGCAGGAGGCCGCCCCCCAGTGGGGGGCGGCCTCCTGCGGGACCGGGCGCTGGGGCCCGGACCGGCTCAGACGCGCGACTTGCCGCGCGAGATCAGCGACATGATCAGCGAGACCACGACGATCGCGATGCCGATCCAGATGAGGATCTGGGCGGCCTCCACGGCGACACCCAGGATGAGCATGACGACGCCGACGATGATGAGAATGAGCCAGAGGGACATGGGGTTCCTCCCGTTTCTGTGAACGACTCCCGCCCCCGGGGTTCGGGGACGAGCCGTGCACCTTCGATGGTCACAGCGTGGCACCGCCGGGTCGGCCCCGCATCCCGAGACCGCACGTCAGCGCGGCGGGACGTCAGCTCCGGCCGACGAACCACTTCCGCAGGAGGGCGATCCGAGCCTCGATCTCCTCGGTGCGGGCGAGGGCCACCTCGGGCCCGCCGCACTTGTTTCGCAGCTCGGTGTGGACGACGCCGTGCGGGGTGCCCGACCGCCGCGACCACGCCGAGACGAGGCCGGAGAGCTCCTTGCGCGCGGCGGCCCGGCGGCGGTGGTCGTCGGCCCCGGCGTTGTGCCGACGGGTGGACTCGGCGGCCGACTGACGCTGCTGCGCCCGGACCTGCTCGGCCTGGCGGGCGCGCAGCAGCGTGGTCACCTGCTCGGGCTCGAGCAGGCCGGGGATCCCCAGGTACTCCTGCTCCTCGACCGAACCGACCTCGGCGCCGGTGCCGAACTCCCCGCCGTCGAAGAGCACCTTGTCGAAGGACGCCTGCGAGCCGAGGGCCTCGAAGCCGGGGAGCATGAGGGAGTCCGACGCCTGCTCGGCCTGGTTCGCCCGGGCGACGAGCGCGTCCTCGGGGTTGTAGAACGTGCCCTTCTCCTCGGCGGTGAGCACCCGGTCCAGGGCGTGGTCCCGCTCGACCTCGAGCTCGCCGGCCAGGCCGAGCAGGTGCGGGACCGAGGGCACGAACACCGACGCCGTCTCGCCCCGGCGCCGGGCGCGGACGAACCGGCCCACGGCCTGGGCGAAGAAGAGCGGCGTCGAGGTGGCGGTGGCGTAGACCCCCACCGCCAGGCGCGGGACGTCCACCCCCTCGGAGACCATCCGCACGGCGACCATCCACCGCTGCTCACCCTCGGAGAAGGCGTCGATGCGGGCCGAGGCCCCGTCGTCGTCGGACAGGACGGTCACCGCGGGCTCGCCCGTGATCTGCTCGAGCATCCGCGCGTAGGCGCGCGCCTTGGTCTGGTCGGTGGCGATGACGAGTCCGCCCGCGTCGGGCACCTGCCGGCGGACCTCGCTCAGCCGCTGGTCCGCCGCCGCGAGCACCGCGGGGACCCACTCCCCCGCCGGGTCCAGCGCCGTGCGCCACGCCTGGGCGGTGAAGTCCTTGGTCAGCGGCTCCCCCAGGGTGGCCGAGACCTCGTCGCCCGCTTTGGTCCGCCAGCGCATCTGCCCCGAGTAGGACAGGAAGATCACCGGCCGCACGACGCCGTCGCGGAGCGCGTCGCCGTAGCCGTAGGAGTAGTCCGGCCGGGAGCGGCGGATGCCGTCGGCGCCGCGCGCGTACTCCACGAACGGGATCGCCGCGGTGTCGGAGCGGAACGGGGTCCCTGTCAGCGCCAGGCGCCGCCGGGCCGGCTCGAACGCCTCGAGGGCGGCGTCGCCCCAGCTCAGCGCGTCGCCGCCGTGGTGGACCTCGTCGAGGATGACCAGCGTCGGCTCGGCGGTGGTGCGGGCCCGGTGCAGCGCGGGGTTGGCGGCCACCTGGGCGTAGGTCAGGGCCACGCCGTCGAAGGAGGCGCCGTGGCGGCCCTGGGCGTTGGTGAACGCGGGATCGAGGTGCACGCCGACCCGGGCCGCCGCGTCGGCCCACTGCGTCTTGAGGTGCTCGGTGGGGCAGACGACGGTCACCCGCCGCACGGTCCCGGCCGCGATGAGCTCGGTGGCGATCCGCAGGGCGAACGTCGTCTTGCCGGCCCCGGGCGTGGCGACGGCGAGGAAGTCCCGCGGCTGACGCTCGAGGTACTGGGCCAGGGCGTCCGCCTGCCAGGCGCGCAGGCGCGAGGCCGTGCCCCAGGCTGCCCGCGCAGGGTAGGCGGGCGAGAGGCTCTCGGCCGCCGCCGTGGAGACGGCGGTCGGTCCGGCGGGGTGGCTCGGCGTCGAGCGGCGCAGGTGCTCGGCGCTCACTCCCCGCTTCCCGAGGAGGCGCCGTCCTTGCGGCCGCGCCCGAAGGGCCAGCCGCGACCCTTGCCGCCCTCGTCGCCGCCGGGGTTCATGCCCTCGAAGATCGCCTTGCAGGTGGGGCACACCGGGTACTTGTTCGGATCGCGTCCCGGCGTCCAGACCTTCCCGCACAGGGCCACCACCGGCTGGCCGGTGACGGCCGCGGCGGTGATCTTGTCCTTGCGGACGTAGTGGGCGTAGCGCTCGTCGTCCCCGGGTGAGACCTGCTCGCGCACCTCCTCGCGCTCGAGCACGCTCGTGCCGCTCGCGGGGGCGCTGGAGGGGGGTGCCGGCTGCTGCGGACCGGTGGGCCGGTCGGGGGTGGAGCTCATGGCACCCAGTCTAAGCACCGCCGCGGGTGGCCCACCCGGGTGCCACACCCGGGTGTCGACGTCGCAAGGGACCCAGGTCCCGACGGCGTCAGAGTCCCTGCCAGGAGGGCTTGCCGGCGAAGACCTCGCGGTAGTAGCCGGCCAGCTGCAGGCGCGACGCCGCGGCGTCGTCGACGAGCACGGTGGCTCGCGGGTGGTGCTGCATGATCGTGGCCGGCCACATCGCGCTGACGGGACCCTCGACCAGGTGGTGCACGGCCTCGGCCTTGCCGGCGCCGGTGGCGACGAGGACGAGGTGTCGGGCGGACATGATCGTCGCCAGACCCTGCGTGAGGCAGTGCCGCGGGACGGCCTCGACGTCGCCGTCGAAGAAGCGGGCGTTGTCCCGCCGGGTCTGGGAGGTCAGGGTCTTGATCCGGGTGCGCGAGGCGAGGGAGGAACCCGGCTCGTTGAAGGCGATGTGGCCGTCGCTGCCGATGCCGAGGAGCTGGAGGTCGACCCCGCCCGCGGCGGCGATGGCCGCCTCGTAGGCGGCGCACGCGGCGGGCAGGTCCTCGGCGTTGCCGTCGGGCCCCTGGACCGCGCCGGCAGGAAGGTCGACCCGCCCGGCGAACTCGCGCTCGATGACGTTCCGGTACCGCTCCGGGTGGTCGTCCGGCAGCCCGACGTACTCGTCGAGCATGAAGGCCCGCACCCGGGCGAGGCTCAGGACGCCCGCCTCGTACCGGCGGACGAGCTCGTCGTACACGGCCAGCGGGCTCGAACCCGTGGCCAGGCCGAGCACCGCGTCGGGGCGGGCCGCGAGGAGGCTCTGGACCTCGTCGGCCACGAGCCGGGCGATGGCCGCCGCGTCGGGCTGGATGACGACTTCCACGTCACTCTCCTGGTGCTCGGGGCGCGGGGCGCCGGGGACGCGGGGCGTCGCCGCCGCGCCGGTGAAGACGAGACGGGCAGGACCGGTGTGGTCCTGCCCGTCCCTCGCGCGTCAGCGCAGGGTCACTTGGCAACGGCCTTCTTCAGGGCCGAGCCGGCGGAGATCTTGACGCCGTAGCCGGCGGGGATCTGGATCTCCTCGCCGGTGCGGGGGTTGCGACCGGTGCGGGCGGCGCGCTCGACGCGCTCCACGCTCAGCAGACCGGTGACCTTGACGGCCTCGCCCTTGCCGAGGGAGTCCACGAGGACGTCCTGCAGCGCGGACAGGGCGGCGTCGGCCTGGGTCTTGGAGAGCGAGGCGCGCTCGGCGACGGCGGCGACGAGCTCGGTGCGGTTGACGGACATAGAAACCCTCTCATCGTTCGGAACGGGCACCCGTATCGGGTGCCGCTGCGCCCGACACTACGCACAGCCGGGCGCCGATGTCGTCCGCACACGCCACTTTTCCGCGTGTCTGCGCCGATCTGGCCGTCTTGAGAGACCGTCGGTCCACCCCACCCGTCACATCTGTCACACAGGCCACACTGGGCGTCGTCTGCGCGCGCCGGGTGCCGCCGTGCCGCCCCGCTCAGCCGCGAGCGCCGCCGGGGCCCATCGCGGAGCGCCGCCACGCCTCCCGCTCGTCCCGCGCCGGTCGCGGGGAGTAGCCGCCCTCACCGCGGTCGGCGAGCTCGGGGTCGTCGCCCTGCTGCCCGCCCACCTCCTCGGTCGTGGTGCGCAGCAGGTTCATCGCCGCGTCGGCCCGCACGATCGACTCGAGCATCAGCTCGGCGCCCTCCACCATGCCAGGGGTCGGTGCGAACACACCACCGTGGAGGTGCGCCTCCACGCACGGCACCATCACCGTCTCCCGCACCGGATGCATCTGCAGGGCGCTGAGGACACCGCGCAGCGCCTCGGCGCCCCGGATACCGGCGGTCATCCCCGACCCGTACGAGACGATGCCGGCGGGCTTGAACGCCCACTCCTGCACGAGGAAGTCGAGGGCGTTCTTCAGCAGGGCCGGGTACCCGCGGTTGTACTCGGGCATGACGAAGACGAAGGCGTCCTGGCTCTCGACCCGCTCCGACCAGCGCAGGGTGTGCGGGTGCATGTAGCGCCGGTAGCGGGGCAGGAACGGCTCGTCGAACAGGGGCAGGGCGACCTGCTGGAGGTCGATCTCGTCCACGTCGAAGGCGCGGCAGTGCCGGGCCCGCTCCGCGACCCACGCGGCGATGGGGCTGCCCGTGCGGTTGGGGCTCGTGGACGCCGAGACGATGGCGAGTCGGATCACGGTTACTCCTCCGCCGTTGGGTCGAACCGGACGTTCCGGCACACTACCGGCGCCTCGCCGCGCCGCCCCGGGACCGGGGTCCCGCCCGCCGCTCCCGGGCGAGCGCTACCCGCCCCGGCCGGGGCCCCTCCGGCACCCGCTCCGCCGCGGCCCGGCACGCACGGGGCGGTGATCGGGGGCAGGATGGACGCCGGACAACGACGAGAGGGGAAGCGGACATGGAGGAACGGGTGCTGGGCGCGACGGGGCGCGAGGTCTCGGTGGTGGGCCTGGGGACATGGCAGCTGGGCGCGGACTGGGGTGAGGTGGACGAGTCCCAGGCGCGCGGTGTGCTCGAGGCGGCCGTCGACGCCGGGGTGACGTTCTTCGACACCGCCGACGTCTACGGCGACGGGCGCAGCGAGTCGATCATCGGTGCCTTCCTGCGCGCGCACGCCGGGCCGGCGGTCACCGTCGCGACGAAGATGGGCCGGCGGGTCGAGCAGGTGCCCGAGAACTACCACCTCGAGGCGTTCCGGGCCTGGACCGACCGGTCCCGGCAGAACCTCGGGGTCGAGCGGCTCGACCTGGTCCAGCTGCACTGCCCGCCCACCGTGGTCCACGGTGACGACGCCGTCTTCGAGGCGCTCGAGACCCTCGTGGACGAGGGCCGGATCGCGGCCTACGGCGTCAGCGTCGAGACCTGCGACGAGGCCCTCGCCGCCATGGAGCACCCGGGCCTGGCGAGCGTGCAGATCATCCTCAACGCCTTCCGCCGCAAGCCCCTCGAGCAGGTGCTGCCCACCGCCGCGGAGAAGGGCGTGGGGATCATCGCGCGGGTGCCGCTGGCCTCGGGGCTGCTGTCCGGGCGCTACACCCACGACACGGTCTTCGCCCCGCGCGACCACCGCACCTACAACCGTCACGGCGAGAGCTTCGACGTCGGGGAGACCTTCTCGGGGGTCGACTACGACACGGGCGTGGACGCCGCGAGGGAGTTCAGCGCCCTCGCCGCCGAGCTCGGGCCGGCGGGCGCCACCCCGGCGCAGGTGGCGCTGCGGTGGATCGTCCAGCAGCCGGGCGTGACCTCCGTGATCCCCGGGGCGCGCAACGCGGAGCAGGCGCGCGCCAACGCCGCCGCGGGTGAGCTGCCCGAGCTCTCCGAGGAGCTGCTCGCCGCGGTCGAGCGCCTCTACGACGAGCGGATCCGGGCGCAGGTCCACCACCGCTGGTAGCGCTCACAGCCACGCCAGCGAGGCGGAGCCGTACTCCTGCGGCGGGGGGTGGTCCCACAGCCGGCCCCCCACCCGCAGGGGGACGGGGACGTACGTGAGCGTGCCACGGTAGGTGACGGCGGTGCGCCGCTCCCCCGTCACCGCCGGATCGCCCGGCGGACCCTCCGGCGGGGCCGGGCTCGCGAGGAGCTCCCCCGCCGTGCGCGCGAGGCTGATCCGCACCCGGCCGCCGCGAGCAGGCGCATGGCGGCCGCGGCCGCCGGGTAGCCGGTGGCGTGGTCGAGGGCCTGGACGGGCAGGGCGCCGGGGCGCCACGCCCCGTCGGGCGCCGTCGTGCCGTACCGCTCGGCGATGCCGGTGGCGGCCTGCACGAGGCTGTCGAAGCCGCGCTCGTGCGCCCACGGCCCCCGGCCCCAGGCGGACAGCTCGACGACGACGAGCCGGGGGTGGCGCAGCGCCAGGGCTGCGCCGTCGAGACCGAGACGGCCCAGGGCTCCGGGCCGGTACCCCGCGACGACGGCGTGGGCGGTGCCCAGGAGCTCCTCGACGCGCGCCGCTGTGGCGTGGTCGCGCAGGTCGGCCACGGCCGAGCGCTTCGCGAAGCCGGTGTCGAGGTGCTGGTCGGGCAGCTCCGGCAGGTGTGGCGGGTCCACCCTGAGGACGTCCGCACCGAGGGCCCCGAGCACCCGGGTGGCCGTGGGACCGGCGATGACCCGGGTGAGGTCGAGGATCCGCACCCCGGCGAGCGGCGCCCCCGGGGGTGGCGTCGCGGGGAGGACCCTGGCCGGGCCGGCGGCGGTCATCGCGACGAGCGGCCCGCCGCCGTGGCCGAGGCCGCGCCACCGACGCTCGCTCCGCACGGCCGCCGCGGCCCCTCCGCGGGCCCGCACGCGCGCCTCGACCTCCGCGGCGGGCAGGCGGGCCACCGCGCGGGCCACCGGGTCCCGACGCTCGTCGCCGTCCGCCGCGCCGCCGTCGAGGTGCAGGGCGTCGAGGTGCAGGGCGTCGAGCAGGGCACGGCGGTGGTGGGGGTAGTTGGCGTGCAGGCGCACCCACCCGTCGGCAGCGGCGAAGAATCCGGACAGGGGCGCCCACGCCTGGAGCGGCCGGCCGTCGAGGCGCAGGTGGCCGAAGGAGTCGAAGGCCGCGGCGACGTCCTGGCTGTCGACGGAGACGGCCAGGTCGGTGCCCCGGGCTGCCGCGAGCTCTGCGGCGGCGCGCGCACACTCCCGCACGGACGCCACGGCGAGCCCCTCGACGTCGAGCGGACCCGCCCACAGGCGTCGAGGTCCGGTGACCGGCACGGGTCCGACGGTCGGCACGGGTCCGACGGTCGGCACGGGTCCGACGGTCGGCACGGGTCGGGTGACCACGTCCGTCACGGCCGGGACGTCGGACCCGTCGGCTGCACCCGGCAGCTCCGGCCAGCCGTGCTCCACCATGGACGGCACCCTAGAGACGCGGGCCCGACGCCGGAAGGTCCCAGGCGCGTCAACCCAGGTGCCGCGCCACCACGGTGACCAGGGCCTCGACGTCCTCCTCGGTGGAGTCGAACGAGGCGACCGCCCGCACGGTCCCCGCGTCCCAGGCGAGGACCGGAGCCTCGGCCACCAGCGCCGGCAGCACGCGCGGGTCGACCGCGAAGAACACGGCGTTGGCCTCGACGGGGTGGCGCAGCGCGACGCCGAGGTCGCCCAGGCGCGCGGCGAGGTGGTCGGCGACGGCGTTGGCGTGGCGGGCCCCGGTCAGCCACAGGTCGTCCGTGAGCAGGGCGAGGAGCTGGGCGGAGACGAATCGCATCTTCGAGGCCAGCTGGGTGGACGCCTTGCGCAGGCGGTCCACCGGCTCGGCGAGCGCGGGGTCCAGGACGAGGACGGCGTCGCCGAACATGGCGCCGTTCTTGGTGGCACCCAGGGAGACGACGTCCGCGCCGGCGCAGGCCTCGGCGAGACCGACGTCGTGGCGGGCGGCGGCGTTGGCCAGCCGCGCGCCGTCGACGTGGACCCGGGCCCCCCGGTCGCGGGCGAACGCGGTGACGGCGGCGAGCTCGGCGCCGGTGTAGACCGTGCCCAGCTCGGTGCTCTGGGCCAGGCTCACGGCCGCCGGCCGGGCGTGGTGGACGGTGCCGTCGTAGGCGTCGAACGCCGGCGCGAGGGTGGCCGGCGTCGCCTTGCCGCCGGCGTGCGCGACGGTGACGATCCGGGTCCCGCCGACCAGCTGTGGCGCCGTGGACTCGTCGGTGACCATGTGGGAGACCTCGGTGGCGACGGCGGCGTCCCACCGCTGGAGCATCGCCTGCAGGGCGACGACGTTCGCGCCGGTGCCGTTGAAGACCGGGAAGATCCGCGCGTCCGGGCCGAAGACCTCGCTCACCCTCTCGCCGAGCGCGGCGGTGGTCCGGTCCCCGCCGTACGAGGGTTCGTGGCCCTCGCCCGCCGCCGCGATGGCGGCCAGGACGGCCGGGTGGACGCCGGAGGCGTTGTCGGAGGTGAAGCCGCGGGAGGTCATGGACCGATTCTCCCGCGGGCGGCGTAACCCACCGGACATCTTCACCCCCTACGTTGCCCGCATGGCAGCGACGACGGCTCGCGGGCCCGTCCCTAGGGTTGGGCCATGAACGCACCGGTGGCCCCCGCACGGGTCGACCCCTTCATCGGCACCGAGGTCACCGACCTGCCCCACCGCACCGGGCTGGCGGCGCGCTGGTGGTCACCCAAGCCGCAGATCGGCAACACCCACCCGGGCGCGACCTACCCGCTCGGGATGGTCTCCGCCTGCGCCTACTCCGGGGCCTACCCCACCGGCTACGGGCGCTACGACCTCAGCACCGAGGGCGTGCCGGCCCCGATGCACGACCGTCAGCTCGCCTCGGGCGTGACCCACTTCCAGCAGTCGGGCACCGGAGCGATCCGCAAGTACTACAACTACTTCCGCGTCACCCCCATGGTCGAGCCCCTGGACGCCCTGGGCACCCTGTGGGAGATCGAGGACGAGGAGGCCGAGCCGGGCTGGTACAGCGCCACGCTGTCCACGGGGATCCGGTGCGAGGTGACGGTGGGGCCCAAGAGCGCCGTGCACCGGTACACGTTCCCGCGCCACCACGACGCCCGGCTCGTGGTCGACCTCTCCCTCGGCGGTCTGGCCATCCCCTTCGGCGCGACCGTGCCGCTGCGGGCGTACCTGCAGAGCGTGGGACCGGGGGTGGCGCAGGGCCAGATCGTCGTCGAGGGCGCGCCCCTGGCCGTGCACCTGGAGTGCGACACCGACTGGCGTCAGCTGCTGTGGTACGACCGGCGGCTCATGCCCGGCGGGACCCGGCTGGACTTCGACGCCATCCGCCCCACCACCCTGCGCTCCTTCGGGCTCATGTGGGCCGGGCCGGCCGAGGCCGGGCAGAGCGTGGAGCTGCGCATGGGCTTCTCGCTGCGGGGGCCCGAGCAGGCGAGGGAGAACCTCTACCTCGACTGCGGCCCGGCCCGCTCGAGCTTCGCCTCCCGCCGGGCGGCCACGGCGAGGACCTGGGCGGAGCACCTCGACCTCGTCGAGGTCGAGACCTCCTCCCCCGAGCGCCGGACCGTCTTCTCCACCGCCCTCTACCACTCTCTCGTCAAGCCCTCCTTCGCCCCGGCCGAGAGCCCCTTCTGGCCCGGGGACGGGCCGTTCGCCTTCGACATCTCCACGATGTGGGACATCTACCGCACCCAGCTGCCGCTGCTGACGACGCTGCTGCCCCGCCGCGCCGTCGAGCTCGCCCGGGCCCTGCTGACCATCTGCGAGGAGGAGGGCAACCTCCCCGTCGGCTACCGCATGGCCCGCGGGGCCGACCGGTTCTCGCGGCAGGGCAGCGCGCTCGCCCACACGTTCCTGGCGGACCTGTGCCAGGCCGGCCTGCCGCTGGACTGGGACTGGGCCCTGGTCCACATGCACAACGACCTTCGCCGCACCTACGGCGAGGAGTACCTCCTGCGCGGGGTGGCCCACCCCATCAGCCACACCCTCGACCTCGCGTTCGGGTACTGGTGCACCGCCAAGGTCGCCGCCCACGTCGGTGACCGGACGCTCGCCGCCCAGTTCGACCGCCTCGCCCGCGGGTGGGCCGCGGCCTACGACCCCGCGACCGGACTGCTGCGCGACTCCACCTTCTACGAGGGCGGACCGTGGAACTACTCCTTCCGACTGCTGCACGACATGGCCGCCCGGATCGACCTCGCCGGGGGCGACGAGGCGTTCGTCGGCATGCTCGACACCTTCTTCGGCTACGGCGCTGCCCCCGTGCGGCTGCCGGGCCTGGCCCCCACGACGGCGGAGCTCGCCGAGGGCTACGCGCTGGGCCGGTTCGAGGGCCTCAACAACGAGCCGGACATGGACGCCCCGTGGGCCTACCACTACGCCGGGCGCCCGGACCGCACCGCCGAGGTCGTCCACGCCGTGGTCAACCAGCAGTTCGGGACCGGCCGGGGCGGCCTGCCGGGCAACGACGACTCCGGCGGGCTGAGCTCGTGGTACGTCTGGGCCTCGCTCGGGCTCTTCCCCGTGGCGGGTCAGCACCTCTTCCTCGTCAACGCCCCGTCCTTCCCCCGCGCGCGCCTGGCGGTCGCCGGCGGGGCCTTCGAGATCACCACGACCGGGTTCGTCGAGCCGGAGCCCGGCGGTCGTGCACAATACGTCCGCGCCGCCACGCTGAACGGCGAGCCCCTGGAGCGCACCTGGCTCGGCGGCGACGAGGTCCACCACGGTGGCCACCTCGCCCTCGAGCTCGGTGACACCCCCACCGGGTGGGGCCACGACGGTCGACCGCCGTCGGCCTCCACCCACCCCATCCCCCGACCGGAGGTTCCATGACCGAGCGACCCGACCGCCGCCTGGTGATCGTCGTGCGCGCCGACCCGGTGATCTGCGGCCACTCCGGCGAGGCGCGCAACCTCGCCGAGGCGGCGCTGACCCGAGGCTTCGACGAGGTCCGGATCCTCACGTGGCCGCTGGAGCGGCTGGAGGCGACCGGCCTGCCCCTCAAGCCCCTCGACGGCGTCCTGCCCTACAGCCCCGGGATCGTCGTCGAGCGCCCGGCCCCGGTCGGGGACTACAAGGTCCCCGACGGGCGCTACCTCGCCGGCCTGACGGGCCGCCTGGTCGAGCTCTTCACCGACGGCGTGCCCACCGTGTGCCTGTCGCTGTACCTCAGCCCGCACACCGTGGCCGTCGCCGACGCCGTCCGGGTCGCCAGGGACACCGGCCTGCCGGTGGAGGTCACGACCATCGCCGAGGCGGTCGGCTCCGACGTCACCAACGTCGTGCGCGCCTGCGTGGCGGAGGACCGGTTCGGGGCCGCCGCCCACGTCCTGTCGTCCTACCTCGCCCAGGACCACTGCGTGGCCGTCTCGGCGTACACCCGCGACCTCATCATCGCCGAGGCCGCCGCGATCGACGCCCGCCACGGTACCGACTACGCGCGGCGGTGCCGCGAACGCATCGGGATCTCCTACCCGGCGATCGACACCAGGGCCTACCTCGACCTGGCGGACGCCGAGGTCGAGGCGGTCCTGGCCCGTCGGGGCCTGCGCGGGGACGGATACGTCCTCTTCCTCTCCCGGCTCAGCCGCGCCAAGGGCGTCGACGACCTCATCGCCGGGTTCGCCGCGAGCGAGGGCGCGACGGGGCTGCGCCTGGTCGTCGCCGGCCGCGGGCCGGAGGCGGAGGAGCTGCGGGCGGTCGCGGCGGCGTCGCCGGCGGCCGGGCGGATCGTCTTCCTCGACGACGTCGACGACGCCGAGAAGCCGGCCCTCATGGCCGGGTGCGCGGCGTACGTCCTGCCGAGCAAACCGCGGCCGGAGTTCGTGGAGACCTTCGGCATCGCCCTGGTGGAGAAGATGCTCGCCGGCGGCGGCCCGGTGGTCACGACGGAGACGGGCGGGATCGGCGAGGCCGTGGGCGACCACGCCCTCATCGTGCCGGTGGACGACCCGGGCGCCATCGCCGCGGCCCTGGACCGGGTGGCGGCGATGCCGGCGGAGGAGCGGGCCCGGCGCGAGCGCGAGGCCCGCGCCCACGCCCTGCAGTTCGACCGCGGCGCGGTCTTCGACGCGCTGTTCGCCCGGCTCGGCCCGCTCTCGGCCGCACCGGCCGCACCAGCCGCGGCGCCGGTGCCCTGACCGGGCCGGTCACCGCACGACGACGAGAGGCCGCCCCGGTGGGGCGGCCTCTCGTTGATGGGGTGATCAGCGACGGCTGCTCGGCAGCCACCGTGGGTGGAGATGGCGGGAATCGAACCCGCGTCCGACGGCGTGGAACCAGGGCTTCTCCGGGTGCAGTCTGCTGACGATTTTCTCGGCCCCAGCGATCTCGCAGACAAGTCGCTGACAGGCCCAGTCATCTCAGTGTTCCCGCAGCCCCGATGACGAGGACTACGAGCAGTGGCTCTCTAGATGACGCCAGGAACCGGGACGAGAGCTAGCCCGGGCTGACGGAGTCGCTACTCGCTCAGGCGGCGAGGGCGAACTCGGTGCGCTTGGAATCGGCACCTATTGGTTTGCAGAGATCGTTGACGAGATGACTCTGCATCCTCGACCCGCTTCTCCTGGAACGACGACCATCGTCGAAACCGATCATCCCCCTGTTGAGTTGTCACCGCCGCGGCCCTGACGGGTCGTGCCGGCGTTCTCCATGCTACGTGGTCAACCACCCGTGCTGCACGTTCATTCCCGGCGACCTGGCCGCCCCAGCTCGGCGTCGACGATCTGCTTGACCTCGCCGAGGAGCTCGACGGCGCGCAGGGACTGCGCCTGCGGGACGCCGGAGAGGTCCATCTGGAAGATCTGGCGGTCGTGACCCAGCGACCGGTGCAGCGTCAGGACGCGTTCGGCCACGCTCGGCGCGGACCCGACGAAGAACGCGCCGTGCCCGCTCGCCTGCGCCTCGTAGGAGATGCGGTTGGGGATGGCGAAGCCGCGCTCGTGGGCGATGGTGGTGGCCGTGCGCAGGTAGTACGGGTAGTAGAAGTCCAGCGCCTCGCGGTCGTCGTCGGCGAGGAAGCCGTGGACGGACACGGCCACGGAGCGGCGCTCCTCGGGGTGGCCGGCCTCGGCGTGCGCCTGGCGGTAGAGGTCGACCAGCGGGGCGAACCGGCGCGGCTCCCCGCCGATGATCGCGTAGTTGACCGGCAGTCCGAGCCGGCCGGTGCGCACCGAGGACGCCGGGGATCCCCCGGTTGCGACGGCGATGCGCAGGTGCTCGCCGAGGCCGGCCTTCGCCGTCGGGCGCGGGAGGATCTGCGCCTGCTGCAGCGGCGGGCGGAACCGGCCCGACCACGTCACCGGGTTGCCCGCGTCGAGGGCGAGAAGGAGGTCGAGCTTCTCGGCGAAGAGCTCGTCGTAGTCCTCCAGGTTCGCCCCGAACAGCGGGAAGGACTCGATGAACGATCCGCGCCCGGCGAGCAGCTCCACCCGGCCGCCCGAGTACTGGTCCATGGTCGCGAACTGCTGGTAGACCCGGACAGGGTCCTCGGTGGACAGCACGGTGACGGCGGAGCCGACGTGGATGCGCTCGGTCTGGGCCAGCGCGGCGGCGATGACGGTGGACGGCGCGGAGATGGCGTAGTCGGGCCGGTGGTGCTCACCGATACCGGCATAGTCCAGGCCGACCTGCTCGGCCAGGCGCACCCGCTCGAGGATGTCGCGCAGGCGCTGCCCGACCGGGGCGGCGTCAGGGCCGGTGCCGAGGTCGCCGAAGGTGTAGAGACCGAGTTCCATGTCCGTGCCAACACCGGGGGCGCCGCACTATTCCGTACCCCGGCGTGTGACGCGTCGATCCGTGGCACGTCCGCCGTTGCGTGGGGTGGGACCCGGGACCGGCGCCGCGCGGTCGTCCTAGTCGTGCCGGCGCAGGCTCATGGCCTTCTGCGCCTCACGCTCGTCCTGCTTCTCCCGCAGGGTCTGGCGCTTGTCCCACTCCTGCTTGCCGCGGGCGAGGGCGATCTCGACCTTGGCGCGGCCCTTGGTGAAGTACAGCTCGAGCGGGACGATCGTGTGCCCCTTCTCCCGGGACTTCACCGCAAGCTTCTCGATCTCCTCCTTGTGCAGGAGCAGCTTGCGCTTTCGCCGCGGACCGTGGTTGGTCCACGAGCCCTGGGCGTACTCGGGGATGTGCACCCCGTGCAGCCAGGCCTCGCCGCGGTCGATCTCGACCCAGCCGTCCACCAGGGACGCCCGGCCCATCCGCAGCGCCTTGACCTCGGTGCCGGTGAGGGACAGCCCCGCCTCGAAGGTGTCGTCGATGTGGTAGTCGTGGCGGGCCTTCTTGTTGCGCGCGACGACCTTCTTCGCGTCCGCGTCGGCCTTGGTCCGCTCCGCCTGGGTCGGCTTCCTCGGTGCCGGGGCCTTCGTGCCAGCCACTGGTCCTACCTCCGTCTGCTCCGGCCGCGGGGCGCGGCCCGGCACCTGGGCGGCGCCGACCTCCCAGCCTAGGTCAGCAGGGCGGGCACGCACGAACCCTTTCCGCCGTCGGCGGTGCGCGCAGGTCCCTCGGCGGGCGCAGGTCCGGACAGGGCCCGCGGTCCGCCGTCACCGAGGGGCGGTCAGAACCCGGGCAGCGACATCGGGTCGATGGTGGCGCCGTTGCGCCACACCTCGAAGTGGACGTGGCAGCCGGTGACGTTGCCGGTGGCACCGGTGCGGCCGATCGCCTGGCCCTGGCTCACCCGCTGGCCGGGGCTCACGGCGAAGGCGGAGAGGTGGTTGTACACCGTGACGTACGAGCTCCCGCCGATGATCCCATGGTTGATGATCACCTGGTTGCCGCTCGTGCCGGTCTGCCACGGCGGCTTGGTCGAGACGACCGTGCCGGCGGCGGCGGAGACCTGGACGTTGCCGCACGCCGAGCGCAGGTCGACGCCGTTGTGCATGAACCAGCCGCCGGTGATCGGGTAGACCCGGTATCCGTAGGGGGACGTGACGTACAGCGGCCGCACGGGCGGGACGAGGGCGGCCGACGGCGCGGCGGGAGCCGGGGCCGGCGCGGGCGCGGGGGCGGGGGCGGGCGCAGGGGCGGGGGCTGGCGCAGGGGCCGGCCGGCCGGCCTCGGTCGCGGCTCGGCGGGCCGCCTCGGCCTGGCGGGCGGCCTCCTGGGCGAGGCGCAGCTGCCGGGCCTCCTCGGCCTTGCGGACCTCCTCGGCCCGGCGCGCCTCCTCGGCCTTGCGGGCCTCCTCCGCCCTTCGGTTCTCCTCGTCGATGCGGGCGATCTCCCGGGCGAGCTCGGCGTTGGACTCCTCGAGCTCGGCGATCTGGCCGGTGTGCTCGACCTTCTTCTCCTCGAGCTGCTCGGCCAGGTCGGCCATCTCGGCCTGGATCTGCTCGATCTCGGCCTTGCGCTCCTCGGCTACCGCCCGGGCCTCGTCGGCGGCGACGACGGCCTCGTCCGCCTCGACCTTGAGCTCGGCGATGCGCTCGGTGACCGCGGCCTGGCGCTGGCGCTGGTTGCGGGTCACGGCGCTGGCCGTCTCGAGCTCGTCGAGGACCTGGGTCTGGGCGCGCACCGCCGTCTCCCGGACGGCGTAGCTCTGGAGGAAGTCCTCGGTGGAGGAGGCGTCGAGGACCACCTCGAGGGAGCTGACGGCGTGGTCGCCGCGGTAGGTGCTGCGAGCCAGCTCGCCCATGGCCGAGCGGGTCGAGTCGATCCGCTCCGCGCTGTCGGCGATCGCCGACTCGATCGTGACGATCTCGGCCTGCGCCAGCTCGAGCCGCCCGGCGACCTGCTCCTGCTTGCGCTCGGCGGCGGCCAGGGCCTCCTGGGCGGCTGCCAGCTCCTCCTGGGCCTCGGGAAGGCGGTTCTTGGCGTCCTCGAGCGCGAGGTAGGTCTCGGCGAGGTTGCTCTCGACGCCCTCGAGGGAGGACTCCAGACGCTCGCGCTCGGCCTCGTTCTGCTCCTGCTCGCGCACGAGGTCGTCGCGGCTGTCGGCCTGCGCGGCGGTGCCGCCGACGGCGAGCGCGACGACGGTCATGAGCGCGGCACCGAGCCGCACGGCCCGGCGGGCGCGCCCGGTTCCCCAGCTGTGCATGAGCCTCTTCCCCTCAGACCTTCGTGTACCGGCCGAGCGTGACGACCGAGCTGATGCCGGCGAGCGCGATCGCCGCCAGGACCAGCAGCGGCGCGATGGCCAGGACGTCCGCCGTGCCGACGAACTGCACCCACGGCGTCGAGCCGGCCAGCCAGTCCTCCACGAGGTAGCGCACACCGAGGAACAGCCCGCCGACGGCGAGGACGGCCCCGACCAGCGCGGCGATGGCGCCCTCGAGCATGAAGGGCAGCTGGATGAACAGGTTCGAGGCGCCGACCAGGCGCATGATGCCCGTCTCGCGCCGGCGGGACATCGCCGAGAGCCGGATCGTGGTGGTGATGAGCAGGACGGCGGTGACGATCATGACGCTCGCCAGGCCCACCGAGAGCAGCGTGGCGCGGTTGAGGACCAGGAAGAGCGGCTCGAGCTGCTCGCGCTGGTCCACCACGACCTCGACGCCGGCCCTGCCCTCGAGCTCGTCGGCGACGATCTGGTACTGCTCGGGGTCCACGAGCTTGACCCGGTAGCTGACCTGCATCTGCTCGACCGTGAGCGACTGCGCCCACACGGTGTCGGCCATCTGCTCCTGGAAGGCCTCGTACGCCTCGTCCTTGGTCTCGAGGTAGACCTCGTCGACGTAGGGGCTCAGCGCCTCCGACTCCAGCAGGGTGCCGATCTCGCCGATCTGGTCCTCGGTGGCCTCCCCCGCCGCGCAGCCCGGCTCCGGCGAGCCGGCCGGGCACATGAACGCCGAGACCTCGACCTTGTCGTACCAGTCGTTCTTGAGGTTGCCCACCTGGGTCTGCAGCAGCGCCGCGGCGCCGACGAACATGAGCGAGACGAACGTGACCAGGGCGACCGAGACGGTCATCGCGAGGTTCCGGGAGAGTCCCTGGAGGGTCTGGGACAGCACGAAGCGCAGTCTCACGGCCCTACCTCCCCGCCCCGTAGACGCCGCGGGACTGGTCGCGCACCATGACGCCGTCGGCGAGCTCGACCACGCGCTTGCGCATCTGGTCGACGATCTCGTCGTCGTGGGTGGCCATGACGATGGTGGTGCCGGTGCGGTTGATGCGGTCGAGCAGGCGCATGATGCCGATCGAGGTGGTGGGGTCGAGGTTGCCGGTGGGCTCGTCGGCGAGGAGCACCTGCGGACGGTTGACCATGGCGCGGGCGATGGCCACGCGCTGCTGCTCACCGCCGGAGAGCTCGTGCGGGAGCCGCTTCTCCTTGCCCGCCAGGCCGACGAGGTCGAGGGTCTCCGGCACGGTGGTGAGGATGTGGTGGCGCGGCTTGCCGATCACCTGCAGGGCGATCGCGACGTTGTCGAAGACGTTCTTGTTCGGCAGCAGGCGGAAGTCCTGGAAGACCGTGCCGATACGGCGGCGCAGGTGCGGGACCTTCCACCGTGAGACCTGGGAGAGGTCACGGCCGAGGGCGTGGATCTGCCCCGACGTCGGGCGCTCCTCGCGCAGGACCAGGCGCAGGAAGGTCGACTTGCCCGAGCCGGAGGACCCGACGAGGAAGACGAACTCACCGCGCTCGACCTCCATGGAGATCTGGTCCAGGGCAGGGCGGGCCCCACGCGCGTAGACCTTGGAGACGTTCTCGAATCTGATCACGACAGCTCGTCGGCCAGTCTCGACAGTGGGGAAGTACAACTCTGGCCGCTACCGAGAGTAGGCAGCGCGGCGCGGGCGCCCGGACCGACACGCCGCACGGGCCGCGCCGGAAAGCCGCCGACGCCTTGGCGGTCAGCCCTGCTCGGCCGCGTTCTGGGTGTTCTTGCGCCAGCGGATCCCGGCGTCGATGAAGTCGTCGATCTCGCCGTCGAAGACGGCGCCGGGGTTGCCCGACTCGTGCTCGGTCCGCAGGTCCTTGACCATCTGGTACGGCTGGAGGACGTAGGAGCGCATCTGGTCGCCCCACGAGGCCTTGACGTCGCCGGCCATGGCCTTCTTCGCGGCGCTCTCCTCCTCCTGGCGGCGCAGGAGCAGCCGGGACTGCAGCACGCGCAGCGCGGCCGCGCGGTTCTGGATCTGGGACTTCTCGTTCTGCATCGACACGACGATGCCGGTCGGGATGTGCGTCATGCGCACCGCGGAGTCCGTGGTGTTGACGGACTGCCCGCCGGGCCCGGAGGAGCGGAAGACGTCGACCTTGATCTCGTTCTCGGGGATCTCGACGCTGTCGGTCTGCTCGATGAGCGGGATGACCTCGACGGCGGCGAAGGAGGTCTGGCGCCGCCCCTGGTTGTCGAACGGGGAGATCCGCACGAGCCGGTGGGTGCCGGCCTCCACGGACAGGGTGCCGAACGCGTAGGGCGCCTTGACCTCGAAGGTGGCGGACTTCAGCCCCGCCTCCTCGGCGTAGGAGGTGTCGAGGACCTGGGTGGGGTAGCCGTGCCGCTCGGCCCAGCGCAGGTACATCCGCAGGAGCATCTCGGCGAAGTCGGCGGCGTCGACGCCGCCGGCGCCGGAGCGGATGGTCACGACTGCCTCGCGCTGGTCGTACTCGCCGGAGAGCAGGGTGCGTGCCTCGAGGTCGGCCAAGGACTTGCGGATGGCGGTGAGCTCGGCCTCGGCGTCCTCCATGAAGGCGTCGGCGTCGGCGCCGCTCTCCTCCTGGCCGAGCTGGACGAGGGCCTCGAGGTCGTCGATGCGCTCGCCCATCTTCTCCACCCGGTCGAGCTCGGCCTGGGTGTGGGAGAGCTGGGAGGTCACGGCCTGGCCGGCCTCGGGGTTGTCCCACAGGTCCGGCGCGGCGGCCTTCTCGGAGAGCTCGGCGATCGAGGCCCGCAAGGCCTCGGGGTCCGTCACGGCGGCGATGGACTCGTAGGTGCTGCGGAGCTGGTTGATCTCGGAGGAGAAGTCGGTGGCCACGATCTTGAAGGTTACGCGATGCCGGGCGCGCGCTCGCCGCGTGGTGACGAGCCCGCCGAGCCCGCGTCCTCGGCAACTCCGTGCCGACTCAGGGCCTTCCGGGTTCACCCAGCGGCTCAGGTGCCGCTGACTCGTCCCGGAACCTACGACCTCACCGTCGGGTGAACAGCACGACCTCGCCACCAGCCCGACACCGGCTCGCACACCGCCGTCGGGCGCACACGACCCCGACGACGACGGCCCCCGCTCCACCTGGCGCCGACGCTCCGACTCACTCAGTCGGCGAGGTGGCGGCGGAACCACGCGGCCGCCGCGGCGCCGGCCCGCTCGAGCGTGCCCGGCTCCTCGAAGAGGTGCGTCGCCCCGGGGACGACGACGAGCTCGCCGGGGCACCCCAGCTGCTCCAGCGCGGCCCGGCTGAGCTCGAGCACCTGGGTGTCGAGCCCGCCCACCACCAGCAGCGTGGGCACCTCGACCTCACCGAGCCGCGGGGCGGCGAGGTCCGGGCGTCCGCCACGGGAGACGACGGCGCGCAGCCGGGCGGGGTGGTCGGCGGCCGCCCACAGGGCCGCGCCGGCGCCGGTGCTCGCGCCGAAGTAGCCCAGCGGCAGGTCGCGCAGGGACATCAGGCCGGCGGTCCAGTCCGTCGCCGTCCGCAGCCGCCCGGCGAGGAACGGGATGTCGAACACGAGCGAGCGGTCCCGGCCCTCCTCCTCGGTGAGCAGGTCCATGAGCACGGTGCTGAGCCCCACCTCGTGGAGCATGGCCGCCACCGCGCGGTTGCGGGGGCTGAGCCGGCTGCTGCCCGAGCCGTGCGCGAACAGGACCACGCCGGCGGCGTCGTCGGCGAGGGTGACGGTGGCGGGCAGCGGACCGGCCTCGGTGGGCACGAGGACCTCGCGCTCCCTGGCCCGGCGGGCCCGCGAGGCCACGAGCAGGGCGCGGACGTCCTCGTCGGGCACCGGCGAGAAGTCCTCGTACCAGGCGCCCACGGCGTGGAGGTCGGCGGGTTCGTTGAGGGCGACGAGGTCGTCGACGGCGCCGCGCAGCTCGGCGGCGACGTCCCGGGCCACCACGGGCACGGCCAGGGCGATGCGGGTGGCGCCGCGTCCGCGCAGCACCGCGACGGCGGCCCGGACGGTGGCGCCGGTGGCGATCCCGTCGTCCACGACGACGACCGTGCGCCCGGCGACCTCGTGCCCGGCGCCGACGCCGCGCCAGGCCCGCACGCGGCGGTCGAGCTCGAGCTGCTCCCGGCGGGTGACCGCGGCGAGGTCGGCCGGGTCGACCCGCGCGGCGACGGCGGGGTTGAGCACGCGCACGCCCTCCTCGCCGATCGCCCCCATGGCCAGCTCGGGCTGCCAGGGCACGCCCAGCTTGCGCACGACGACGACGTCCAGCGGGGCGTCCAGCGCCCGGGCGACCTCGGCCGCCACGGGGACCCCGCCGCGCGGGAGGCCCACGACGAGCGGAGGCCGGTGTCGCGCGCCCCGGACGACGTCGGGCGAGGGCGCCGGTGCCGGGGTGAGGTCGTCGGCCGTGCGCGCCCCCGCGAGTCCGCCCACGGCCGCGAGCCGCTCCCCGAGGAGCTGCCCGGCCTCGATGCGGTCGCGGAAGATGTCCGAGTGCCCGAACCACCCCATGCTCCAGCGTCCCCCGAACCGGTGCCGGGGGGAAGGGACGTTCGGCTGCGACCTTCGCCCCTTCCCTCCGCGCCGGCGGCGTCGCACCCTGGAGGTGGGCGCCGGTCCGCCCGTGTCCTGCGCCCGGAGGGAGGGACCACGATGAGCGTCGACCCCACGAAGGACGCCGAGACCACCACGGACGTCGAGCCCACCAAGGAACCGGAGCAGCGCCCCGCGGGCGCGGTCGGCCCGCTCCACCGCTCCCCGCGCGAGCTGGCGGAGCAGCTCTGGGAGTCCTGGCCGTTCGGGGACTTCCCCTGGCCGTTCCGTGAGACCGGTCGTCCGGCCGGCGTGCCGATCCGCGTCGAGGAGCACCGCGACGGCGACCAGGTGGTCGTCCGCGCGGAGCTGCCGGGCGTCGACCCGGAGAAGGACATCGACGTCACGGTCGAGGACGGGATCCTCACGATCAGCGCCGAGCGCCGCGAGTCCACGGAGAAGAAGGAGGACAAGAGCTACCGCAGCGAGTTCCGGTACGGCAGCTTCGTCCGGCGTCTGCCCGTACCGCGAGGAGTGCGGACCGAGGACGTCTCGGCGAGCTACCGCGACGGTGTCCTCGAGGTGCGGCTGCCTTCTCCGCCGACCGAGGAGGCGCCGCCGAGGAAGGTCCAGGTGCAGCGCGGCTGAGCCGTCCGGTACGCGGCGACCGCGGCGCCCAAGGGCGTGCGGCACCCGCGCTCCCGCGCCGCTCGGCGACGAGGTGATCGTTCGGTCACCCACCGATCCCTCGGTCGCCGAGTGATCCCGGCACACCGCTCTCGCTCGGCGACGAGGTGATCCTTCGCGCAGCCGGGGCCGACGTGTCCGGCGACTACGCGGGCTCGCCCGCGGGGGTCTCGCCGCCCCGGCGGTAGGCCGGGGTGGCCACCACGAGGACGACGAACGCGGCGGCGACAGCACCGAGGATGACGGTGGCCATCGCGACGGCGTCGCCGCCGAGCACGCCCACCATCGGGCTGACGACGCCCGCAACCCCGGCCTGCATCGCCCCGATGAGCGCGGCGGCGGTGCCGGCCCGCTCCCCGTGCCGGGTGAGCGCCAGCGCGGAGGCGTTGGGCGGGACGAGCGCGTTGACGGCGAGCATGAACCACAGCGGGGTCATGAGGGCGACGAGGCCGCCCGCCCCGGTCGCCGCCACCACCACGAGCACCGCCGCGAGGAGCATCGCCAGCGGGATCGCCACCCGGATGATCTTGAGCGGCTCGAAGCGGCGCACGAGCGAGGCGTTGACCTGCGAGCCGAGCACGAGACCGGCGCCGTTGATCGCGAACAGCAGCGCAAAGGCGTTCTCGGAGAGTCCGTAGCCCTCGCGCAGGACGAACGGCGAGCCCGCCACGTAGCTGATGAGCGCCCCGAGCCCGAGGCCCGGGAGGAGGGCGAGAGCCATGAACTGCCGGTCGGCGAGGAGGACGCCGTAGCTGCGGGCCGTCCCGGCGAGGCCCCGGGCCACGCGCCGCTCGGGTGGGTGGGTCTCGGGCAGGGCGCGGGCGACGACGAGCAGGAGGATCAGCCCGAGGATGGCCAGGACGGTGAAGTTGGCCCGCCAGCCCCACAGGTGCGCGATGAGCCCACCCACGGTGGGCGCGAAGAGCGGCGCGACCCCGACCACGAGCATGAGCCGCGACAGGATGACCGACGCCCCGGCACCGGAGTAGCGGTCCCGGATGACCGCCATGGCCGAGACCATCGCGGCGGAGTTGCCCACGCCCTGGATCACCCGCAGGGCCAGCAGCGGGATGATCGAGGGCGCGATCGCGGCCAGCAGCGAGGCGACGATGTGCACCGAGATGCCGATGAGAACGGGAGCGCGTCGGCCGAACCGGTCCGACAGCGGACCGATGAGGATCTGCCCCACAGCACCACCGATGAGGACGCCGGTGATCGTCGCCTGGACGAGTGCCGCCGAGGTCTCCAGGTCGCGGGCGACGTCGGGCAGGGACGGCAGGTACAGGTCGGTCGTGACCGCGGGGAGAGCGGCCATCGCCCCGAGGAGCAGCACGAACGACGCCGGCGGCCGGACGGCGGCGGGGAATGTCACTGCCTCATGCTGGCACGCGCCGGGCCTCCCGCCACCCCCGCGCCGGGCATCGTGACAGGACTCACGCCGCACCGGGTCACAGCGCCTCGAGGGCGCCGGCCACCTGGACCATCTGCTCGAGGACGGCGAGCGTGGCGGCCCGCGGCTCGGTCCGGGTGAGGCGGTGGCGCACGAACAGCCGCCTCGTGCCCAGCCCCGGCAGCGCGACCCACTGCACGTTCTCCGGGAGGTGGCGGCGCAGGGCGAGCGAGGGCAGCAGCGCGATCCCGAGGCCCGCGCCGACCATGGCGAGGCCCACGTCGAAGTCGAGGTAGCGGTGCCGGGTGCGCGGGTCGAACGACAGCTCGGCGGCCAGGCGGTGCAGCGCGCGCTCGGCGGCGCCGCCCGGCTCGGGCCCGAGCCAGGTGCGCTCGGCCAGGTCCATGAGGGTGGCCGGGACCGGCTCCCCCGCGGGCAGCGCCACCACCCACGGCTCGTCGAGGAAGGGGACGTCGCGCGCCCCCTGCGGGGCCGGGCTCGGCGCCGAGACGTCGTGCTCGATGACGAGCAGATCGAGCTCGCCCCGGCGCAGCGCTCGGCGGCCGTGCTCCTCGGGCACCTCGTTGACCACGAGCTGGACGCCGGGGAGGGTCTGCTCGAGCTCGGTGACGAGCGGGACGAGGACGGCGCGGATCGCCGTCTGGAACGCCCCGACGACGACCACGCCGGAGATGTCGCCCTCGAGGGTGAGGAGGGATCGGCGGGCCTCCCCCACCTCGGACTCGATGCGCTCGGCCGTCTCGGCAAGGATCCGCCCGGCCCGCGTGAGGGTGGCGCCGGTGGGCTGGCGGTCGAGCACCCGGACCCCGGTCTCGGCCTCGAGGCGGGCGATCTGCTGGGAGACGGCGGAGGGGCTGACACGCAGCACGTCGGCGGCGGCGAGGACTCCTCCGTACCTGTTGACGGCCAAGAGGAATCCAAGTCTTCGTGGGTCGATCTCCATGAAGCAGAACTGTATGCTCGATGCTCGATCGTTCGATTGATCTTCACCACGCGGGTCGCCACGATGGGCATCATGAACGACTTCGCCGCGCTCGCCGTCTCCATCGTCGGATGGGTGGGCGCCGCCGCGTCCCTGGGGGCCTACGCGATGGTGACCCAGCGCCGGATCGAGCCCGACTCGCTGCTGTTCCAGGGCCTGAACATCGGCGGCGCCACCGCGCTCGCGGTGAGCGCGTCGGTGAACGCGGCGTGGCCCTCGGCCGTGGCGAACGTCGTCTGGGTCGCTATCGGGGTGCAGGGCCTGCTCTCGGTCAAGCGGGCCGTCATCACCCGGCGGGCCCGGGCGGCCGCCTCCCGGCTCGCACGCGACCTGCGCCACCCGGTCGGGCTGCACCGCCCCGTGCGGCGGCCCGCCGGTCCCGAGGGGCCGGCCGCCTCGCGCCGACCTGCCGCCGCACCGCGTTCCGGTCGTTCACGCCGACCGGGCGGCCGCACCACCGTCGGGACGCGCGAGGTGCGCGCCACCGAGACCGGACTGCGGGCCGCGGGCACTCCCGGGCTGACGGAGAAGCTCGTCCGGGTCTGAGTTCCCGCTGCCGAGAGCCGTACGGCTCGTGCAGCGTCGCCCGCCGTGCGAAGGTCAGGCACCAGGCCCGGTCGCGCGTCGTCGACATCACTCCCAGGACGCCGCCGGTGGCAACCGCAGACGATGGCGTCGGAACGGCCGCCCGAGCGTGCCGCCACGTCATGCGGTCAACCAGCGCGGGCGGTGGAGGTCGCCCGCAGGACGATGCCCTCGCTCCATGGCGCGAGCACCCACGGCACGAGCGGCGGACGCACGATCGCGCCGAGGGTGACCTCAGCGGTGACGCCGTCGGGCGACCCCGTCGGCGCGAGCACGCGCAGTCCGGAGAACTCCCCCACGACCGCGGGCGGCGCCGACGCCAGATAGCCGTCGACCGCGGCACGCACCGTCGCGTCCGAGAGCGGCACAGTCGTCGGACCACCCGCGTGCGTCTTGCCCGCCGGGGCGCCGGCTAGGTAGTAGGCGTCGAGGTCGACCGCGTCGGCTGCGTCGGCAGCGACGGAGTCCGCCAGCGCCAGGAGCCGCTTGCGCTCGATGTGGACCGCCGAGGCGCTGACCACGACGAGGACCAGGGCCAGGAGCAGCACCGCGAAGCCGAGGGTCAGCAGCATGATGTGCCCCTCCTCGCCGGTTCGTGCCCCAGCGTTCCTACTGCGCCTCATGGGGCGTCCCGGAAGTCGCCCACCACCGCCAGGTGCGTGGCGCTGACCGGCACCTCGGCCGGCACCACGGAAGTCACCAGATCGGGGAGGAGGGGCAGCTCGACCACCGTGGCGACCTCCACCAGCACCCGTGCGCCGGGCGCCCTGCACCCGCCTGCCTCGCACGAGAAGCTCAACGCCTCGGCGCCGGAGACGTCGAACCCCTGGTCCTCGAACACCAGCTCCACCGCTCCCATGGCGACGACGGGTTCCCCACCCTGAGCCAGGATGCGCCCCGCCTCGCGCGCCGCGCCCTCGGCCGCGAACGCCGCCGCCTGCACCCGCGAGAGCGTCAGGACGAGGTAGACGATCGGGACCAGAAGCAGCACGCTGACGCCGAGGAACTCGACCACCGCGCTGCCCCGGTCGCCGCCGAGTCGTCTCAGGCGCGCCCTCACAGGGGTCGCTCCAGCACCGCGTGCCCGCTGACCTCCACCACACCCGACGGACCGAGCAGGCCGAGCACCGGGAGCGGGGCGCTGACGTCGACCCGCACGAGGGTGGTCCCGGCCCGCTGCACGGTTCCCGCCGAGACCCGGTCGGCGTACCGGGATGACAACGACATCGCGATCAGGCTCCGGGCGCGCTCTGCTCCGGCCGCGGGGCTGGAGCCGACGAGCGCGCCGTGACGGGCGCCCTCCGAGGCGGCGTCGATGAGGGTGTTGCGCACGTGCAGACCCAGGGTGAGCTGGACGACGGCGAGCACGACCGCCACGACCAGCACCGAGACGAGCACGAAGTCGACCACCGCGGACCCGCGCTCCGGGCCGTACGGGCGCCTCGGTCCGCGGTGTCCCGCGTCGTCCCCGGGGCTGTGTCTCCCGCGCCGGGACGTCAGAACGCGAGCACGCGGTTCATCGCCGTCTGGAAGACGTTGCCCAGCGCCGGACCGGCGAGCGCCCAGATCGCCAGGACGAGTCCCGCCGTCATGAGGGTCACGAGCACCCAGCCCGGCACGTCGCCGCGTTCGCGGTCCTCTTGCGGTGGCCACGCGAGGTGCTTCGAGGCGAGCGTGAGCAGGGTGATCCACATGGCGGTCTCCTTCGGGAGGGGTCGGTCCTGCGAACGGGGTCCGGTGCGCCCGGCCGGGCGGCGCCGGACGGGAGGCGGCGGTCACAGCCCCACCTCCAGCACGGCAAGGCCGGGGAAGATCGCGAAGAGGACGGTGACGGGCAGGACCAGGAAGACGACCGGCACCATCATGGCCAGCTCCTTCTTCCCGCCCGTCTCCATGAGCTCGCGGCGCGAGGTCTCCCGGGCGTCCTGCGCCTGGGCGCGGAGCACCTCGGCCAGCGGCGAGCCCCGCTCGAGCGCCACCGCGACGCCGTCGGCGAAGCGCGCGACCGCAGGTACGTCGGTACGTCCGGCCATGCGTTCGAGAGCCTGGCCCAGCGGGACGCCGGAACGCGCCTCGGCGAGGGTGCGGTCGATCTCCCTCGTGAGCTCGCCCCGGGTGGCACGAGCGAGGCGTTCCAGCGCTGCCACGGCTCCCTCGCCCGCACCGACGGCGAGCGCGAGGAGCTCGGCGACGTCGGGCAGCTCGGCGCGCATCCGGTCCTGCCGACGCCGCACCTGCCAGGTGAGCAGCTGGTCGCGTGCGACGGCGGCGCCCACCGCGCTGAGGGTGACCCCGAGGAGCAGCGGCACGACGGCCGCCCCGCGGACCAGGCCCACGGTCAGGGCCAGGAGGAGCCCACCTGCCAGCCCCAGGGCACCCCACAGCAGCTGCTCCATGCGGAACTGGTCGTGGGTGACGGGTGAGCCGGCCAGGACGAGGCGGCGCCGGATGCTCACCGAGGACGAGCCGAGTCGCTCGAGGAGGCGGGCGGCGTCGTGCAGCCCGGGCGCCAGCAGTCGCTCGAGGGTCGGGAAGGGGGTGTGGAGCTGGCTCTCGGCCAGCAGGCGCGAGGTGCGGGGCCGCTCCCGGAGGTAGGGGGCCAGGCGCTGGGCGAGCGTGACTCGACGCGAGCCCAGCCGCCACAGCACGAGGGCGAGCCCGGTCCCGCCGAGCAACCCGGCGAGCGCGCCGGTGAGGGCGGTGCTCATCGCATCACCCGCTGTTCCTCGGGCAGCCGTCCGATGCGCATCATCAGCCAGTAGGCAAGCGCGGAGCTCGCTGCTCCCACCGCGAGCACCACCACCCCGATGGGGCTGTCGTAGGCCTGCGCGGCCTCCGGTCTGGTGGCGAGCAGCAGCAGCACCAACCACGGTGCGGCGACGGCCATGCGCGCCCCGTTGACCGTCCACGTCTGTCGCGCCTCGAGCTCGCCGCGCGTCCGCAGGTCTTCACGGAGCATCTGCGCGAGGGTGCGCAGCAGCCGCCCGAGCTCGGTGCCACCGACCTCGCTGGTCAGGCGCAGCGCCTCGACGATCCGGTCGGCGACCGGGTCGGCCAGGCGCGCCTTGAGGATCTCGAGCGCGTCGTCGAACCGCCCCGTGGCCCGGTAGTCCTCGGCGAAGCGCCGGAACTCCTCCCGCACCTCCTCCGGCCCACGCTCGCCGAGCGAGATGAGCGCCTCCGGCAGGGACCGGCCGGCGCGGATGCCGGACACCAGGTCGTCGACCACCTCTGGCCAGACCGTGCGCAGCTCCGTCCGCCGCCGACGAGCACGCGAGTGCACGAGCGCCCAGGGTGCGCCCGAGGCGATCGCCGCGAAGCACGCCGCGATGGGCGGCGCGGACGTCAGTGCCACGCCGAGGACGAAGACCGTCACCCCGAGCCCGGCGGCGGTGAGGATCAGGGAGGTGGGTGAGACCGACGGGGCACCCGCCTGGACGAGGAGGTCCTGGGTGCGTCGGGACCAGCCGCGGGGAGTGGCGCGGGCCGCCGGTCGCTCGAAGAACGAGAACCAGATGCTGAGCAGACCGGTCCCGAGGAGCAGTCCCGAGATCGCACCCAAGGCCCGCTACCCCCGGTCGCCGGCCGTGAGCAGTGCGGCCAGGTCGTAGCCGGCCTGGGCGAACCGCTCCGGGTGGCTGGGGTACCCGCCGGAGCGTTCGAGCCGGTCGTCGTGCAGGGCGAACAGCTCCGCGGTCTCCACGACACCGTCCTCGACCCGGCCCGTCACCGCGACGATCTCGCGGACCCTCCGGCGCCCGTCCCGGCCGAGCTCCAGGTGCACGACGACGTCGACGGCGCTCGCGACGGTCGGCACCACGAACGACGCCGTGACGTTCTCGCCCGCGAGCAGCGGGAGGGTGCACAGCTTCGTCACCGCCTCCCGGGCGGAGTTCGCGTGGAGGGTGCACATCCCGGGGATCCCGGCATTGAGCGCCACGAGCATGTCGAACGCCTCCGCCTCACGGACCTCGCCGATGATGATCCGGTCGGGGCGCATGCGCAGCGCCTCCTTCACCAGGCGCCGCAGCGGCACCTCCCCGACACCCTCGAGGTTGGGCTGGCGCGTCTGCATGGCGACGGCGTCACGGTTGGCGAGCCGGAGCTCGAAGACCTCCTCGCAGGTGATGATCCGCTGACCGGCGGGGATGGCCCCTGCCAAGGCGGTGACGAGCGTGGTCTTGCCGGCCTGCGTCGCGCCGGACACCAGCACGTTGAGTCCCGCCACCACGGCCGCGTCGAGGAACGCCGCAGCCTGGGGCGTGAGCGACCCGACGGCGACGAGGTCGCTCAGACGCCGCGCCCGGGTGATGAACTTGCGGATGTTCACGGCCCAGGCGGAGCGGGTGATGTCCGGGATGACGACGTGGATGCGCTCGCCGGTGAGCAGCGAGGCGTCGACGAAGGGGGTGGAGAGGTCGAGCCGGCGACCGGATGCCCGCAGCATCCGCTCGACGAGGTCACGGACCTGCTGGTGGGTGAGCATCGTGGTCGTCAGCTCCGACCGACCGGCTCGCGCCACGAAGACCTTGCCCGGCTCGTTGATCCACACCTCCTCGACCTCGGGGTCGTCGAGGTAGCGCTGGAGCGGACCGAGGCCGGCGACGGCGTCGACGACCTCCTTGGCGGCCGCACCGGGGTCCGCGAGGGGCGGGACCAGCCCGGCCAGCGACCGCTCGTCGTAGTCGGCCACGACGGCAGCGACGAGAGAGCGCACACCGTCGGTGTCGCGGGCGGGATCCAGGCCCCGGCGGCGGACCAGCTCGCGCACCTCGGACTCGAGCAGCGCCACACCGTCCTCCACGCCGCACCTCCGCCGCCACCGCTGGAGCGTCCTACCAGGTCAGAGCGCGAACATATTGGACGGACGAGGGTCGTGGGGAGGTTTTCGCGCCCCTGTGGACAGAACTTCCCGCCCCTCACGGTCAAGACGCGTGGCCCCAGCGGTGGTGGCACCGCCGCACCGGCGGCACCTCACCCGGCGCGTGCACCGCGCGACGGCCCCCGGGGCCGCCTACCGTGTTGCCGTGGTCCGATCCGCCCTCGCCCTCGCCGCCCTCGCCACCACGGCCGTCCCCGGCCTGGACGTGGTGGCGACCCGACCACCCCAGCGGGTGACCACCGACTTCCAGACCACCGGCGTCCTGGACGGCGGAGGGCGCAGCTGGGTGGTCGTCGCGCCGCTGCACGCCGCCGCCGGCGCCGCCCTGGAGGGCGAGGTCGCGGTCCTGGCCAACCTCGCCCAGGCCGTCGACGACGGCCGGCTGCCCTTCGACGTCCCGCGCCCCGCCGGCTTCGCCGCCCTGCCCGAGGGCGGGCGCGCGATGGTCCACCGCCAGCTCGTCGGCCGCCCGCTCGACGTCACCAGGCTCGCCGCGGGCCCGGGGCTCTCCGCCGAGGTGGGCCGCGCGATCGCCGCCTTCCACGAGCTCGACGCCGACGTCGTCGCCGAGGCGGGCCTGCCGGTCTACGACGCCGACGCCTACCGCCGCCGCTGCCTCGCCGAGGTCGACGAGGCCGCCCGCACCGGGCACGTGCCGGCGGTCCTGCTCAACCGGTGGGAGCACGCCCTCGAGGACGTCGCGCTGTGGCGGTTCCGGGCGGTGCCGGTGCACGGCGACCTCGCCCCCGACCACGTCCTGGTCCACGAGGGCCGCGTCAGCGCCGTGCTCGCCCTGTCCGAGGCCCACGTCGGGGACCCCGCGGAGGATCTCGCCTGGCTGACGGCGTCCGCGCCGGAGGAGTCCCTCGACGCGATCGAGGAGGCGTACTCCCTCGCCCGCACCGAGAGCACGGACAAGCACCTGCTCGACCGCGCCCTGCTCGTCTCCGAGCTCGCGCTGGCGCGGTGGCTGCTCCACGGCACCCGCACGGGTGAGCAGGCGGTGGTCGACGACGCGGCCGCGATGCTGCGCGAGCTCGCCTCCGACGTCGAGGACGCCCCGCCCATCGGCTCTCGCGAGCCCGTGGTCCTGCCCGACCGTGGCTGGGACGAGGGCGACGACAGCCTCGCCCGTACGGGCGGCGACCAGACGCTCGAGCCCGCCGACGACGAGTCGGAGCCCCGCGACCGGCTCACGCCGGCGGACGACGTCGATGTCGAGGTCGAGGTCGAGGTCGAGGTCGAGGTCGACGACACCCGTGCACACGAGCTCGACCAGCTCGGCGCCGAGGGTCAGGACGACGACGAGCCTGACCCGGTGGACGCGTCCCGCCCCGACCCCGCACGGCGGCAGGACCACGCCGCGGTCACCGAGGAGCTCCACCTCGGCCGCGACCTGCCCGACTTCCTGCGCGAGGACCGCCCGAACGGCTGACCCCGCCGTCCGCGGTCAGCTCACCGGGACCGCCAGCGCTGCGGTGATGCGGTCGACGATCTCGTCCTCGGTGAGGTCGCCGGCCCGGACGGTGGTGTCGGCGCCGACGTAGTAGAACGCCGCTCCCACCCGCTCGAGGGGGGTGCCGGTCGCCCGGGACCAGGCGAGCCGGTACAGCGCGAGCTGCATCTCGCGGCTCTCGAGGTCCTCGGCGTCACGCGGCGGGCGTCCGGTCTTCCAGTCGACCACCTCGACGTCGCCGCCGTCGGCGAAGACGGCGTCGATGCGGCAGCGCACCATCGTCCCGGCGACGGGGGTCTCGAGGTCGACCTCCACCGCGGCGGGCACCCGCGCCGCCCAGGGTGAGGCGGTGAAGGTCCGCTGCAGCGCGGCGAGGTCGCCGTCGGCGAGCGGGCCGGCGCCCTCGTCGCCGCTGCCGGGGACGTCGTCGACGTCGAGCAGGGCGGCGCGGCCGTAGAACCGCTCGACCCACTCGTGGAAGCGGGTGCCGCGCCGTGAGACGACGGTCGGCTCGGCCGGGACCGGGCGGCGCCGGTCCCGGGCGAAGGTCTGGGGGTCGGAGACGAGCTTGACGACGGCCGAGGCGGACAGGTGCCCGGTCAGGTGCACGGTGGCGTCGGGGCTCGCCGCCGCGTCGCGCTCGGCCAGGAGCAGCTCGGCGTCGCGCGCCCAGCCGCGCACCAGGTCGTCCTCGCTCGTGGCGAGCCGGCGCAGGACCGGGAGGTCCTCGTGCCCCGCGGCGGCGGCGAGCCGGCCGGCGGCGTCGAGGACCGCGGCGGCTGCGGCCTCGCGGGCGGGGCGGCGCGACCCGAGGGGATCGGTCGGCCAGGAGCGCTCCAACGCCTGGGCGAGCGCCGGGTTCTCGGTCCCGGCCGCGGGAGCAGGGGCGAAGCCGTCCTCGAGGGCGGTCACGTGCCCGGCGTCGCGCGGCTCGGTGAGGAACCGCGAGGGCGGCAGCGCCGTCTTGCCGGTGCGGAACCAGGACCCGGAGAGCAGGAGGGTGGAGCGGGCCCGGGTGACGGCGACGTACGCCAGGCGCCGCTCCTCGGCCACGCGGTGGGCGCCGGCGTCGACCCGGAAGGTGTCGAGGGCGTCGGCGACGTCACGGTGGGTGGCCGTGCCGGCGAGGGGCAGTCGCGGAAGCGACTCGGAGTCGCCGCGCAGCGGGTACGGCAGCTCGCCCACCGCCGTCAGCCAGGCACCCGCGGTGACGCGCCCGTCGTCCCGCGGCGCGCAGTCGTACCCCGGGAACTGGGTCTCCACCATGCCGGGGACGGCGACGACGTCCCACTCCAGGCCCTTGGCTGCGTGGACGGTGAGGACCTGCACCACCGCGGTGTCCGGCTCCTCCTCCGCCGTGCCGCCGCCGTCGAGCCCGCGCTCGCGCTCCTCCGCGGCGTCGAGCCAGGACAGGAACGCGCCGAGGCTCGGCCGGTCGCTGTCGGCGGCGAACCCGGCGGCGACCTCGACGAAGGCGTCCAGGGCCGACCGGGCGGCCCCGGCACCACCGGCCCCCGCCCGGGTCGCGACCTCGATGTCGAGCTCGAGGAGCTGTTCGGTGGCCACGACGAGCTCGGGCAGGGAGAGGTAGGACAGCGAGCGGACCTGCCGCAGGACGTCGCCGAGGCGCCCCACCCGCGCCGCGGCGGCGTCGGTGAAGACGTGCCCTCGGGGGCTGCACCAGCCGGCCGCGGGCGGCTGCTCGACCGCCTCGACGATGCTGGACTCCTCGCGGGGGTCGAGGCGGCGCCCGGCGTCGTCGGTCGCCGCCGTGGACGCCCGGCGGGCGAGCTCGCGGGCCCAGTCCTGCAGGGCGTGCAGGTCCGCGATGCCCAGGCGCAGGTTGGTGAGCAGCCGCATCATCGCGTCGCCCCGGCCGGCGTCGTGGGCGACCTCGAGCGCGGCGCGCAGGTCCACGACCTCCGGGGTGCTCAGCAGCCCGCCGAGACCCAGGACCCGCACGGGCAGCCCCCGGTCCCGCAGGGCGGCGGCGACGTCGGGGAACTGGCTGCGCTTGCGGCACAGCACCGCCGCGGTCCGGGGGGACTCCGGGGTCCAGCGGTCCGCGACGAACGCCGCGACCTGGCGTGACTCCTCCTCCTGGGTCGGGGCGTACAGGCCCAGCACCTCGCCCGGTCCGGCACCCGGCCGGGCCCGCAGGACGGGGACGTCGACGACGGCGCCCGGTTCGCGCAGCGGGGCGGAGACGGTGTTGGCGGCGTCGAGGACCGCGCGGTCGTTGCGCCAGGAGGTGCTCAGCGCCAGGGTGCGGGTCGCGGGACCGTCGGCGGAGCGGAACATGGCGGGGAAGGTCGCGAGCGACGCCGCGGAGGCTCCCCGCCACCCGTAGATGGCCTGGTTGGGGTCCCCGACCGCGGTGACGGCGTGGCCCGCGCCGAAGAGCGCCGAGAGCAGGCGCAGCTGCGCCACGGAGGTGTCCTGGTACTCGTCCAGGAGCACGACGCGGTACTGGGCCCGCAGCTGGTGGCCCACCTCGGGGACCTCGGCGGCGATCCGGGCGGCGAGGGCGACCTGGTCGCCGAAGTCGATGAGGCCCCGTTCCCGCTTGAGCCGGGTGTAGGCCTCGACGACGTCGAGGAGCGCGATGCGCTCGCCGAGCGTGGCCGCGACCTTCGCGACGGGCGCCAGCGGTCCCTTGGCCCGCGGTCCGGCGGCCTTGTCGACGAGGTCCGCCCGGAGGTCGGCGAGGAGCTCCCGGGCGTCGACCGGGTCGAGGAGGTGCTCGGACAGCGCCCCGGACAGGCTGAGGACGGCCTCGGTCACCGCGCCGGGCGAACGGTCGGTGGCGAGCTCCTCCGCCCAGCCCTGGACGAGGTCGTCGGCGAGCTGCCAGGCGGCGGCCTCGGTGATGAGCCGCGCATCGGGGTCGGCGCCGACGCGAAGGGCGTGGTCCCTGGCGATATTGCCGGCGAAGGAGTTGTAGGTGGCGATGGTGGGCCGGTCCACGTCCAGGACGGCGGCGCCGTCGGCGGGGTCGGCCGCGGTGGTGAGCAGGCCCGCCCCGCGCAGGGCGCGCAGACGCTTGCGGACCCGGTGGCCCAGCTCCGCCGCGGCCTTGCGCGTGAAGGTCAGGCCCAGCACCTCCTCGGCACGCACCATCTCGTTGGCCACGAGGTAGACGACCCGGGCGGACATCGTCTCGGTCTTGCCCGACCCGGCGCCGGCGACGACCAGCAGGGGCGCGAGGGGCGCCTCGATGACCTCCGTCTGCTCCCGCGTGGGCGGGGGCTGGCGCAGCGCGTCGGCGATCTCCGCGGCGGAGTGGTGGGGCGGTGCTGGCGGCGCGGGGTGACGGGCCGGGGCGGCGGCCGCCGTGGGAGGCAGGGCGCTCATCGGGTGACCCGCTCTCCGTCGTCCTGGACCGGGCAGGAACGGCGCACCGGGCAGTGCCGGCAGTGGTCGTTGAGCCGGGCGACGAAACCGGCGCCGGCCATGACCTCGGCGGCCTCGCCGACGAGCGTGGCCGCCCACGCCGGGTCGGCGGCGTCCGCGAGCGCCGGCTGGGGCCGCAGGGTGGCGCCCTTCGCCCCGGCCCCGAGGTAGACCAGCCGCGCGCCCGCCGGCCGCACGGGCCCGAACGCGCCCGCCTCGACGGCCGCCTGGTAGGAGCCGAGCTGCGCGTGCTCGGCGGCCTTGTCCTTGGCCAGCGGGTTGGCGGAGGTCTTGAGGTCGACCACGCGCGCGGCGCCGTCGTCGAGGTGCTCGACCCGGTCCATGCGCCCGGTGAGGTGGGCCCGGCCGACGTCGGCGGTGAAGGCGCGCTCGACGTCCACCTCGCCCGGCACGCCGGCGACGTACGCCGCCAGCCGGTCGACCATGGCCTCGGCGAGGACGCGCTGGCGCCGCCCCACCCACGACTCACCCAGCCCGAGCTCGTGCCAGCGTGCGGCCAGGGCGGTGCGCAGGTCCTCGGCGGTGCCGTGCGGGTGCTCCGCGGCGATCTCGTGGATGAGGGAGCCGACGCTCTGGTCCGCCGACCGCTCCCCGCGCCCGCCGGCCTGCTCCAGGGCCCAGCGGAGCCCGCAGGTGGTGGCGAGCTCGACGCCGGAGGGGCTGACGGGTACCTGCGCCTCGGCCGGTCGCAGGGGGACCTCGGTGCTCGGTGCGGCGAGGCCGGACCAGGTGGTGGGGTCGGCCCCGGCGACCCCGCGGGCGGCGAGGTCGGCGAGGAGATCAGCGGCGGCTCCCGTCCGGTCGGTGCGGTGCTCGACGGCGCCGCGGAGCTCGGCGACGAGGCCGCGCAGGTCAAGCGGGGGCGGCGCGCTGCGGGCGTCGGTCGGGTCGAGGTCGGGTGCGAGGAGGTCGAGGAAGGTCGAGGGCCGCTCGTCCTCGTCGAGGACCGCTGTCACGAGGAGGCGTCGCGCGGCCCGGGACACCGCCACCGCGAGCATCCGGAGCTCGTCGTCGAGGACCTGCCGCCGGGCCGGGCCGTAGGCGCGGCGGCCGTCGGGCGACCGGCCGGACTCGACGTCGGTGAGGGCGCCCGCCCCGAGGAGCGAGTCGCGCAGGCGCAGGTCGGGCCAGACGTCCTCCTGGAGCCCGGCCACGACGACCACCTGCCACTCCTCCCCTGCCGCGGCGGCGGGGGTGAGGACCTGGACGGTCTCCGTGCGCTGGCCCTGGGCCGCGAGGGTGTCCGCGGGCAGGTCCTGGGCACGGACGTGCTCGAGGAACCCGGCGGGGCCGCCGCCGACGGTGCGGTCGGTGTACTGCTCGGCCGCGCGGAACAGGGCCATGACGGCGTCGAGGTCGGCGTCGGCGCGGTCGGACCCCGGACCGCCCGCGAGCGCGCGGCGGCGCCAGGGATCGGCGAGCCCGGCTGCGTCCCACAGGGCCCACAGCACGGTCTCGGCCGTGGCGGCGGACCGCTCCAGGGCGGCCCGGCCCGCGGCGAGGACCGCGGCGACGCGCGCCGGGCCGCGGCGGGCACCGGCCGGCAGGTCCGCAGCGTCGGCGGGGTCGTCGACCGCGGCGACGAGGAGCTCGTCCACGGTGCGTGTGCCCTCGCGGGCCCGCTCCCGCGCCCGCAGCGCCCGACGCAGGGTACGCAGGGCCACGGCGTCCAGGCCGCCGACCGGGGAGGTGAGCAGCTCCACGGCCTGCTCGGCGGTCGTGGTGCCGGCGAGGACGGCGGCGAGCGCGACGAGGAGCGGCCGGACCGCCGGCTCCTCCCGGAGGACACCGGGCCCGGAGCCGCCGGCGACCGGGACCCGCCAGGCCCGCAGCGCCCGCTGCAGGGCGGCGACCTGCCCCGCCGAGCGGGTGACCACGGCCATCTCGGACCACGGGGTGCCGTGGTGCAGACGTTCCGCACGCAGCGACCGGGCGATGAGGGCGCCCTCCTGGGCCCGGGAGCGCAGCACCGTCACGGTCGTGCCGGACGGTGGCCCGCCCGGGCCGCCGGCACCCGCGCCCGGGGCGGCGTCGGGGACGCGGGCGGACCGGTGACGCACGGCGCCCGCGGTCGACACGGCGCCGGTGACCGCCGCCGTCGCCCGGCGCAGCTCCGCGTCGCCCCGGTGGACGGTCTCGAGGACGATGCGCCGCGCCCCGAACCCGCCGATGGCGGCGTGGGTCTCGGCCAGGCCGACCAGGGCCGGGGTACCACCGCGGAACCCCTGGACGCCCGTGTCGGGGTCGCCCAGCAGCACGAGCTGTGAGCCGTCGTCGGCCAGTGCCCGCAGCAGCCGGGCGGCGGCGAGGGTGGAGTCCTGGTGGTCGTCCACGACGACCGTGGACCACCGGGGACGCGGGTGGTCGGGGACCTCGCGCTCCCACGCGCGCAGGGCCGCGGTCGCCTCGTCGACGATCCGCGCGGCGTCCAGGCGGGCCCCGCGATCCGGCGTCATCTCCCCCAGCGCCGTGACCTCCTGGTACTCGCCCAGGAGGACGGCGGCGGCGCCCCACTCCGGTCGGCCGTGGCGCTCGCCCCGCTCGGCGAGGTCCTCGGGGGCCAGGCCGAGCTCGGCGGCACGCATGAACAGGTCGCGCAGCTCGTCCCGGAACGCCGGCAGGGCCAGGGTCTCGGCCGTCACCGACGCGGGCCAGCGCACCGCCGCGCCCAGGCCGAGGCGGTGCCCCTCGAGCAGCTCGCCGAGGATCTGGTCCTGCTCGGGTCCGGTGACCAGGGTGGGGGCCGGCTGGTGCAGGAGCGCGGCGCGCAGCCGCAGGACGGAGTAGGCGAAGGAGGCGGGGGTCCGGACGAGGACCTGCCCGGTGGTGCGCCCCAGCCGGGCCGCGACGGCGTCGCGCACCCGCGCCGCGCCGCGCCGGGTGGGGACGAGCAGCAGCGGCCCCTGCGCACCGGCGACCGTGGCGCCCGCCGGCGGGGCCCCGGCGCGCGCCCGAGCGAGGAACACCTCGAGCGCCGTCGTCGTCTTGCCGGTCCCGGGGGCGCCGACGACCAGGAGGTTGCCCGCGCCGGCGCCCCACCCGACGACCTCGGCCTGGCGGGCGTCGAGGGCCGGCGGGGCGGGTGCCGGTGCGGGCAGCGCGAGCCGCGGGCCGGTGCTGCGGGTCGCCGTCTCCATGCCCACGATGCCATCACACCCCACCGACATCGGCGCGCACCGACGTGGCGCGTCCGACCTCACCCGGCCAGGGCGTCCCAGCCGTTGGGCAGGCAGCCGCCGAGGTCGATGCTCTGCTGGACCATCACCGGCGCGACGGTGCCCGGCGCGGGGCAGGTGACGTGCGGGCGGCCCAGGAGGTGGCCGACCTCGTGGTTGACGAGGTACTCGCGGTAGTCGGTGAGGTCCGCGCCCGCGGCGAGGAAGGACTCCGCCCCGGAGGACCACCGCTCGGCGTTGAGGACGGCTCGTCCGTTGCGCCCGCAGGAGTACTCCCCCATGGTCCGCAGCGGGACGCAGAGCTGGTCGGTGGTGGCCCCGGAGGCGAGGACGACCGAGATCTCCGCCTCGCCGTCGGTGCGGGCGAAGGCGACCGAGCCGTCGTGGCCCCAGCCCCGCTCGTCGTTGAGGACGTCCATGACGAGCTGGGCGAACGCCGTCCCGTCCACCGGGAGGCCCTCCTCGAACTGCACCCGGACCGTGCGGACCCCTTGCGCCGGCCGCGGGGCCTCGGCGGAGCCCGGGACGGTGACGAGGTTCCCGGAGGCGGCCGCGGGGACCTCGTCCGCGGTGAGGCCGGCCCGGGCCCGCTCCGAGCGCTCGGTGCCGGCGGGCGGCCAGGCGGAGATGTCGGGGTCGGGCGTGCGGGCCGAGGCGCTCACGAGAACCGCGGTGGCCACCGGACCCGCCGCCGTGGCCGGCGCGAGGGCGGCGGCCGGCGCGACCAGGCCCGCGAGGGCGAGCAGGGTGGCGACGGTGGCGGGGGCGGGACGCACGGACCCATCCTCTCACCGCCGTGGCGGCCGACGGCTCCGCCGCCGGGTGGCCGGCGCGTGACACGGGCCACGCCAGGTCGTGGCCCGGACCGCCTCCTCCGGCCCGGGCGGGCGCCGTCGGTCTCACCACCTACGATGGGCGACAGCATCGACCCCGCATGAAGGAGGAGCACCGTGGAGATCACCATCGGCGTCCGGAACGTCGCACGCGAGATCAGCCTGGAGTCCACGCAGAGCCCGGACGAGGTGCTCGCGGCCGTGCGGACGTCGCTCAAGGACGCCGCACCCCTGGTCCTGGAGGACGAGAAGGGCCGGCACGTCGTCGTCCCCGCCGAGGCCCTGGGCTTCGTCGAGCTCGGCCCGACCGAGCAGCGCCGAGTGGGCTTCGGCCTCGTCTGAGGTCGGGGACGGGGGCCACGCCGCCCCGGGTGACCACCCTCACGCCGCCCGGTCAGCACGACCGGGCGGCTTCGCGCTACCCTGGGGAAGTAAACGGTTGCCCGGTCGTCTCGTAGAAACCTGAGCCTGAAGCCGCCGACGCGGCACGACATGATCACGATCGGCTGCCACGACATGGTGGAGCCAGCACCCCGGCAGAGCCGGTGCGGTGCCGGCCGTCCGCCTCGAGCGACAAGGCGACAGCTGAACATGACCGAAACCAACGCCTCCGGCGTCCTCGACGTCGTCGAGACCCCCGTGCTGCCCGTGACCGACGAGATCACGCCCGACATCACCGACGACGGGACCGCCACCGCCCACCTCGAGGAGAAGTCCTTCGCGGACTTCGGGGTGAGCGAGCCGATCGTCGGGGCGCTGCGCGACGTCGGCATCACCCACCCGTTCCCCATCCAGGCGCTGACCCTGCCCGTGGCCCTGAGCGGCCACGACATCATCGGCCAGGCCAAGACCGGCACCGGCAAGACCCTCGGGTTCGGCATCCCGCTCCTCGAGCGCGTCTTCGCCCCGGGCGAGGACGGCTGGGACGACCTCGAGGGTGCCGGCGCCCCGCAGGGCCTCGTCATCGTCCCCACCCGCGAGCTGGCCAAGCAGGTCGCCGACGACCTCACCGCCGCCTCGCGCCGGCGCAGCGTCCGGATCGTCCAGGTCTACGGCGGTCGCGCCTACGAGCCGCAGATCGAGGCCCTCGGCCGTGGCGCCGAGGTCGTCGTCGGCACGCCGGGCCGCCTCATCGACCTGCTCAAGCAGCGCATCCTCGACCTCTCCCGGGTGCGGACCGTGGTCCTCGACGAGGCCGACGAGATGCTCGACCTGGGCTTCCTGCCCGACGTCGAGACGCTCCTGTCCAAGACCCCGCCCACGCGGCACACGATGCTCTTCTCCGCGACCATGCCCGGCGCGGTCGTGGCCATGGCCCGGCGGTACATGTCGCGGCCCACGCACATCCGCGCCCAGGACCCCGACGACCAGGGCGCCACGGTGAAGAACACCCGTCAGGTGGTCTACCGCGCGCACGCCCTCAACAAGGTCGAGGTGCTCTCCCGCATCCTCCAGGCCGACGGGCGGGGCCTGACGATCGTCTTCACCCGGACCAAGCGGACCGCGGCCAAGGTGGCCGACGACCTCGCCGAGCGCGGGTTCGCCTCCGCGGCCATCCACGGCGACCTCGGCCAGGGGGCCCGCGAGCAGGCCCTGCGCGCGTTCCGCGCCGGGAAGGTCGACGTGCTGGTCGCGACCGACGTCGCCGCCCGCGGCATCGACGTCGACGACGTCACGCACGTCGTGAACTACCAGTGCCCCGAGGACGAGAAGATCTACCTCCACCGCATCGGCCGGACCGGCCGCGCGGGCAACACCGGCACAGCCGTGACGTTCGTCGACTGGGACGACATGCCGCGCTGGTCGCTCATCAACAAGGCGCTGGGCCTGGGTGCGGCGGAGCCGATCGAGACCTACCACACCTCGCCCCACCTCTACGCCGACCTGTCGATCCCCGAGGCAACGACGGGGCGCCTGCCCCGGTCGGCCCGCACGCGCGCCGGGCTCGCGGCGGAGGAGATCGAGGACCTCGGCGAGACGGGCAAGCGCCACGGCGGCGGCCGCACCGGCGGGGGACGCGGGCGCGAGGGCGACCGGGGCCGCGAGGGCGACCGTGGACGCGACGGCGGACGCGGTCACGACGGCGGCCGGGGCCGGGGCTCGCACGCCGAGCGCCCCGCCGAGAGCGACCCCGAGCGTCCGCGCCGGTCCAGGTCGCGCCGTCGTACGCGCGGCGGCCAGCCGGCCGAGGACACCCAGGGCTGAGGCAAGACGGCGCGCCCCGCCGAGGGGCGCGCCGTGCGGGAACCATTGACCCCTCGGGCCGACCCTCGCGGCTAGCCCCGGGCGTCGAGGAAGGCGAACACCGCGTCGGCCATGAGCTGGACGGCGATCGCCGCCAGCAGGAGACCGGCGAGGCGCGTGACCAGCGTCGTGCCGCCCTCGCCGAGGACCCGGTGGATCACCACCGCGAAGCGCATCGCCAGCCAGAGCACCACGTGGATGGCGACCAGCGCGAGACCGATCGCCACCCGGTCGCCGGTCGAGCCGTCCGACTGCTCGACCGCCAGCATCGCCGCGACGATCGCGCCGGGCCCGGCGAGCAGCGGGGTGCCCAGCGGCACGAGGGCGACGTTGACCCCCGAGGCCGACGGGGTCGGCTCCTCCGCCTGACCCGTCAGCAGCTCCATCGCGACCAGGAGCAGCAGCAGCCCGCCGGAGAGCTGCAGCGCCGGCACGGAGATGTGCAGGAAGCCGAGGATGTACTGGCCGAAGAGGGTGAACGTCAGGATCACGCCGAAGGCCACCAGCGTGGCCTGCCGTGCCGCCGCGCGGCGCTGGGCGCCCGTCATCCGTGAGGTGAGAGCCAGGAAGACGGGCACGGTCCCGGGCGGGTCCATGATGACGAAGAGGGTGAAGAAGGTCGTCGACATCAACGTCAGGTCGATGTAGTCGCTCACGGGCGCACCACCGGCAGGAACCCCTCGCTCTCGATCATCGACAGGACGGCCGGCGCCGTCGTGCGCTCCCCCAGGCGGTTGGGCTTGCCGGCACCGTGGTAGTCGCTCGAGCCGGTCCGGGCCAGGCCCAGCCGTGACGCGAGGGCCTCGAGGTGCTCGACGTCGGCGGCGGTGTGGTCACGGTGGTCGATCTCGAGGGCCGCGAGCCCGGCAGCGGCCATCGCCGCCACGACGGCGTCGGTCACGACCCGCCCGCGGGCAGCGGCACGCGGGTGCGCCATGACCGGCACGCCCCCGGCGGCCCGGACCATCTCGACCGCCTCGACGGTGTCGGGCGCGTGGTAGGGCACGTAGTAGCGCCCCCGTACCGACAGGATGGTCTCGAAGCAGCTGGACCGGTCCGGCGCCAGGCCGGCGGCGACCAGGGCGTCCGCGATGTGCGGCCGGCCCACCGTCGCCCCGTCGCCGACCTGCGCCTCGACGTCGGCCCAGGTGATCGGGTAGTCCCGCGATATCCGCTCGACCATGTCGCGGGCCCGCTCGTCCCGCGAGTGCCGGGCGCGCAGCATCTCCGCCGCGAGCTCGGCGTCGTCGGGGTCGTGGAGATAGCTGAGCAGGTGCACCGAGATCCCGCGGGACTGCGTGGAGAGCTCGGTGCCGCGCACGAGCGCGACCCCCGTGGCGGCGACGGCGTCCTGCGCCTCGACCCAGCCGCCGACGGTGTCGTGGTCGGTCAGGCCGAGTACGTCGATCCCGGCCGCGGCGGCGGCATGCATGAGCTCGGTGGGCGACTCCGTGCCGTCGGAGGTGGCGGTGTGCGCATGGAGGTCGATGCGCATCCCGGACACACGGGCAAGGGTACTGGTGCGGCACCGGTGCCCCGTGCGGCGGCGGAGGCACGCGCGCCCCGGTGCGCACCGTGTCGGCCGCCGGTGCGATCATGGCGCCATGACCGACGAACGACGCGACTCCGCCGCCCCGGACCGGGGCCAGGACGCCCCCGCACCCACCACGGGCCCGGAGGCCCAGCCCCTGTCCGAGCGCGGTGACAACCGTTCCCAGCGGCCCACGAGCCAGGCCTTCCGCGAGTTCATCGCCGACGGCTGGGGTCCGCGGCCGGACCTCCTGCCCGAGCGCTCCGCCGCGGCCGACCACGCCGCCGCCCGCCGCGCCGCCGTCGGCCGTCTCTTCCCGGGTGAGCGGCTCGTCGTGCCCGCCGGCGGTCTCGTCACCCGCAACAACGACAACGACTACCGCTTCCGGCCGCACTCGGCCTTCGCCCACCTCACCGGGCTGGGCACCGACGAGGAGCCGGACGCCGTCCTCGTCCTGCACCCCCTGGACGAGCCGGCCGACGGCGAGCCGGCCGACGGTCAGCCGGCCGACGGCGACGCACCCACCCACGAGGCCGTCCTGTACTTCCGTCCCCGCGCGGGCCGCGACACCGAGGAGTTCTACGCGGACTCCCGCTACGGCGAGCTGTGGGTCGGGGTGCGGCCCTCCCTGGCGGAGGTCTCCGCCCGCACGGGACTGCGCGCCGAGCACATCGACAGCCTGCGCGACGCGCTGGCCAAGGACGCCGGCGCCGGCCAGGTCCAGCTGCGGGTGGTCCCGCAGGCCGACGCCGCCGTCGAGGCCGTCGTGGCCGAGGTCCGCGCCCAGGCCGGGCAGAGCGTCACCGAGGGGACCGACGCCGACCTCGCCGTCGCCCTGTCCGAGCTGCGCCTGCGCAAGGACCCGTACGAGGTCGACCAGCTCCGTGAGGCGGTGGCCGCCACCGCGGAGGGCTTCGACGACATCGTCCGCGCCCTGCCGCGGGCGGTGGCGCACCACCGGGGCGAGCGGGTCATCGAGGGCACCTTCGCCGCCCGCGCCCGCGAGAACGGCAACGGCGTCGGGTACGAGACGATCGCCGCCGCGGGCAACCACGCCAACACACTGCACTGGATCGGCAACGACGGGCCCGTGCGCGCGGGGCAGCTCGTCCTCGTCGACGCCGGCGTGGAGGTCGACTCCCTCTACACCGCGGACATCACCCGCACCCTCCCGGTGGACGGGATCTACACCCCGGCCCAGCGCAAGGTCTACGAGGCGGTCCTCGAGGCGGCCGACGCCTCGTTCGCCCGGGCCGGGCGGCCCGGCGCCCGCTTCCGCGACCTGCACGCCGCCGCGATGGAGGTCCTGGCCGCCCGCCTCGCCGAGTGGGGCATGCTGCCCGGCACGGCCGAGGAGTCGCTGGCGCCGGAGGGCCAGTACCACCGGCGCTGGATGGTGCACGGCACGAGCCACCACCTCGGGCTCGACGTCCACGACTGCGCCCAGGCCCGGCGCGAGATGTACCTCGACGCCGAGCTCGCCCCGGGCATGGTCTTCACCATCGAGCCGGGCCTGTACTTCCGGGAGGACGACCTCAAGGTGCCCGAGGAGCTGCGCGGCATCGCCGTGCGGATCGAGGACGACGTGCTCGTCCGCGAGGACGGCACGGTGGAGAACCTCTCCGCCGCCATCCCCCGCGAGCCCGGGCAGATCGAGGCGTGGATGGCCTCGCTCCGCGGCTGAGCCTCCCTACCCCTCCTCGGGGACCTCGACGAGCGCGGCGACCCGCCGGCTCTCGCCGGTGGCGAGGTGCTCGCGCCCGAAGGCGAGAGACTCCGCCAGGGCCGCCCTGCGGTCCTCCGGCGACATCTTGCGCGTGTTGACCTCCACCACGACGCTGCCGTCGAAGCCCTGGGAGCCGAGCATGTGCAGCACCTCCGCGCAGGGCTGCTCGCCGTGGCCGGGCACGAGGTGCTGGTCCATGAACGTGGGCGTGCCGTCGGCGAGGTGGAGGTGCGCCAGCCTCGGCCCGAGCTCGTCGGCCATGGCGAGGGAGGCGTCGGCGTCCATGCCCGCGGTCGCGGTGTGCGACAGGTCGAGGGTGACGTGGGTGTAGTCGTGCTC
Source organism: Georgenia muralis (assembly GCF_003814705.1). Lineage (NCBI taxonomy): Bacteria > Bacillati > Actinomycetota > Actinomycetes > Allobogoriellales > Allobogoriellaceae > Georgenia > Georgenia muralis. The sequence continues at coordinate 2,385,126 of NZ_RKRA01000001.1, read as the reverse complement.
GAGGGGGTCCCAGCCCGGCAGGTACGCCTGCATCACCCGCTCGCGCTTCTTGGTCCGCGCCCGCCAGGGGAACATGTTCTCCACCGCCAGGCGCATGTCGTCCAGGCGCTCCCGCTCGGCGATCGCACCGACGAAGTGCTCGGCGTAGGCGCGCTGCCACCGGAACGGCGGGTGGAGGACGACGACGTGGGCGCCGACGTCGTGGGCGAGCTCGGTGGACCGGTCGACCTTGTCCCACGGGTCCTTGCCGTAGACCCCCTGGGTGAGCAGGAGGGTCGGGGCGTGGATGGAGAGGATGGGCAGCTCGTAGGTGTCCATGAGCTCACGGAGCTTGACCTCGTCCTGGCTGTGGGGGTCGCGCAGGACCATGACCTCCACGCCGTCGTAACCGAGCTCCTTGGCCAGGGCGAAGGTCTCGGTGACACCCGCGGGGTAGACCGAGGACGTCGACAGCCCGACGGGGATCCCCATGCTCACTCCCTCCGCTCGCCGCCGGCCTCGTCGCGGTCGGGCCGGGTCTCGGGGTCGCCGGCGCCCTCGAGGTCCTCCAGGCGCAGACCGTAGCGCGGACGCTCGGTCCTCGCGGTCCTGCCGGCGCCGGCGCCGGCCGTCGCGCCGGCGTCGGCCGTCGGGGCGGTGCCCTCGGCGGGCACCGCCGCGGTCCGCTCCGGTGCCGGAGCCGTCGGTCGCTCCGGAGCCGCTCCGCCGGAGCGCCACGGCGTCCCGGGGGCGGCGTAGGGGTTGTCGTGGCTGTCGGGTGCCGGCCGACCGGCGTCCGCCCCGCCCTGACCGGGCGCACCGCCCTGCCCGGGCGCACCCCCCTGCCCGGGCGCACCGCCCTGCCCGAGCACCGGCGCACGCGACCCCGGCGAGGCCGCGACGGAGCGCAGGAGCTGACGGGCCTGCCCCGCGCTCTCGGCCGCGCACAGGATGGAGTACCGCCCGGCCACGACCTGGCTGGCGGAGGTGAAGTCCCGCTTCCCCCCCGTGAACGCGTAGGACACCACCGCGAACAGGATGCCGAACGCCACACCGATGAGGACGCCCGCCACCACGGGAAAGGTGCCCTCGGGGGTGAAGACCCAGTACACCAGCGCGATCATGAGACCGAACCAGGCCCCGCTCATCGCCCCCGCGCCGGCGACGCGGGCGTAGGTGAGGCGCCCGGTGATCCGCTCGACCATGCGCAGATCGGTTCCCACGATCGTCACCGCCCGCACGTCGAAGGCCTCGTCGGAGAGGCGGTCGACGGCCTGCTGGGCCTCGAGATAGCTCGTGAAGGAGGCCACCTCCACGCCGGTGGGCAGCGTGGGGAGCCTGGGGTCGGTCTGCTTGCGCGTGGACGGCATGGGTCGATCTTCCACCCCTGGCGCGGGCGTCGCCACGCGTTCCACCTTCCGGGCCGCCCGCCGGCCGACTCCGACGACGAAGGGCCCGCCCCGAAACGGGACGGACCCTTCTGTCCGGTCGGAGCGCCGGCGAGGTCAGGCGGCGGCGGGGACGGACCGCACAGCCGTCCTGGCACGGGCGACGACCACCAGGGCGGCGAGGACGCCGAGCGCGATCGCGCCGAGGCCCACGACCGGCGAGAGCTGGAGGCCGAGCACGGCGTCGAGGGAGTACGCGCCGGGGCCGGTCAGGGCGACGGTGGCGCCCACGACGGCGAGGACGAGAGGCAGCTCGTAGCCGCCGCCGGTGTTCCACAGGCCGCTGGCGGCGTGGGTGGAGGCGGCGACGACCATCGTGCCGACGATCGCGGCCGAGGCCAGCGGGGTGAGCAGGCCGAGCACGAGCAGGAGGCCGCCGACGAGCTCGGACAGGCCGGCGACGACGGCCATCGCCCGGCCGGGCCGGAAGCCGATGGACTCGAACCAGCCCCCGGTGCCGGCGACGCCGTAGCCACCGAAGGAGCCGAAGAGCTTCTGGGCGCCGTGACCGACGAGGAGGGCGCCGACGACGACGCGGACGAGGAGGAGGCCGATTTCCATGGTGAGCCTTTCGAGCAGAGGTCAGGGGTACGAAGGAGTCAAGTTAGATGAGCCTTCAACCATTCCGCCGTCGAGCGTCGCGTACGTCACACGCCCTCCGCCGCAGTCAGTGACTCCGTCGGCCGTCCCCCTGCCCCACCACCACCCGGTCCGCTCGCCCGACCACCGACCGGGCGCCACGACTAGGCTGACCGGCGTGAGCACGCCCCCCGCCCGCCCGAACCCGCCGAGCCGCGTCTACGTCGCGCGGCTGGCCGGCACGGCCGTCTTCGACCCCCTGGGCGACCAGGTGGGGCGGGTCCACGACGTCGTCGTCCTCATCCGCCTCAAGGGTGCCCCGCGCGCCGTCGGCCTCGTCGTCGAGGTGGCCAGCAAGCGGCGCGTGTTCGTGCCGCTGACCCGGGTGACCAGCATCGACGCCGGGGCCGTCATCACCACCGGCCTGGTCAACATCCGCCGGTTCCAGCGCCGCGCCACCGAGACCCTCGTCGTCGCCGAGCTCCTCGACCGCACCGTGACCCTGCGCGACGGCTCGGGCACCGCCGTCATCGAGGACGTGGCGCTGGAGCAGCGCCGCACCGGTGACTGGATGATCACCAAGCTCTTCGTCCGCCGCCACACGGGCCGCACGGGGCTGCTGCGCCGGGGCGAGGCGTTCGTCGTCGACGTCGAGGAGGTCACCGGCCTCGCCGGCGGCCGGGCCCAGGGCGCGACCGCCCTGCTCGCCACCCTCGAGGGCCTCAAGCCGGCCGACATCGCCGACGTCCTGCGCGACCTGCCCGACGTCCGGCGCCTCGAGGTGGCCAGCGAGCTCGACGACGAGCGGCTCGCCGACGTCCTGGAGGAGCTCGGCGAGGAGGACCGCGTGGCGATCGTCTCGGCCCTCGACGTCGAGCGGGCGGCCGACGTCCTCGACGCGATGGAGCCCGACGACGCCGCCGACCTCGTCTCCGAGCTCCCCTCGGACAAGGCGCGCGACCTCCTGGAGCGGATGGAGCCCGAGGAGGCCGAGGACGTCCGCCGGCTCCTGGCCTACGACGAGCACACCGCCGGTGGCCTCATGACCACCGAGCCGCTGGTCCTGCCGCCCGAGGCCAGCGTGGCCAACGCCCTCGCCCACGCCCGCCGCACCGACGTCACCCCGGCGCTGGCGGCGATGATCTTCGTCGTGCGGCCCCCGCTGGAGACCCCCACGGGCAAGCTGCTCGGCGTCGTGCACCTGCAGCGGGCGCTGCGCGAGCCGCCACACACCATGCTCGGGACGATGCTGGACAAGGACGTCGAGGCGGTGCTCCCCGAGGACCCCATCGGCAAGCTCACCCGGCTGCTCGCCACGTACAACCTCACGGCCCTGCCTGTCGTGGACGCCGGCGGCCGGCTCCTCGGCGCCGTCTCCGTCGACGACGTCCTGGACCACCTGCTCCCCGACGACTGGCGCGACGCGGAGGACGAGGTCACCGACGAGGCGATGACGAGGACCGCCCATGGCTGAGCGCCTCGACACCCCCCTCGAGGCACGCCGGCGGTGGCGCCCGCGCGTGGACCCCGAGTTCTTCGGGCGCACCTCGGAGTCGATCGCCCGGTTCATGGGCACCCCGCGGTTCCTCGTCTACCTCAGCGCGTTCGTCGCGATCTGGCTCGCGTGGAACACCTGGGGACCGGTGCCGCTGCAGTTCGACTCCGCCGCCCTGGGCTTCACCGCCCTGACCCTCATGCTGTCGCTGCAGGCGTCCTACGCCGCCCCGCTGATCCTCCTCGCCCAGAACCGCCAGGACGACCGCGACCGGGTCGCGGCCGAGCAGGACCGGCAGCGCGCCGAGCGCAACCTCGCCGACACCGAGTACCTCGCCCGCGAGATGGCGGCCCTGCGGCTGGCGATGAACGAGGTCGCCACCCGCGACTTCGTGCGCTCGGAGCTGCGGGGGCTGCTCGAGGACATCGTCGAGGAGCGCGAGCTGCGCATCCGCGAGCTCGAGCAGGAGCTCTCCGACATGGAGCGCACCGTCGAGCGCGCGGGCGCCCGCCCGAAGGGCAAGGGCGGCAAGGGCAAGGGCCCCCGCCCGTCGGCCTCGTCCCCGGACGCACCCGGGCCCGGCGCCGCCGGGCCGGCCGGCGTCGGGCCGGGCGGCGACTGAGACCGTCGGCGGGGGCGACCGAGGGCCGACGAGGGTGGGGTCCCGGGCGGCCTACGATGGAGGGCATGAGTGCACCCACCGTCGAGGCCGTTCAGGCCGAGCTCGGGAACGTCCTGGACCCCGAGATCCGCCGCCCGATCACCGAGCTGAACATGGTCCGCTCCGTGGAGGTCGAACCCGGCGGTCTCGTCGTCGTCGGGGTCGACCTCACCACGGCCGGCTGCCCGCTGAAGGACACCATCACCCGCGACGTCACCAACGTCGTCGGCGCCATGGACGGTGTGAGCGCGGTACGCGTCGAGATGGGGGTCATGACCGAGGAGCAGCGCAAGGCCCTGCGCTCCCAGCTCCGCGGCGGTGAGGCCGAGCCGGTCATCCCGTTCGCCCAGCCCGGTTCCCTCACGCGCGTGTACGCCGTCACCTCCGGCAAGGGCGGGGTGGGCAAGTCCTCGGTGACGGCCAACCTCGCGGCGGCGATGGCGGCGGACGGCCTCAAGGTCGGCGTGGTCGACGCCGACATCTACGGCTTCTCGATCCCGCGCATGCTCGGTGTGACGTACCCGCCGACGAAGGTCGACGACATGATCCTGCCGCCGGTCGCGCACGACGTGAAAGTCATCTCCATCGGGATGTTCACCCAGAACGGCCGGCCGGTGGTGTGGCGCGGGCCCATGCTCCACCGCGCGCTGCAGCAGTTCCTGGCCGACGTCTTCTGGGGCGACCTGGACGTGCTGCTCCTCGACCTGCCGCCCGGGACCGGCGACATCGCCATCTCCGTCGCGCAGATGCTCCCGAGCTCCGAGGTGCTCGTGGTCACGACACCGCAGGTGGCCGCCGCGGAGGTGGCCCAGCGTGCCGGGATCATCGCCGAGCAGACGCACCAGCACGTCGTCGGGGTCGTGGAGAACATGTCGTGGCTGGAGCAGCCCGACGGCTCCCGCCTGGAGATCTTCGGCTCCGGCGGCGGCGAGCGCGTCTCGTCCGAGCTCGGCACGGCACTGGGCTACCCGGTCCCGCTGCTCGCGCAGGTCCCGCTCGACCAGGAGCTGCGCGAGGCCGGCGACGACGGTCTGCCCCTGGTCCTGCGTGACGGCACCAGCCCCGCGGCCGAGGCGCTGCGCGGTCTCGCGCGGTCGCTGTCGCACCGCGCCCGCGGCCTGGCGGGCCGCTCGCTGGGGATCAGCCCGCTGGGTCGCTGAGCCCGGCGCGGCGTCGCCGGACCTGGCTCAGGTGGCCTCGTCGTCGAACGGGACGACGTAGGCCGCCGGGTCGGCCCCCTCAGGCACCGCCCCGACGCCGTCGCCGGTCGCCGGACCTTCCGCCGACCCGCTCGCCGGACCGTCCGGGGGCTGGGGCCGGGTGCCCGCCGGCGGGACGACACCGGCCCCGGGTCCCGCGACCGCCCCGGCGCCTGCCCCGACGGCTGCCGCGGCGCCCATCGCACCGGCGACGGCGCCCGCTGCGGCGGTGCCGGTGGAGGGTGTCACGGTCCGGGGGGCGGGCCGACGTCGCGCGGCGGGCGGGCGGGCCGGACGCACCGCCGCAGGCGGTTCGTCCTCCATGAGGGCCTCGCGCACGATCCGGCGCGGGTCGTACTGGCGGGGGTCGAAGACGGCGAGGTCGTCCATCTCGGGACCGAGCTCCTCGCGCACCTTCTCCTTGGCCCCGGTGGCGAGGTGCTTGAGCTCGCGGGTGAGCCGGCCGAGCTGCTGGGCGACCTCGGGCAGCCGCTCGGGCCCGATGAGCAGGAAGGCGAGCACGATGAGGACGATCCACTCGCCTCCGTTGATACCCACGGCGTCAGGATACGGGGCGGGCACCGCCCCGGCGGGCGCCGTCGGTCACGGCCCCTCCCCCAGGACGACGTCGACCTCCCGCTCGTCCGCACCGCGCCTGACCAGGAGCGTCACCGTCTCGCCCGGGGCGCGGGACCGGATGGCCACGATGAGCTCGTCGGGATCGGTGACCGGGCGACCGTCGATGGCGAGGATGACGTCGCCCGGCTCGATACCGGCCACGGCGCCGGGCCCGCCGGAGGTGACGGCCTCGGTGTCGCCGTCGTCGTCGGTCATCACCTGCACGCCCTCACCGGAGTACCGGGTGTCGAGCGCGACGCCGATGATCGGGTAGGTGGCCCGCCCGGTGGCGATGAGCTGCTCGGCGGTGCGCCGGACCTGGTTGGCGGGGATCGCGAAGCCGAGGCCGATGCTCCCGGTGGCCTGCGAAGCCCCCGGGGTCTGGGCAATGGCGCTGTTGATGCCGATGACCTGGCCGGCGGCGTCGACGAGCGGCCCGCCCGAGTTGCCGGGGTTGATGGCGGCGTCGGTCTGGATGGCGTTGATGAAGGTCTGCGCGGTGCTCCCCGCGCGGACGGGCCTGTTGAGCGCGCTGACGATGCCGGTGGTGACCGTGCCCTCCAGGCCGAGGGGCGCGCCGACCGCGATGACGGGGTCCCCCACGGCGATCGAGTCCGAGTCCGCCAGGACCAGCGGGATGAGGCCCGTGCGCTCCACCCGCAGGACGGCGAGGTCGTAGTCGGAGGTTCGACCGACGATCTCGGCCGCCTCCTGCGCCCCGTCGGGGAAGACGACGACGACGCTGCCGCCGTCCGCCGCGACCTCGATGACGTGGTTGTTGGTGACGAGGTAGCCGTCCTCGCGTAGCACCATGCCCGTGCCGGAGCTCGCCTGCCCTCCGCCCTGCGCCTCGATGTAGACGGTCGAGGGCAGGACCTGCTCGGCGATGCCGGCGACCGACTCCGGCGCCCGGTCCGCCCCGGCACCGGAGGAGACGGGCAGCGTGGCGGACGCGCCGGCGGTCCCGACGTCGAGGAAGGACCGGGCCCCCAGCGCGCCGAGCAGCATCCCGGTGACGAGTGCCAGCAGGACGAGGAGCACGACGACCCCGCGGGCGACGCCGCGGCGCTGCCGCTCCGGCTCGGGCTCGGCGGGTCCGTACCGGGCCCAGCCCGCGGCCTCCGGCGATGGCGCGAAGATCGTGGCGACGCCGTCCTGGGGCGGGGCCGCACCGGGCCCGCCGGGCTCGGCCGAGCCAGGTCGTCGCCAGGGACCGGCGTCCTGCGTCGCGGCGGGGCCGCTCGTCCACGGCACGCCCCGGCTCGTGGCCGGCTCACCCTCCGGGCGCCCCCACGGTCCGGCCGGACCGGCGGTGGTGGCGGCGTGCCGGGCCACGTCCAGCGAGGCGCCGCCGCGGCCGGGTGTCTCGTCCAGCGGGCCGCCGGGGTGGCCGAGGGTCCAGCCAGACGTCTCGGCCGGCCGGGTGCCCGGTCCGGCGGCCGGCGCCGGGCCGAACGCCCGGGGCGGCGGGTAGGACGGGGGGCGAACCGGTCCGGCGTCCGACGGCGGCGGGGCGGGCCAGGAGGTGGGCGCGGCGCGGCGCGGCGATCCGTCCTCGCCCGCGTGGGCGCTCGTCCGGCGTCGCCGCCAGCGGGCCCCGAACCGCCGTCCGGCGGCGTCGTCCCGGTCGAGCGCGGGCCCGCCCGGCGCCGCGTCACCGTGGCCCACCCGGTGGTAGGGCTCGGGGCGCGGCGCCGGGGTGGCCTCGTAGTCGTACGGCGACGCGCCCGCGGGTGCCCCGGTATCCCGGCCCGGGGGTTCCTCGTCCATGGGAGTTCCTTCCGTCCCGGCGGGCGGGGTCACGGCGCGTCGACCAGGAGGTCCGTCCAGGCGACGATCGTATGCCAGCCGCGACCGAGTCGGTCCCCCATCCCGGCGCCGGGCTCGGTGGCGGGGAAGGCGGCGGCGACGGCGCGGGCGAGGGCAGGGTCGTCGGGGGCGGAGACCAGGACGGTGACGTCGCCGCTCTGGAGCACCAGGCGGGTACCGGACCCGGGCAGCTCGAAGACGTTCTCGCCGTCGACCACGCTGAGGCCAGTGAGCGAGTCCGGGTCGAGCACCGCCTGCTGCTGCAGCACGTCCACCGGGTGGCCGTCGAGCACGACGCTCAGCTCCAGGACCTCCTCGCCGCTGCGGCCCTCCACGGCGGTGACGGAGGTGATCCTGGCGTCCTCGGGGAGCGCCACGGGCGGCGCCCAGCCGTGCTCGCCGAGCCAGGTCAGCGCCGCCGCGGTGGTGCCGCCGGCGCTGGCGGTGAGGGTGTCGGCGGAGACGACCAGCTCGGTCTCGTGCCGCTCCGGCCCGGCGAAGCGGGCGAGCATCGCGGCCGGGTCCCCCGTGCGCTCGGCGAGCGTCCCCACCACGACGAGGGCGCCGGCGGCCCCCGCGAGGACCGCGGTGGACCGCAGCGCCAGCCGGCGGCGGGTCCGCCCGCTGGCCAGCGGTGCCCACGCCCGGCCGGCGGCGGCCCGCACGCCCTGGGGCGCCTCCGGGACGTCCCGGGCCAGGGCCATGAGCCGGTCGGTGAGCTCGGGGCTGGGGCGCACGTCGCAGGCGGAGGACAGGTGCCGCCGGGAGGCCCGTTCGACGGCGACCTGGGCCGCGCACAGCTCGCAGTTGACGAGGTGGGCCAGGGCCGCCTCGGCACGCTCGTGGGGGAGCTGGCCGTCGACCAGTGCGCTCACGTCGTCACCGAGGTGCGCCATCACGCCCTTCCCGCGCTCACGGGCTGCGGTGCCGTCGCCCCGGCCGGGCGGCGGTGCTCGAGCTGCTCGCGCAGCATGGCGCGGGCACGGTGGATGCGTGAGCGCACGGTCCCCATCTTGATGTCCAGGGTCGCCGCGATCTCCTCGTAGGACAAGCCCTCGATGTCGCACAGCACGACGGCGGCCCGGTACCGCGGCGGCAGCGCGTCCAGGGCGGCCTGGACGTCCAGGTCGAGGTGCGCGTGCTCGAAGCCCCGCTCGGGCTCGTCGGTGTCCCGGGCGGCGGGCAGCCGCTCGGTGGCCTCACCGATCGGGTCCAGGCGCAGCCGCGAGCGCCGACGGGCCTGGTCGAGGAAGAGGTTGGTGGTGATGCGGTGCAGCCAGCCGTCGAAGTTGCCGGGCTGGTAGCTGTGCAGGGACCGGAACACCCGCACGAAGGTCTCCTGGGTGAGGTCCTCGGCGTCGGCGCGGTTGCCCGTGAGGCGGTAGGCGAGCCGGTACACGCGCGGGGAGTGCTCGGTGACGATCTGCTCCCAGCTCGGCGGCGCCCACACCGGCAGCTCGTCAGTGGTGGTGGCACGGTCGTCCGCCCCTGGGTCGCCGGGGCCGGTCACACCGGTGGGCCGGGGCTGCGGCTGACCTGCGGTCAGGCCGGCGTCGGGCATCTCGTCCTCGTCTCGCGTCTGCGTGAACGTCCATGCTAGGGACCGAACCTGGAAGCCGCCTGGGAAGGGCGCGGACGGCGGGACCGCCGAGCTCCCACCTGCGGCGGCGCCGCACCGGTAGCATCGGCACGTCCCACCCGCGGCCACCGGCCGCCGAGCTCCCTGGAGGCCATCATCACCGCCGACAAGGCCCTGTCCTGGGCGTACACCGAGGAGTTCGTGCCCGAGGACGAGCCGGCACGTGAGGCCCGGATGCGCGCCGAGGAGCTCGGCGTCACGCCCGTCCACGCCGGCACCGGTGCGGCGCTGCGGCTGCTGGCCGCGGCCTGCCAGGCCCGCTCGGTCGCCGAGGTGGGCACCGGCACCGGCGTCTCGGGCCTGTGGCTGCTGGCGGGGATGAGCGACGACGGCGTCCTGACGACGATCGACCGGGAGACCGAGCACCAGCGCGCCGCCCGGGAGGCCTTCGCCGCCGCGGGCCACCGGCCCGCCCGCACCCGGCTCATCGCCGGCCGGGCGCTGGAAGTCCTCCCCCGGCTCGCCGACGGCGCCTACGACATGGTCGTCCTCGACGGCGACCCGGCCGAGGCCGCCGAGGACGTCGAGCAGGCCGTCCGGCTCCTGCGGCGCGGCGGGGTGCTCGCCGTCAACGCCGCCCTGTGGCACGACCGGGTCGCCGACCCCGCCCGCCGCGACGAGGCGACCGTCGCCGTGCGCGAGCTCGGCCGCAGGGTGCGCGAGGACGAGCGTCTCGTCCCGGCCCTGCTACCGAGCGGGGACGGGCTGCTCGTCGCCGTGCGCCGCTGAGCCGACCGCCCGCAGGTACTCCACCAGCAGGCGCGCGCCGTACCCGGTGGGCCCGTTGGCCGGGACCTCGCCCTGCTTGCTGCCCGCACGGCCGGCCCCGGCGATGTCCAGGTGCGCCCAGGGCACGTCGGCGGCGAACCGCTGGAGGAACAGGGCCGCGGTGATGGACCCCCCACCCACGTGCGGGTCACGCACCGCGTGGGCGACGTCCGCGACGTCGGAGTCCAGCGCCGGGCGGTAGTCCGCCACGAGCGGCATCCGCCACGCGGGCTCGCCGGCCCGGCCGCCGGCGGCCAGCAGGTCCGCCGCGAGGCCGTCGTCGGTGGCGTAGAGGGCGGCGTGGCCGCGGCCCAGACCCTGGCTGGCGGCACCGGTGAGCGTCGCGACGTCGACGACGACGTCGGGCGCCAGCTGCTCGACGGCCCACGCGAGGGCGTCGGCCAGGACCATCCGGCCCTCGGCGTCGGTGTTGGAGATCTCCACCGTGGTGCCGTCGTAGGTGCGCACGACGTCCCCGGGGCGGTAGGCCGCCCCGCCGACGGCGTTCTCCGCGAGCGGCAGGACCGCGGTCGCCCGCACGGGCAGCGCCAGGCGTGCGGCGCCGAGGACGGCCGCCAGGACCGCAGCCGCGCCGGCCATGTCGGTCTTCATGGGCACCATGGCCTCGCGGGGCTTGATCGAGATGCCGCCGGTGTCGAAGGTGATGCCCTTGCCCACCAGCGCGACGACGGGGGCGTCGTCGGCGGCGGGCTCCCACGTCAGGGTGACCAGCCGCGGCGGGGTGACGGAGGCGGCGCCGACGGCCAGGACGGCGCCGAACCCGTGCCGCTCCAGCCAGTCCTCGTCGCGGACCTGCGCGCTCAGCGTGCCCGTGCCGGCAGGGACCTCGGCGGAGACCGCCGAGGCGAGCTCGAGGACCTGGTCGGCGAGCCAGCCGGGGTTCTTCGTCGACGACGGCGTGGCTGCCAGCACGCGGGTGAGGAGCGTGGCCTCGACCCCCGTGCGCGCACGGGCCAGCGCGTCCGCCGTGGCGCCACCGCGGGTGAGCAGGACCAGCCGGCGCGCGGGTGGCTTGCCGTCGGGCTCGCGCGCGGTGCGGGGCATGCGGAACGAGGCGAGGAGGAAGCCCTCCGCGAGGGCCTGGAGCCGGTCCTCGCCCGCCCCCGGTGGGAGCACGAGCACGACGGTGTCCCGGCCGGTCGCGGCCCGGCCCAGCGCCAACCCCGCCCGCCGGGCGTCGTCGGCGCCGCCGTCGCCCTCGCCGAGCAGGACGACCCGGCCCGGGAGACCCTCCCACGGCGCGGCGCCGCCACCACGCAGGTGGAGAAGGGTCACCACGGCGCTCGCGCCGCCGTCGCCCTCGAGGGAGTCGGCGTCCCTGGCGAGGTCGACCCCGTACAGGTCTGCGGCGTCGTCGACCGTCCCGGAGGTGTCCCGGACGACACCGAGCACCTCTGCGCCCAGGGCACGCCAGGACGCGGCGGGGTCGGAGAGCGACTCGTCCAGGACGACGATCTCGGGCAGGACCGGCTGGATCACGGGGACGTCCTTTCATGGGTGGGCGTGGGTACCGGCGGGATCAGGCCGAGGGACGAGCCTTCGGCCGGGGGTGCAGGGCGGCGGCCCGGGGGTGCAGGGAGGCGGCCGGGGCTGCAGGGGGACGGCCGGGGGTGCAGGGGGGGACGACGACGGCCGGCCAGCAGGGCTGGCCGGCCGTCGCCGGTGCTGCGGTTCTCGGTGCTCAGCCGGCGACGGCGCTCAGCGCCTCGCTCAGCTCGCCCGCCTCGGCCGGGGTGAGCTCGACGACAAGGCGACCTCCACCCTCGAGCGGCACGCGCATGACGATGCCGCGTCCCTCCTTGGTCACCTCGAGCGGGCCGTCTCCGGTCCTCGGCTTCATCGCGGCCATGTGGTGCACCCCTCATTCTCGGTGGATCCTCGACCACCCGGACCGCTCGCGTCGCGCGCAGCGGCCGATGATCGCCGGGGCCCAGTCTAGATCACTCGGCCGCCCAACCTGCCTCGGACGCGGCCGCAGCCTGCGACTGCTGCTCCCTGACCAGCAGCTCGACACCGGACAGCACCGCCTCCACCGCCTCCTCGGCCGTGTCGACGACGGGCAGGAGCTCGAGGTCGGGCGGCGCGATGGTGCCGCGCGTGACCATCGTCGTGCGGATCCAGTCCACGAGGCCACCCCAGTACTCGCGCCCCACCAGGACGATGGGGAACGAGGACACCTTCTGCGTCTGGACGAGGGTGAGGGCCTCGAAGAGCTCGTCCATGGTGCCGAACCCGCCCGGCAGGACGATGAAGCCGTGGGAGTACTTGAGGAACATGGTCTTGCGGGCGAAGAAGTACCGGAAGTTGACCCCCAGGTCGACCCACCGGTTCATGCCCTGCTCGAAGGGCAGCTCGATGCCCAGGCCCACCGAGACCCCGCCGGCCTCGCACGCGCCCTTGTTCGCGGCCTCCATGACGCCCGGGCCGCCGCCGGTGATGACCGCGAAGCCCGCGGCGACGAGCCGCTGACCCACCTCCTCGGCGAGGGCGTACTCGGCCTCGTCGTGCCGGATCCGCGCGGACCCGAAGACGGAGATGGCCGGTCCGAGGTCGGCGAGGGCGCCGAAGCCCTCCACGAACTCGGACTGGATCCGCAGCACCCGCCAGGGGTCGAGGTGGAGCCAGCTGACGTCCTGGTCGGGCTTGAGGAGGCGGGCGTCGGTGGTCTCGCCCGGGATCTGGCCGCCGCGCAGCAGCACCGGGCCCCGGCGGTAGCCGTTGCCTCCGTTCGTGGTCTCGCCCCGCTGGGTGGCGCCACCGGTGGGGGCACCGGTGTCGTCCCCGCCGCGGGCGTGGTGGTTGTGCACCTCTCGCGTCATGTCCCCATTGTCCCGCCGTCGGTGGCCCCCGCGAGCCAGGAGCCCAGGGCGCGCGCGCACGTGCGGATCTGGCCGACCGGGCACCGCTCGTCGTCGGCGTGGGCGAGCATCGGGTCACCGGGGCCGAAGTTCACGGCCGGGACGCCGAGCTCGGCGAACCTCGCCACGTCCGTCCACCCGTACTTGGGCCCGGGCGCACCACCGGTCACGGCGGTGACCGCGGCGACGAACCCGGCCACCAGGGGGTCGTCCAGCCCGGGCCGGGCACCGCGGGCCAGATCGGTGACCTCCACGTCGAAGCCGTCGAACACCTCGCGCACGTGGGCCTCCGCCTCGGCCGGGGTGCGGGATGGCGCGAAGCGGTAGTTGACGGTGACGACGCACTCGTCGGGGATCATGTTCGTCGCAATGCCGCCGCGGATGCCCACCGCGGACAGGCCCTCGCGGTAGACGAGCCCGTCGACCGGGACCTCGGCCGGGGTGTACCGGTTCAGCCGGGCCAGGACCTCCCCGGCGGCGTGGACGGCGTTGACGCCCCGCCAGGCGCGCGCCGAGTGGGCGGTGCGGCCGTGGGTGCGGACCTCCGCGCGGAGGGTGCCGTTGCACCCGCCCTCGATGCCCCCCGCGGTGGGCTCGCCGAGGACCGCGAGGTCGCCGCTGACACAGTCGGGCCGGGTGCGCACGAGCCGTCCCAGACCGTTGAGGTCGGCCTCGACCTCCTCGTGGTCGTAGAAGACCCACGTGACGTCCCAGAGCGGCTCGGTGACGGTCGCCGCGAGGTGGAGGGCGACGGCGACGCCGCCCTTCATGTCGGTCGTGCCCCGGCCCCACAGCTCCTCCTCGCCGTCGTCGCCCCGGCGGCGGCCGGTGGGCAAGTTCTCCTTGACCGGAACGGTGTCGATGTGGCCGGCGACCACCACCCGGCGGTCGCGTCCGAGCCGGGTGCGCGCGACGACCGCGTCGCCGTCGCGCAGCACCTCGAGGTGGGGCCGGTCTCGGAGCGCGGTCTCGATGGCGTCCGCGAGGGCGGTCTCCTCGCCGGAGACCGAGGCGATGTCGCACACCGCGGCGGTGAGGTCGACGACGTCGGTGCTCGCGAGGTCCGGCAGGGTGGGGCGCCCCGCGGGCGAGGCGGCCGGGGCGGTCGCGGCGGTGCCGGGCGGGGCGGGGGTCGGCGAGGCGGACATGGACCGACCCTAACCGCCGTCCGCCGCCGGGGCGTCGGGCGCAGCGGCACGAACGATCCCTCTGTCGCCGAACGATCCCCGCAGACCGCTCTCACTCGACAACAACGCGATCGCTCGGCAACAAGGGGATCGCTCGGCGTCCGGGCCGGACCCGCGCGTCCTCGTCAGGCCCGGTGGAGGGTCCGGGCCGCCTCGGCGATGGAGCCCGTGAGCGAGGGGTAGATCGTGAAGACGTTGGCGAGCTGGTCGACGGTCAGCCGCTCGGTGACGGCGATGGTGATCGGGTAGACCAGCTCCGCCGCGCGCGGGGCGACGACCACGCCGCCGAGCACCGTGCCGGTCGACCGGTCGGAGAACAGCTTGATGAACCCCTCCTTGATGCCGAGCATCTTCGCCCGCGGGTTGCGCGAGAGGGGCAGGCGGGTCACGTCTCCGTCCACCTCGCCGTCCTCGATCTGCTTCTGGGTCACGCCGATGGTGGCGATCTCGGGTGCGGTGAAGATGTTCGCCGCGACGACGCCGAGGTCGAGCGGGGAGACGGCGTCACCGAGGGCGTGCCACATGGCGATCCGGCCCTGCATCGCTGCCACCGACGCCAGCGGCAGGACCCCGGTGCAGTCGCCGGCGGCGTAGACGCGCAGTGCCCGCGTACGCGAGACACGGTCCACCTGGACGTGCCCGGAGGGGCTGAGCTCGACCCCCGCCTCCTCGAGCCCCATGCCTGCGGTCGCCGGCACGCCGCCCACCGCGACCAGGCAGTGCGAGCCCTCGACCACCCGGCCGTCGGTCAGCTCGACCGCGACGCCGTCACCGGTGCGGGTGACCCCGGCCGCCCGCGAGCGCGAGAGCACGGTCATGCCGCGGCGCCGGAACACGGCCTCGATGAGCTCGGCGGCGTTCTCGTCCTCGCCCGGCAGCACCCGCTCCCGGCTCGAGACCAGGGTGACCTGGGCCCCGAGGGCGTTGTAGGCACCGGCGAACTCCGCCCCGGTCACGCCCGAGCCGATGACCACCAGGTGCTCGGGGATCTCGGTGAGGTTGTACATCTGCGCCCAGGTGAGGATCCGCTCGCCGTCGGGCTCGGCGGTCGGCAGGATGCGGGGGGTGGCGCCGGTGGCGACGAGGACGATCTCGGCCTCGTCCCGCAGCTCCTCGCCCTCGCTGGTCGTGATGAGGACGTCCCGCGTCCCCGCAGGGCTGAGGCCGGGCGCGAGCCGGCCGGTGCCGAGGGTGATCTGGACACCCTCGCGCTCGAGGCGGCCGCGGATGTCGCGCGACTGCTTCTGGGCGAGCCGGACCACGCGCCGGTCGACGACGTCCATGTCGGCCCGCAGCGCACCCCCGGCGCCGTCGTCCTCGGCGCCGATGCCCAGCTCGCCCGCCTGCTCGGTGACGGTCATCCACTCGGCGGTGGCGATGAGGGTCTTGGAGGGGACGACGTCGGTGAGGACGGCTGACCCGCCCATCCCCTGCCGCTCGACGACGTGGACGCGCGCGCCGAGCTGGCTCGCGACGAGGGCCGCCTCGTACCCGCCCGGTCCGCCGCCGATGATGACGACGCGCGAGCCCTGGCGCACCGGGGACGCCCCCGCGTGGTGCTCGGCGGCCGGAGCGGCGTGCTCGGCCTGGTCGGGCGGCGGGACGGGTCCGGGTGCGGTGCTCACCCGAGGCATTGTGCCCCCGCCCCACCCCGGGGCGCCCCCGGGGAGACTCGGAGCGGTGCGGGTTCGCGATAACGTCTGGCCCATGAGCGTGCCCGTGCCCGACCTCGACGACCCCCGTACCGACCCGCAGGACGTGGCCCGTGCCGCCGCCGCGCGCCTGGCCGAGGTCACCGGCGTCGAGCGCCACGACGTCGCGCTCGTGCTGGGCTCGGGCTGGGGCGGCGCCGCCGACCTGCTCGGCGACGTCGTCGCCGAGGTGCCGGCGGACGAGGTCCCCGGCTTCACCGCCTCCGCGGTCGTCGGCCACGCCGGCACCCTCTCCTCCGTCCGGGTCGCCGGCACGGACCGCTACGCGCTCGTGCTGGGCGCGCGGACCCACTACTACGAGGGCCGGGGCGTGCGGCGGGTCGCGCACGGCGTCCGCGTCGCCGCGGCGGCGGGCGCGCGGACGCTCATCCTGACGAACGGCTGCGGGGGGCTGGAGCCGGGATGGGCGCCGGGCACCCCGGTGCTCATCAGCGACCACATCAACCTCACGGGCACCTCCCCGCTGGAGGGCGCGACCTTCGTCGACCTCACCGACCTGTACTCGGCGCGCCTGCGGGCCCTCGCCCGGTCGGTGGACCCCGAGCTCCCCGAGGGCGTCTACGTCCAGTTCCGCGGCCCCCACTACGAGACGCCGGCGGAGGTCCAGATGGCCCGCCGCCTGGGCGGGCACCTCGTGGGGATGTCCACGGCGCTCGAGGCCATCGCCGCCCGGCACGTGGGCCTGGAGGTGCTCGGCATCTCGCTGGTGACCAACCCCGCCGCCGGGATCTCCCCCACGCCCCTGTCCCACACCGAGGTCCTGGAGGCCGGCCGGGCTGCGGGTCCGCGGATCTCCCGCCTGCTGGCCGAGATCGTCCGCGCCATCTGAGCAGCCGCGCGGGGCGTGCCCGCGCGCACGAGAGGAGCACCAGCGTGAACGTCACCCCCGAGCAGGTCCGAGCGTGGGTCGAGGCCGACCCGGACCCGGCGACCCGGCGCGAGCTCACGGACCTGCTCGAGCGCGCCACGGGCGGCTCGGCCGAGGCCGCGGCCGACCTGGACGACCGGTTCTCCGGACCGCTGGAGTTCGGCACGGCCGGGCTGCGCGGTGAGATCGGCGCCGGTCCGCACCGGATGAACCGCGCCGTCGTCAGCCGCGCCGCGGCGGGGCTCAGCGCCTACCTGGCCGAGCAGGTCGGCGCAGGCTTCCGGGTGGTCGTGGGCTACGACGCCCGCCACGGCTCGGCCGAGTTCGCCGTCGACACCGCCGCGGTGGTCACCGCCGCCGGGGGCACCGCCCTGCTCCTGCCCGGGCCGCTACCCACGCCGGTGCTCGCGTTCGCGGTGCGCCACCTCGGCACCGACGCCGGGGTCATGGTCACCGCCTCCCACAACCCGCCGCGCGACAACGGCTACAAGGTCTACCTCGGGGGCCGCGCCGCCACCGGTGCCGGGCAGGGCGTCCAGATCGTCCCGCCCGCCGACGGCCAGATCGCCGCCCGCATCGCCGCGGCGCCGCCGGCCCTGGAGGTGCCCCGGGCCGAGAGCGGCTGGGAGGTGCTCGGCCCACAGGTGCACGAGGCCTACCTCGCCCGGGCCGCCTCGCTCGTCCCCGCCGGGCACACCCGCGGCCTGCGCATCGTCCTGACCTCGATGCACGGGGTCGGCTCGCGCACCACCCTCGAGGCGCTCGCCCGCGCCGGGTTCACCGACGTCCACCCCGTACCCGAGCAGGCCGAGCCCGACCCGGACTTCCCCACCGTCGCCTTCCCCAACCCCGAGGAGCCCGGCGCCCTCGACCTCGCCGTCGCCCTGGCCGGGCGGGTCGGGGCCGACGTCGTCCTGGCCACCGACCCCGACGCCGACCGGTGCACGATGGCGGTGCCCGACGACTCGGTCGCGGGCGGGTGGCGCCAGCTCACCGGCGACGAGATCGGCTCCCTCCTGGGCGAGCAGAGCGCGGCGGTCGCCGCGCTGGGCGGTCACGGCGTGCTCGCCAGCTCCGTGGTCTCCTCCCGCCAGCTGGCCCGCATCGCGGCCGCGCACGGCCTCGAGCACCGCACGACCCTGACAGGGTTCAAGTGGATCGCCCGCACCGAAGGCCTGGTGTTCGGCTACGAGGAGGCGATCGGCTTCTGCGTGGACCCGGCCGCCGTGCGCGACAAGGACGGCATCACCGCCGCCGTGCGCCTGGCCTACCTCGTCGCCCAGCTGCGCGACCACGGCGAGGACGTGCCGGGTGCTCTGGACGACCTGGCGCGCCGGCACGGTCTGCACCTGAGCGACCAGCTCTCCTTCCGCGTGGCCGACCTCGGCCTCATCGCCGGCGCCATGGCGAGGCTGCGGGCCGGGGCCCCCGCCGCGCTCGCGGGCTCGCCGGTCGTGACCGCCACCGACCTGGCGGAGGGCTCGGCCGAGCTGCCCGCGACGGACGCGCTGCTCTACCTCACCGCCGCCGGGGACCGGGTGATCGTCCGCCCGTCCGGGACGGAGCCGAAGCTCAAGTGCTACCTCGAGGTGGTGAGCGAGGTGCGCGCCGGGACCGACGTCGTGCTCGCGCGCCGGGACGCGCGGGAGCGGATGGCCCTCCTGCGGGCCGACGTGGCGGCCGCGGTCGGCCTCTGACTCACGGTCGGCCCAGGAGGTACTCGACGGCGCGGGCCGCGCTCCACCCGGACGGCTCGGCCGCGACGAGCGCGGCCGCCCCGTCGAGGTCGGTACCCAGGGTCACCAGGGAGTCCTCCTGGTAGCCGTCGCGGCGGGTCTGGCCGAGGCCGACGTCGGCGAGGAGCGCGTTGCACAGGCACTTGCGCCCGACCGTGTCCTCCGCCGAGCCGCCCTTGCCGACGTAGAGGTCCACCGGCTCGGCCGGGCAGCGGTAGCCGAGGGAGCCGGGCTCGCGCTCGTAGGGCACCCGGAGGTGGCTCACGTCGCACAGACGCGGCCGGGCCTCGTAGACCGTCGGCTCGGACAGCGTGCCGGGCAGCGAGACGACCTTGAACGGGAAGCTCGTGGGCGAGGCGTGCGGGTCGGTACGCACCTCGAGCCGGTCCTCGGCGAGGGCCGCGAGCATCTCCTCGCGGAGCGCGGGCCGCAGCCCGGACTCCGCCGAGAGCGCGAAGATCGAGCCGACCTGGACCCCCGCGGCGCCGGCGGCCCTGGCCCGGGCCACGAGCTCGGGCGAGCTGTAACCCCCGGCGAGCCAGAACGGCAGTCCCACGGCGGCGATCCTGGCCAGGTCCGCATCGTCGCGGGGCCCGAAGACCGGCTGTCCGTCGTCGTCGAGCACGAGCCGCCCCCGCGGCGGGGCGTTGTGGCCGCCCGCACGCGGCCCCTCGACGACGAAGCCGTCGGGTCGCGTCGCGTCCTCCCGCGCCAGGTGGGTGGCGAGCACGTGCGCGGAGATGATCGCCAGGAAACGCGGTCGCCGCAGCGGCTCCAGCCCGCCCCCGGTCAGCGCCTGGGGGTCCAGGCCGACGGAGTACCGCCGGCTGGCGCCCTCGACGTGCAGGGCGATCGACGCGGGCTCGTGCCGCGCCAGGGCATCGAGCAGGCGAGGGATCTCGGTGGGGATCCCCGCCCCCATGAGCACGTAGTCCACGCCCGCGAGCATCGCCCCGTACGCGGCACTCGGCGTGGCCATCCGGATCTTCTCGAGGAAGTTGATGCCGACGACGCCGTCGTGGCCCTCCTTCGCGAGCCACACCTCGGCGAAGTTGGCCGCCACCGACAGCTCGAGGGCACTCGTGCTCGGTCGGGCGCTGACCTTCGGCACCGGGACGTAGGGCCGTCCCGGGGCACGGCCGCCGGGCCGGTAGTGCCTGGCGAGGACCCGCTCGGCGACGTCCGGCACCGGGAGGTGCGCCAGAGCCCGGCGCAGGTGGCCGCCGTCGTCGCCGTCCTGCAGCCGGCGGGCGACCACCACGTCGAGGGCGGTGCCCGAGACCACACCCAGCTGGCCGGTGCGCGAGACCGCGCGGGCCAGCCGCCAGGAGGACACCGCCACCCCCATGCCGCCCTGGATGATCGTGGGCAGGGTGGGGCGGGGCCCATGCGGGGCAGCGCCGTCGTCCGGTTGCACGACCATGAGGGACTCTCCGAAACCTACGGCACCGTAACTTCTGTCCCGGTCAGTGTGCGGGGCGGGAGGTCACCGGCCCCCGGGACCTTGGTCCGGGCAGGAGGAGAACCCCAGGTCAGCGGCGAGGCGTCAGACGCCCATGGCGTGCACGCCGCCGTCGACGTGGACGATCTCCCCCGTGGTCGCCGGGAACCAGTCGGAGAGCAGGGCCGCGACGGCGCGGGCCGTCGGCTCGGCGTCGGCGACGTCCCAGCCCAGCGGGGCGCGCGCGTCCCAGCCGCCCTCGAGGGTCTCGAAGCCGGGGATCGACGTCGCGGCCTTGGTGCGCACGGGCCCGGCGGAGACCAGGTTGACGCGGATGCCGGCCGGGCCGAGGTCCCGGGCGAGGTAGCGGGCGGTGGACTCCAGGGCCGCCTTGGCCACGCCCATCCAGTCGTAGACGGGCCAGGCGACCGTCGCGTCGAGGGTCAGCCCGACGATCGACGAGCCCCGCCCGAGCAGCGGCTGCGCGGCGGCGGCCAGCGCCTTGAGCGAGAAGGCCGAGACCTGGAGCGCCGTCGCCACGTCCGGCCACTGCGCCGCGAGGAAGTTGCCGCCGAGCACCGACTGCGGCGCGAAGCCGATGGAGTGCACGACGCCGTCCAGGTGGTCGGTGTGCTCCCCCGTCCGGGCGGCGAGCGCTGCGAGGTCGGCGTCGGAGGTGACGTCGAGCTCGACCACCGGGGCGGCGGCCGGCAGTCGCCGGGCGATCGCCTGGGTGAGCCGGAGCTGGCGTCCGAAGGACGTCAGGACGACGTCGGCGCCCTGCTCCTGCGCGAGCCGCGCCACGTGGAAGGCGATCGAGCCCTCCGTGAGCACTCCGGTGACGAGCAGGGTCTTGCCGTCCAGCAGGGCCAAGGCAGTTCCGTCCTGTCGGCGCCGAGCCGTCGGCTCGTCGTGGTCCGGGGTGGTCGGGGAGCCGGGCGGGCTCAGTCGGGGAGCCCGTCGAGGACGGCACCGGTCCCGGACAGGCCCAGCCGCGTCGCCCCCGCGGCGATCATCTCCAGCGCCGCCTCGGTGGTGCGGATGCCCCCGGAGGCCTTGACACCCAGGCGTCCGCCCACCGTGCGGGCCATGAGCGCCACCGCGTGCGCGCTGGCGCCGCCGGCGGGGTGGAACCCGGTGGAGGTCTTGACGAAGTCGGCGCCGGCGGCCTCCGCCGCCTCGCACACCGCGACGACCTGGTCGTCGCCCAGCGCCGCGGACTCGATGATGACCTTGAGGACGACCGGAGCGGGCGCGGCGGCACGGACGGCGGCGATCTCGCCGCGCACGTCGTCGTAGCGGCCCGTCGTGGCCAGGGAGAGGTTGACGACCATGTCGATCTCGTCGGCGCCGTCGGCGACCGAGCGGGCGGCCTCCGCGGCCTTGACGTCGGCGTGGTGGGCGCCGGAGGGGAAGCCGCACACGGTCGCGACCTTGACCTCCCCGGTGCCGGTGAGCGGCAGCATGCTGGGCGAGACGCACACCGAGTAGACCCCGAGCTCGCGGGCCTGCGCCACGAGCGCGGCGACGTCCTGCTCCGTGGCCTCGGGCTTGAGCAGGGTGTGGTCGACCATGCGGGCGACCTCGGTGCGGGTGGGGCTCATCGTCTCTCCTTCGGTGCGGGCGCGTGCCCGGTGCTGGCCGGGCCGCCCTCGACTGGCGGCCCGGCGGACCAGCCTAGTCCGGTCAGTACTCGGCGGTCTCCGCGGCGTCGCTCTCCTCGTCCTCATGGACGGGCACCTCGATGAGCTGCTCCGCCACGTCGGCGGGCTCCGCCTCCCGGGTCGGCTCGTCGACCTCGACCTCCGGGGCGTACTCCTCCGGGGCGCGGGCCGGGTCGGTGTCGACGACGTGCTCCTGGCCGTCGATGTCCGGGTCGTGCTCGACGTCGTCGGCGCGCTCGGTGCTCATGACTCCTCCTCGGCTCGGTGGGATCCTGCACGTCCACCCTGGCCCGCGGTGTCGGCGGGCGCAAGGTCGGCGGACCCACCCGCCGCCGCGGCGCCGTCCGTGGTCGGGAGCACCACCCACGAGACGTGCGTCCAGCCGCCGAGGGCACGCGAGGGCTCGGTGCGGCCGAGGAGCTCGGCGACGAGGACCCGGTAGACGCGCGCGCTGGAGGGCTCGTAGAGGTGCAGGACGGGGCGGCCGTGCTCGTCGTGCCCGCGGCCGGGCCCGGGCGGGGGCGGGACGGCCAGGACGACGTGGCGCGGCACCGCGGTCGCCGGCCCGCCGCCCAGGTCTCCCCCGGTGTACAGCGGGACGGGGATCCCGGCCACGGTCGCGGCGTGCGCACGGGCGAGCAGCACGGCCGCCCGCGCCGAGGTGTCGTCCAGGGGGCGGCCGCGGTACCGCACGCCGGGGAAGCGGGCCTCGCGCGCGGCGGTCCACGGCGGTGTGCCGTAGGAGGCGGGCCAGGACAGCTTGCCGAGCGCCCGGGCCGAGGTCCGCTCCTTGATCCGCACCTGGGCGGCGCCGACCCGGCGCGCCGCGGCGCCGGGGCCCAGCGGTCCGGTGAGCAGGGCGGGCGGGATCTCCGGCGGCACCCGGTGCGGGGCGAGCCCGTCCGGCAGCCGGCCGTCCTCGAGCCACGTCGCCAGGGCGGGGTCCCCGGTGGCGGCGAGCATGAGCAGGACGGCCGAGCCGCAGGTCGTCGGGTCGACCTGCCGGACGGGCGCACCGCCGAGGGTGACGGGCACGCCGTCACGGGCCGCCGAGCCGACCGGCGAGCCGGTCGGGCCGGACCCGCCACCGGACCGGGCCGTCGGGCCGGCGGCGCCGAGCCGCGTGGCGGCGCTGATCGCCGTGGCGGCGCCGACGGCCGTGGCGACGCCGGGCGCGCCCACGCCCGTGTCCGCGTCGCCGAACGCCGTCAGCCGCGCCAGGACGGTGCCGAGGGAGAGCCGTCGCCAGCCGGCCGGCATCAGCCGGCCACCCGCCCCAGGACGATGCCGTGCGGGCGCGGGGTCTCCTGGGCGGAGACGGTGACCCCACCCTCGAGCGCCTCCTGCGCGCGGGCGAAGCGCTCGGGGGTGTCGGTGTGCAGCGTCATGAGCGGCTGCCCGGCGCGGACCCGGTCACCGGGCTTGGCGTGCAGCTCGATGCCCGCGCCGGCCTGGACCGGGTCCTCCTTGCGGGCGCGTCCGGCGCCGAGCCGCCACGAGGCGACGCCGACGGCGTACGCGTCGAGCACGGTGACCACGCCGTCGCGGTCGGCGAGGACCTGCTCGGTGTGCCGGGCGACCGGCAGGGCGGCGTCCGGGTCGCCGTCCTGGGCGGCGATCATGCGGCGCCACACGTCCATCGCCCGGCCGTCGGCCAGGGCCGCGGCGGGGTCGGCGTCGCGGCGCCCGGCGGCGTCGAGCATCTCCCGGGCGAGGGCGACGGTGAGCTCGACGACGTCGGCCGGGCCGCCGCCGGCGAGCACCTCCACCGACTCGCGGACCTCGAGGGCGTTGCCGACCGTGAGCCCGAGGGGGGTCGACATGTCGGTGAGCAGAGCGACGGTGCGGACCCCCGCGTCGGTGCCGAGCTCGACCATGGTCTGGGCGAGCTCACCGGCGCGGTGACGGTCCTTCATGAACGCCCCGGTGCCGACCTTGACGTCCAGGACCAGCGAGCCCGTCCCCTCGGCGATCTTCTTGCTCATGATCGACGAGGCGATCAGCGGGATCGACTCGACGGTGGCGCTGGTGTCGCGCAGGGCGTAGAGCTTCTTGTCGGCGGGCGCCAGGCCGGAGCCGGCGGCGCAGATGACCGCGCCGACGTCGCCGAGCTGAGCGAGGATCTCCTCGTTGCTCAGACCCGCGCGCCAGCCGGGGATCGCCTCGAGCTTGTCCAGGGTGCCGCCGGTGTGGCCCAGCCCGCGCCCGGACAGCTGGGGCACCGCGACGCCGAAGACGGCCACGAGCGGTGCCAGCGGCAGGGTGATCTTGTCCCCGACGCCACCGGTGGAGTGCTTGTCCGCGGTGGGGCGGTCGAGGCCGGAGAAGTCCATCCGCTCGCCCGAGCGGATCATCGCCTCGGTCCAGCGGGAGATCTCGGCGCGTTCCATGCCGTTGAGGAAGATGGCCATGGCGAGGGCGCTCATCTGCTCGTCGGCCACGACCCCGCGGGTGTAGGCGTCGACGACCCAGTCGATCTGGGCGGGGCTGAGGCGGGCGCCGTCACGCTTGGCGCGGATGACGTCGACGGCGTCGAAGGCTTCGGTCATGCGTCTCTCCTCGGTCGGGCGCTGGCGGTCGGGGTGGGCACCGCGGGGCGGTGCCTTCGCTCATGGTGCGCGCAGGTCATCGGGGCCGAAGGCCTCGGGCAGCACCTCGGACATCGGCCGGATCCCGCCCGGCAGCTCGACGAGGAGGTCGGGGCCGCCGTGCTCCCAGAGGAGCTGGCGGCACCGCCCGCACGGCGCGAGGGGGCGGCCCTGCGCGCCGACGCACGTGAAGGCCACGAGCCGGCCCCCGCCCGTGCGGACGAGGTCGGAGACGAGCCCGCACTCGGCGCACAGGGTGACCCCGTACCCCGCGTTCTCCACGTTGCAGCCCGAGACGGTCCGGCCGTCGTCGACGAGCGCCGCGGCGCCGACCGGGAAGCCGGAGTAGGGCGCGTAGGCACGGTCCATGGCCTCGCGCGCCAGCTCACGCAGCGACTCCCAGGTCCCCTCGTCCACGCCCATGCCTGCCCCGCTCACTTGATGTAGGGGATGTTCTCGGCGGCCGGTGCGCGCACGCGTCCCACGAGGCCGGCGACGGCGAAGATCGTCACGGCGTAGGGCAGCATGAGGAGGAACTCCGACGGCACGTTCGAGCCGATCGTGGACAGCACGTTCCCCAGGTTCTTGGAGAAGCCGAAGAGCAGCGCCGCGGCCACCGCACCGACGGGGTTCCAGCGGCCCAGGATCATCGCGGCGAGGGCGATGAAGCCCTGGCCGGCGGACATCTCCTTGCCGAAGGCCAGGCCGGAGCCGACCGTGAAGAAGGCGCCGCCGAGACCGGCGATGGCGCCGCCGAGGATCGTGTTGACCACGCGGGTGCGGTTGACCTTGATCCCGACGGTGTCGGCGGCCTTGGGGTGCTCGCCCACCGAGCGCATCCGCAGGCCCCACCGGCTGCGGAAGATGAAGACCTGGAGGACGATCACCGCGGCGTACATGAGGTAGACCAGCAGGGTCTGGCGGAAGAGCACCGGTCCGATGACCGGGATCTCGCTGAGCAGCGGGACGGGCAAGGTGGGCAGGCGCTGCGCGGCGTTCCAGGTGGCCTTGTTCTCGGTGAGCACCGTGGAGAACAGGAAGCTCGTCAGGCCGATGACGAGGACGTTGAGGACCACACCGACGATGATCTGGTCCACCCAGTACTTCACCGCGAAGAACGCCAGGATCGCCCCGACGGCGGCGCCCGCCAGCGGCGCCGCCACGAGGCCGAGGTAGGCGCTGGCGGTGAGCGAGGCGACGACGGCGCCGAGGAAGGCACCGGCGAGGAGCTGTCCCTCGATGGCGATGTTGACGATGCCCGAGCGCTCGCACACCACCCCCGAGAGGGCACCGAAGACCAGCGGGACCGACAGCGCCAGCGCCCCGGAGAGCAGGGTGGTGACGGGGATGACCGTCGCCCGTCCCGCGCCCACCCAGGTGAGGAACGCCAGGACGAACGCGATCCCGAAGACGATCGGCACCCAGGTGGGGATCCTGTGCCGGCCGGCCGTCGCCCGGACCGCGTAGGCGGTCAGCGCGAGCATGACGACGGACAGGACGATGTTCGTGGCCGTGAGCGGGACCGTGAAGTTGGGGATCGTCCACAGGTCTCCCCCGCGGGAGATCTGGTAGTTGGTCTCCCGGCCACCCTCGGGCAGCAGGGTGAAGAAGACCAGGGCGACCAGGGCGAGGACGCCGTAGATCAGCGGCCAGCGCCAGCTGATCGGGGCCAGGACGGTGCGCTGCTGCGCGCCGGCCGGCGCGGTGGCGACGGCGGTCATGCTGCGGCCTCCTTCACGGCCGCCGGGGCGGGCCGGCGGCGGGGGCGGGCGCCCGGTGCGGGCAGGCGGAAGATCGCGCGCACCAGCGGCGGGGCCGCGATGAGCAGGACGATGACGGACTGGACGACGAGGATGATGTCGATCGGCGTCGCGGTGGTCGACTGCATGAGGAAGCCGCCGGCCTTGAGCGCCCCGAACAGCAGCCCGGCGACGAAGGTCCCCACCGGGCGGGAGCGGCCCAGCAGCGCCACGGTGATGGCGTCGAAGCCGTAGCTCGCCGCCACCCCGGCGGTCAGCGCCTTCTCCGTGCCGAGCACGATCGAGGAGCCCGCGAGGCCGGCGAGGACGCCGGAGATGACCATCGTGGTGACGATGACGCGGTTGACCGAGATGCCCGCGGTCCGGGCCGCGGACGGGTTGGCCCCCGCGGCGCGGATCTCGAAGCCGAGCGTGGAGCGCTCGAGGAGCCACCAGACGAAGGCGGTCGCCGCGATCGCCAGCAGGAAGCCGGCGTGGAGGCGGAACGAGGGCCCCAGCAGCAGCGGGAAGGTCGCCGAGTCCGTGGGGATGGGCGGGGACTTCGGGAACGGCGAGCCGGGCAGCTGGAACGCCGTGGTGGTGAGCAGGTACGCGACGAGGTAGACCGCGATGTTGTTGAGCATGATCGTCACGATGACCTCGTTGGCCCCGGTCCGGGCCTTGAGGACGCCGGCGATCGCCGCCCACAGCCCGCCGCCGAGGGCGGCGCCGACGACGGCGAGGGTCACGTGGAGCACGGGGGGCAGGTCGAAGGTGAAGCCGATGAACGATCCGAAGATGGCGCCGAGGATGATCTGACCCTGGGCACCGATGTTGAACAGGCCGGCCCGGAAGCCCACCGCCAGGCCGAGCCCGGCGAGGATGAGCGGGATCGAGAAGACGAGCGTCTCGGTGATGGGCCGGAACATCCGCGCCGCCGTGGTGGCCTCGAAGTCGAAGATCGCCCCGCGGAACATGGCCCGGTAGGCGCCGTAGACGGCGTCCCACGCCGCGCCGATGAAGTCGCCGGGACGGGCGAAGAGGTAGCCGGCGGTCTCCTGGACGCGCGGGTCGGCCAGGGCGATCAGCACCCCACCGATGACGAGGGCGGCTACGACCGCCAGGAGCGAGACGAGCCAGGACCCCGAGAGCAGGTCCTTGACGAAGCTCTGCGTGCGGGTCCGCCCGGCGGCCGGCGCCCCCTCGGGCGCCGGCTTCTGCTCACCCTGGGCGACGACGTCGCCGGGCTGGGCCGGCGGCTGGGGGTGGTCGTGGACCGGGTCGCTCACAGCGTTCCCTCCTGGGTGGTGGCGGCGTCGGCCCCGCCCGTGGTCGTGTGGTGCTCGGCCGCCTGGGCCCGGGCCTCCTCGAGCGGGACCCCGGCCATCATCAGGCCCAGGACGTCCCGGTCGGTGTCGCCGTCGACGATGCCGACGACCCGGCCGCGGTACATCACGGCGATCCGGTCCGCCAGGACGAGGACCTCGTCGAGCTCGGTGGAGACGATGATCACCGGGGTGCCGTTGTCGCGCTCGGTGACGATGCGCTTGTGCATGAACTCGATGGAGCCGACGTCCAGCCCGCGGGTGGGCTGGGAGGCGACGAGCAGCCGCAGGGGCCGGGACATCTCACGGGCGATGACGACCTTCTGCTGGTTCCCGCCGGACAGCGTCGAGATGGGGTCGTCGACGGAGGTCAGCCGGATGTCGAACTCCTGGGAGCGCTGCTCCGCGCTGCTGCGCACACGTGCGGGGTTCATCGCCAGGCCCTTCGCGAAGGGCTCGGTGTCGTAGAGGTCGAGGACGAGGTTCTCCGCCACCGAGAAGCTGGCGATGATGCCGTCGGTGGAGCGGTCCTCGGGGACGAAGCCGATACCGGCGCGCAGACGCTCCTTGACGCCGTCGCCGGCGAGGTCCTGCCCGTCGAGGCTGATGGTCCCGGCGACCGAGGGGTTCAGGCCGAGGATGGTCTCGGTGAGCTCGGTCTGGCCGTTCCCCTGCACGCCGGCGACGGCGAGGATCTCGCCACGGCGCACCCCGAAGGAGATGTCGTCGACCGCGGGCTTGCCCGCCGCGTCGAGCACGGTGAGGCCCTCGACGACGAAGGACTCCTCGCCGGGCGCGGCCACGGCCTTGTCGACGCCGAGGTTGACCGAGCGGCCGACCATCATCGACGCCAGCTCGGTCTCGGTGGAGGTGGGGCTCGCCTCGCCGACGACCTTGCCGCGGCGGATGACGGTGATGCGGTCCGCGACGGCGCGGACCTCGCGGAGCTTGTGGGTGATGAAGACGATCGAGGTGCCGTTCTCCTTGAGCTGGCGCATGATCGCGATGAGCTCGTCGGTCTCCTGCGGGGTGAGCACGGCGGTGGGCTCGTCGAGGATGAGGACCTTGGCGTCGCGCGAGAGCGCCTTGATGATCTCCACGCGCTGCTGGGCGCCGACGGGGAGGTCCTCGATCGTCGCGTCGGGGTCGACGTCGAACCCGAAGCGGTCGGAGATCTCCTTGACGCGGCGGCGCGCCTCGGCGGCGTTGATGAGGCCGGCGGCACCGGTGGGCTCGTACCCGAGCACGACGGACTCAGCGACGGTGAAGACCGGGACGAGCATGAAGTGCTGGTGGACCATGCCGATGCCCGCGGCGACGGCGTCACCCGGTCCGGCGAAGGTCACGGGGGCGTCGTCGAGGAGGATCTGGCCGTCGTCGGGGGTGTACAGGCCGTAGAGCACGTTCATGAGCGTGCTCTTCCCGGCGCCGTTCTCGCCGAGGAGGGCGTGGATCTCCCCGGGCTGGACCACGAGGTCGATGTGGTCGTTGGCCACGAGGGGGCCGAAGACCTTGGTGATGCCGCGGAGCTCAAGCTTCACGTCGGAGGACTCCATCCGTCACGGTGCGCGGGAGGGGACGCGCGATGGGGGGTGCGGCCGGGAGGGACACGCTACCCGCTGGTGACGACTGACGGCCCGGCCCCCGAGGGCCGGGCCGTCAGTCGTCCATCAGGTCACGGGGCGTTGGGCGTCTCCACCGTGAGCTCACCGGAGATGATCTGCTCCTGCAGGGCCGTCACGGCGTCCTTGAGCTCCTGCGGGACCTCGGCGTCGAAGTCGTGGAACGGGGCCAGGCCCACGCCCTCGTTCTCCAGGGTGCCGACGTAGGGCTCGGCCGAGAAGCCGCCGGTCGAGGACTGCTCGACCGTGTCGTAGACGGCCTGACCGATCTGCTTGACGACCGAGGTCAGGGTGATGGCGCCGTACTCGGTCGACTCGTACCAGTCGGAGTCCACACCGACGATCTTCACGCCGTCCGCCGCCTCGGCGGCCGCGGCGGCACCCAGGCCGACCGGGCCGGCGACGGGCATGATGATGTCCGCACCCTGGGCGATGAACTGCTCGGTGAGGGTCTGGCCGGCGGCCTGGTTCTCGAAGTCGCCGGAGAAGGAGCCGGTCTGGCCTTCCTTGTCCCAGCCGAGGAGCTGGACGTCGGTGCCGTTGTCCTCGTTGTACTTCGCGACGCCGTCGGCGAAGCCGTCCATGAAGATCGCGACGGACGGGATCTGCATGCCGCCGAAGGTGGCGACGGTGCCGGTCTCGGTGACGCCGGCCGCGACGTAGCCGGCGAGGTAGGACGCCTCGGCGGTGTTGAAGAGGATCGGCTTGGCGTTCTCGAGCTCGACGGGGGCGAAGTCCGGGCCGGAGAAGGCGGAGTCGATGAGCGCGAAGTTCGCGTCGGGGTTCGCCTCGGCGGCCGCCTGGACCGGGTCCTCGAGGAGGAAGCCGACACCGATGGTGAGGTCGCAGCCCTGCTGGACCATGGAGTCGACGTTCGGGCCGTAGTCGCTGTCGGACTGCGACTCGGCGTCGGCCATCTCGATGCCGAGCTCCTCGACGGCCATCTCCATGCCCTCGAAGGCGGACTGGTTGAAGGACTGGTCGTCCCAGCCACCCTGGTCGGAGACCAGGCAGGCGAGGTAGTCCTCGGCGGCGGCACCCTCGGTGGCCTCGGCGGTCTCCTCGCCGCCCGTGGTCTCGGACCCGGCGGGGGTCTCCTCCTCGGGGGCAGCGCCGCAGGCGGCGAGCGCCAGGGCGGCCGTGGTGGCCAGCGCCGTCGCGTAGATGCTCTTCTTCACGCGTCTTCTCCTGCTGTGAGATGCCGCGGACCTGCTGGGCGGGTGCCGCTGGAGGGTCGGCGTGCCCAGCCAGATCCGTTCTCGGCGGGTATCGCCCCCGAGACTAGCCGCCGGGAGGGGGTGTCCCACGCCACATCGTGAGATGTGCGGCGAAACGTTACCGATCTGTGCTGCGCCGGTAACGCCGGGCACACAGGGCGGTGCCGCCCGGGCCGGTCCGGTTCAGAGCTGCCCGTGCACCCGCGACGGGAGCCCATCCGGCTCGTCCACGGCGGTGGCGCCGGCGAGGACCGCCGCACGGGCCAGGACCTGGGCGCCGAGGCCGAGCGCACGTTCGTCGAAGACGATGTCGCCCCGGTGGAGGTCGAAGGACGGTCCACCGGGGGTGCGGGTGCCCAGCCGCACGAGCGCACCGGGGATGCGGGTGAGGTACCAGGCGAAGTCCTCACCGCCGAGGGACTGCTCCGCGAGCACCACGGCGTCCGGGCCGAGGACGTCCTTGGCGGCCGCGTCGACGGTCCGCACCGCCCGCTCCTCGTTCACCACGGGCGGGATGCCGCGCACGTAGTTGACGTCGACCTCGACGCCGTAGGGTCCCAGGATCTGCGGGATCGCGTCCTGGATGACCTTGGCGGCCCGCTGCCACGCCCGGCCGTCGAGGCAGCGCAGCGTCCCGGTGATCGTGCCGCTGGCCGGGATCGCGTTGGACGCCCGGCCGGCGTGGACGGCGCCCCACGTGAGGTTGACCCCGGCCCGCGGGTCCATCCGCCGGCCGAGGACCGCCGGCAGGGAGGTGATGAGCTCGCCCAGCGCGAAGACGACGTCCCCGGTCAGGTGCGGGCGGGAGGTGTGCCCGCCCTCGGCCTGGACGGTGACGGTGACGGTGTCCGACGCCGCGGTGATGGGACCGATCCGCGAGCCGACGAGGCCGACGTCGAGCTTGGGGTCGCAGTGCAGGGCGTAGATCTGCTCCACCCCGTCGAGCACCCCCTCCCCCATGGCCCGCTCGGCGCCGCCGGGCTGGACCTCCTCCGCCGGCTGGAAGATGCAGCGCACCCCCACCGGCAGCTCGCCGGCGTCGTCGAGCGCCTTGAGCGTCAGCGCCGCACCGAGGAGGGCGACGGTGTGGAGGTCGTGGCCGCAGGCGTGGGCGAAGCCGTCCTTCTCCGACGCGAAGGGCAGCCCGGTGGTCTCCTGCAGCGGCAGGGCGTCGAGGTCGGCCCGCAGTGCGATGCGGCGCCGGCCCCGCCCCCGCGGGTCGGCCCCGATGTTGACCATGAGGCCGGTGCCCTCGAACAGGCGCGGCACCAGCCCGGCTGCGCGGAGGCGCTCGGCCACCAGCGCGGTCGTCTCGTGCTCCATCCACGCCGGCTCGGGGTGGGCGTGGACGCGGCGGCGCAGCGCGACGAGCTCGTCCTCGAGCCCGGCCACGACGGCGGTGATGCGTCGGGCGGTCTCGGAGCGGGCGGTCGCGGTGTGCACGCTCCGACCCTATCGCCGCGTCGGCGCACGGCCTCAGAGGAGCTCGGTGCGGCCCTGCGCGGTGAGCCGGTCGACGACGCCCTTGACCCGTTGGGCGTGCTCCCTGGTGGTGACCAGCAACGCGTCCGGGGTGTCCACCACGACCGCGCCGGGGATGCCGAGGACAGCCACGGTCCGCCCGGCGGGGACCACGAGGGCGCCGTCCGAGGCCTCGGTGATGACCAGCCCGGCGTCACCGAGCACCGCGCCGTCGCCCGCGAGGATCGACGCGAGGGAGGCGAAGTCACCGACGTCGTCCCAGCCCATCGCGGCCGGGACGACGGCGACGCCGCCGCGGGCGGCGACCGGCTCGGCGATGGCGTGGTCGATCGCGATCTTCTCCAGCCCCGGCCAGACCCGCCCGAGGACCTCGGCCCGGGCCGGGCCGTCCCACGCGTCGGCGATCTCGGCCAGACCGGCGGCCAGCTCGGGGCGCTGCTCGGCGAGGTGGTCGAGCAGGACCTGGGCCCGCACGACGAACATGCCCGCGTTCCACCGGTACTCCCCCGTGGCGAGGTAGCGCTCGGCGGTGGCGGCGTCGGGCTTCTCGGTGAAGCCGCGCACCACCCGCGCGGTCGGCGCCGGCGCGCCGCCGAGGTCGACGGGGTCCCCGGCGCGGACGTAGCCGAACGCCGTGGAGGGGTGGTCCGCCTCGATCCCGATGGTGACGAGGTAGCCGGCGCGGGCCACCTCGGCCGCCTCCCGCACGGCCCGCTCGAAGGCGGTCCCGTCCGCGATGACGTGGTCGGCAGCGAACGAGCCCACGACGACGTCGCCGTGCCGGCGCTGCAGGACCGCCGCGGCCAGGCCGATGGCCGCCATGGAGTCGCGGGGGGCCGGCTCGGCCAGGAGGTCGGCCTCGCCCAGGTCGGGCAGCTGGCGGTGGACCTCCTCGGCGTGCACCGCACCGGTGACGACGACGGTGCCGCCCGGGCCGGTGAGCGGGGCGAGGCGGTCGAGGGTCTGCTGGAGCAGGGTGCGGCCGGCGCCGGTGAGGTCCAGAAGGAACTTCGGCGCCGCGCGCCGGGACAGGGGCCACAGCCGGGTACCGGCGCCGCCGGCCGGCACGATCGCGTGGAGGACGGGCTCGGTCATAGCAGGCACCCTAGCGGCGCCAGCGCGTGGTCAGCCGACCCGGTCCGCGGTGGCCGCGTGGACCGACGTGCCCGTCAGCGGCAGCCGCGCGACGGTGCGCCACACCCCGTCCTCGCCGTGCTCGTACAGCCGCATGCTGCCCTGGGCGTAGGTGGCCTCGAAGTCCTCCACGAGCAGGTGCGCCCGGTCGAGGGTGTCCTCGTCGAGGTCGTGGGCCACCGTGACGTGGGGGTGGTAGGGGAAGCGCAGCTCCTGGGCGAGCGGCCCGCTGCGGACGAGGGACTCCAGCGCGGCGCACCGCTCGGCACCGCGGCTCACCTTGACGAAGACCACCGGGCTGACGGGCCGGAAGGTGCCGGCGCCCTCGAGGGCGACGACGAACGGGGCTTCCGCCGCCGCGATCGCGGCGAGGTGGGCGACGACGTCGGGCAGGTGGTCCCGCTCGACCACGGTCGGCGGCAGCAGCGTGATGTGCGGGGGGATGGCGTGGGCGAGGGGGTCGCCCACGCGGGCCCGGACCGCCTGCACGAGGGTGCCGTAGGGGGCCGGGACCTGCAGGGCGACGCCGATGCGCACCTGGTCGCCGGACCGCTCGGGAAGGTGCACGCCTACCGGCTCCCGGGGTGGCGGCCGTGGGCTGCGCGGGACGAGGTGGGCACGTCCCCATCCTGGCACCTCCCCGGACCGCCCGGGAACACGCAGGCCCGATCTGTTCGGCCGTGTTCGTTCGTGTTCGGTCAGGGTATGCTCGCTGTCATGGAACGTGAGGGAACCGCCCCCCTCTTCGCGCGGCAGCGCCAGGAGTTCATCCTCGAGCAGGTCGCCCGGCACGGGGCCGTCCGGGTGGCGGAGGTCGTCGAGGCGCTCGGCGTCTCGGAGATGACCGTGCGCCGCGACATCACCGAGCTCGTCTCGCGCGGCCTGGTCGACCGGGTCCACGGCGGCGCGGTGGCCACGGCGGGCGCCGCGGAGGAGCCGCTCTTCGGCACCAAGGTGGGTCAGCACCCCGGGGAGAAGGCGGCCATCGGGCGCCGCGCCGCCTCGCTGGTCCGCCCGGGCGACTCCGTCGCCCTGACCGGCGGCACGACCACCCTCGCCGTGGCGCAGGCCCTGGCCGCCCTGCCGCACGTGGGGACCCTCACGGTGGTGACGAACTCCCTGCCCGCCGCACAGGTCCTCCACGACGAGGCAGAGCGCGCCCGCGCCGACTCCCGCCCCGCACCCACGGTGCTGCTCACCGGCGGTGAGCGCACCCGCTCCGACGCCCTGGTCGGTCCGCTCGCGGTCGACACGCTGCGACGGATGCGGGTGGAGTGGGCGTTCCTCGGGGCGCACGGGTTCGACCCCGCCACAGGCCTCATGACCCCCAACCTCGCCGAGGGCGCCACCAACGAGGCGATGGTGGGCGCCGCCCGGACCCCCGTCGCCGTGGTCGACGCCTCGAAGTGGGGCGTGATCGGCCTGCGCACCTTCTGCTCCGTGCACGAGCTGGCGGTGCTCGTCACCGACGAGCCCCCCGGGCCCGCGACCGTCACGGCCGCGGAGGAGCACGGCATCGTCCTCGAGATCACCCAGGAGTGAGACCCATGACCGCACCAGACCGCGCCACGGTCCGCCGCACCAGCACCCGCCTGGCCGACGGACGAGAGCTCATCTACTTCGACGACTCCGAGCCCTACGTCTCCGGCGGCGCCACCCGCCGCCTGGACGACCCCCGACCGCTGTCGGACCGGTTCGCGCCGGTCACGGGTGAGGACGGGGTGCCGCGGCCGGTGACCGGACCGGAGATGCGCTACGACGTCCTCACCGGCGAGTGGGTGCCGATGGCGGCGCACCGGATGAACCGCACGCACCTGCCCCCCGCCGACGCCAACCCCCTCGCCCCGGCCCGTCCCGGCGCGGCCTACTCCGACGGGGAGATCCCGGACACCGACTACGACGTCGTCGTGTTCGAGAACCGCTTCCCCTCCCTCATGGCCGTCCCCGGGGTCGAGGACGTCGTCGACCACGTCGACGGCGAGGAGCTGTGGCCCACCCGCCCGGCGGCGGGCCGGTGCGAGGTCATCTGCTTCTCGCCCGACTCCACCGCCTCCCTCGCCGGCGTCGGTCGTCGTCGGATGCGCACGGTCATCGAGGCGTGGGCGGACCGCACCGCGGAGCTCTCCGCCCTGCCCGGGATCGAGCAGGTGTTCTGCTTCGAGAACCGCGGCCGGGAGATCGGCGTGACGCTGCACCACCCCCACGGCCAGATCTACGCCTACCCCTACCTCACCCCGCGCACCGCGACGATGCTGCGCCAGGCCCGGGCCCACCGCGAGCGCACCGGGCGCAACCTCCTGCGCGACGTCCTCGACGCCGAGCTCCACTCCGGACGGCGCGTGGTGGCCGAGTCCGAGCACTGGGCGGCCTACGTCCCCGCGGCGGCGCGCTGGCCCGTCGAGGTCCACCTCGCCCCCCGGCGCGACGTGCCGGACCTGCCGGCCCTCACCGACGCCGAGTGTGACGACCTCGCCGAGATCTACCTGCGCCTGCTCCAGGGCGGGGACCGGTTCTTCGTGGTCCCGCCCGGCGAGGAGGACTCCGGCGGACCCATCCACCTGCCCTACATCGCGGCGTGGCACCAGGCACCGGTCCGCGAGGGCCGCGACGACCTGCGCCTGCACCTGCAGCTCTTCTCGGTCCTGCGCGCCCCCGGCAAGCTCAAGTACCTCGCCGGCTCGGAGTCGGGCATGGGCGCGTGGATCTCCGACACCACCCCCGAGCGCATCGCCGACCGGCTGCGCGAGGTCGTCCCGGCCGGGGCGGGGCCGGCGTGAGCGCGCTGCTGCCGGCGTGGACCGACGCCGAGGGGGCAGCGCGGGTGCGTGCGCTCTTCGCCGACGCGCTCGGCGGGGAGCCGGACGGGGTGTGGGCGGCCCCGGGCCGGGTCAACCTCATCGGGGAGCACACCGACTACAACGACGGGCTGTGCCTGCCGCTCGCGCTGCCGCACCGCACCTTCGTCGCGCTGCGCGCCCGGCCGGACCGCACCGCCCGGCTCGTCAGCGCCCAGGAGGGCGCGGCGTCGGGCGCCGCAGGGGGACGGCGAGCCGTGCGCGAGGTCGACCTCGACGGCGTCGCGCCGGCCGGGTCCGCGGGCGCCGTCGACGGCTGGCCCGCCTACCCCGCCGGGGTGGCCTGGGCCCTGGCGGGCGACGGGCACCCCGTCCCCGGGTTCGACGTCGCCGTCGACTCGTGCGTGCCCTACGGCGCCGGTCTGAGCTCCTCCGCCGCGATCGAGTGCGCCGTCGCGGTCGCGCTGGACGGGGTCGGCGGACTCGGTCTCGCCGGGCCGGACGACGACGCCGGACGGGCCCGGCTCGCCGCGGCCTGCGTCCGCGCGGAGAACGAGGTCGCGGGCGCCCCCACCGGCGGCATGGACCAGGCGGCGTCGCTGCGCTGCCGGTCCGGGCACGCCCTGCTCCTGGACACCTCCGACGGCTCCGTCACACAGATCCCGTTCGACCTGGCGGCGGCCGGGCTCGCCCTGCTCGTGGTGGACACCCGGGCCGAGCACCGGCTCGTGGACGGCCAGTACGCCCGCCGCCGGGAGGTCTGCGAGAGCGCCGCGGCGGCCCTGGGGGTCGCCTCGCTGCGGGTGGTGGCCGACGCGCTGGCGGCGGGCACGACGACCCTGACGGAGGTCCTCGACCGGCTCGCCGACGACGAGCAGCGCCGGCGCGTGCGGCACGTGGTCACCGAGATCGAGCGGGTCCGCGCGCTGGTCGACGTGCTCTCGGCGGCGCCGGGGGCCGCCCTGACGGGGACGGCCCTGGCGGAGGCCGGGGCCCTCCTCGACGGCTCCCACGCCTCCCTGGCCGAGGACTACGAGGTCTCCTGCGACGAGCTCGACCTGGCCGTGACGGCCGCCCGGGCCGCCGGCGCGCACGGGGCCCGGATGACCGGCGGGGGTTTCGGCGGCTCGGCCATCGCCCTGGTGGACGCGGCCTCCGCCGCCGAGGTGGCCGACGCCGTCGAGCGTGCCTTCGCCGCCGCCGGGTTCGCCCGGCCGGAGTTCCTCGTCGCCGAGCCGGCCGGCGCGGCCGCACCCGTGGGCTAGCGCGTGTCGGGGCAGGACGAGGCACGCGAGCGGCTGACGGCGCTGCGGGCGGCGACCACCGCCCGTCTCGCCGCGCTGGACCGGTCCTTCGCCGACGTCGTGGCCGCTGCCGAGGGAGCGAACACCGACGACGAGCACGACCCGGAGGGCACCACCATCGGGTACGAGCGGGCCCAGGTGGTGGCCCTCACCGGGAGCGCGCGGCACACGCTCGGCGAGGTCGACGCCGCGCTGGACCGGCTCGAACACGGCACGTACGGCATCTGCGAGCGCTGCGGGAACCCGGTCGAGCCGGGCCGCCTGGAGGCACGGCCGACGGCGACGCACTGCGTCTCCTGCGCCCGGTCCGCCGCCCGCTGAGGCGCCGGGGCCCGGCGCGGAGGACGGGAACCTCGTGGTGGAGACCTCCACCCCCAGGGCGTCCCCGGCCGTGACCGGTCCGACGACGGGCCGGGCTGCGACCGCAGCCCGCTGGGCGCGCGGCCCTCGACGACGTACGTCCCTCCTGGCTGAGTGCGGCTAGAGGTCGTAGGTGGCGACCACGGGTGCGTGGTCCGAGAACCGCTGGTCGTAGGAGGCGGCCCGGTCGACGCCGGCGTCGACCGCCCGCTCCGCGAGCCCGTGGGTGGCGAG
Organism: Georgenia muralis; assembly: GCF_003814705.1. Classification (NCBI taxonomy): domain Bacteria; kingdom Bacillati; phylum Actinomycetota; class Actinomycetes; order Allobogoriellales; family Allobogoriellaceae; genus Georgenia; species Georgenia muralis. The sequence goes on along the minus strand of NZ_RKRA01000001.1, from coordinate 2,347,644 downwards.
CTGGTAGTCGATGCGCCAGCCTGCGTCGTTGTCGAACGCCTTGCCCCGCCAGGACCACCACGTGTAGGGCCCGGGCACGTCCCCCGCGATCCGTCGCGCGACGTCGACGAGCCCGAGCTCGCCGGTCCACCGGTCGAGGTAGGCGATCTCGGCGTCGAGGGCGCCTGAGGTCTTGTTGTGGTTGCCCTTCCAGTTCTTGATGTCCCGCTCGCCGTGGGCGATGTTGACGTCGCCGGCGACGAGAAGGTCCCGCTCCCCCGCCGCGGCCTGGCCGGAGAGCTCGACGAGGCGGTGGGTCACCTTGTCCAGGTGGGCGAACTTGAGGTCCATCTTCTCCGTGCCGGCGGTGCCGGAGTGGATGTAGGCCGAGACGACGGTGAGGGGCCGCTCGCCGACCTCGAGGTCCATCTCCACCCAGCGGCCGGTGTCGACCTCGGGCTCGGGGGTGCCGTTGCCCAGCCCCACCCGCACCGCGGTGGCCGGGACGCGCGAGGCGACGGCGACCCCGGCCCGGCCCTTGGCGTCGCTCGCCTGGTGCGCGACGTGCCAGCCCTCACCGAGGTGCTCGGCGAGGGTCTGGTCGTCGGCCCGGACCTCCTGGAGGAGCAGGACGTCCGGGTTGCGGGCGGCGAGCCAGGCGGCCATGCCGCGACGGAAGGCGGCGCGGACGCCGTTGACGTTGACGGAGGCGACGGTGAGCACCGGGACATCCTCCCCGATCCCACCGACACCGCCGGACGCCGTCCGCCTCGCGGCGGCCCGACCACGGCCGGGCCGCCCCGGGGCGGCGCTCCGTCGTGCGCGCACGCCGCGCGGGGCTCAGCCCGCGAGTCGCTCCGCGGTGTCGACCACGTTGGCCAGGAGCATCGCCCGGGTCATCGGTCCCACCCCGCCGGGGTTGGGCGAGAGCCAGGCCGCGACGTCGGCGACGGCGGGGTCGACGTCACCGCGCAGGGTCGCCTTCCCGGTGGCCGGGTCCACCACGCGGGAGACCCCGACGTCCAGGACGACCGCGCCGGGCCGGACCATGTCGGCGGTGATGATCCCGGGCTGCCCCGCCGCCGCGACGACGACGTCCGCGGCGCGCACGTGCTGGGCGAGGTCCGCCGTCCCGGTGTGGGTGAGCGTGACGGTCGCGTTGACGTCCTTGCGGGTCAGGAGCAGGCCGATGGACCGGCCCACGGTGGTCCCGCGACCGACCACACACACGTCCTTCCCGGCCAGGTCGATGCCGTGGCGCGCGAGGAGCTCGAGCACCGCCCGCGGGGTGCAGGGCAGCGGGGACGTCACCGGCTCCTTGACCCGCAGCACCAGCCGGCCCAGGTTGGTCGGGTGCAGGCCGTCGGCGTCCTTGCCCGGGTCGATGAGCTCGAGGACGGCGTTGGTGTCCACCGCGGCCGGCAGCGGCAGCTGGACGATGTACCCGGTGCAGGCGGGGTCGGCGTTGAGCCGCGCGACGGCGGCCTCGACGTCGGCCTGGCTCGCCGTCGCCGGCAGGTCCACCCGGATCGAGGCGATCCCGACCTCGGCGCAGTCGCGGTGCTTGCCCGACACGTACGCCCGGGAGCCGGGGTCCTCCCCCACCAGGACGGTGCCGAGCCCGGGGGTGCGCCCGCGGGCGGACAGCGCGGCGACACGCTCGGCGAGCTCGGCCTTGATCGTGGCGGCGGTGGCCCGCCCGTCCAGGACGCGGGCCGTCACTGCTGCAGCCCCGGGTAGAGGGGGAAGGCCTCGGTCAGCGCCCGCACCCGGGCCCGCATCGCCTCGACGTCGGTGCCGGCGCCGCCGACGAGCGTCGTGGCGATGATGTCGGCCACCTCGGTGAACTCCGCCGCGCCGAAGCCGCGGCTGGCGAGCGCCGGGGTGCCGATGCGCAGCCCGGACGTCACCCGCGGCGGACGCGGGTCGAACGGCACGGCGTTGCGGTTGACGGTGATCCCGGCGCCGTGGAGGAGGTCCTCGGCCTGCTGCCCGTCGAGGGCGGAGCTGCGCAGGTCCACCAGGACGAGGTGGACGTCGGTGCCGCCGGTGACGAGGGAGACGCCGGAGTCGCGCACGTCCTGCTGGGTCAGGCGCTCGGCGATGATCCGCGCGCCCTCGAGGGTGCGCTCCTGCCGCTCGCGGAACTCCTCGCCGGCGGCGACCTTGAACGCCACCGCCTTGGCGGCCACGACGTGCATGAGGGGCCCGCCCTGCTGACCCGGGAAGACGGCCGAGTCCAGCTTCTTGCCGAAGGCCTCCTTGTCCCGCGCGAGCAGGAAGCCCGAGCGCGGGCCGCCGAGAGTCTTGTGGACCGTGGAGGAGACGACGTCCGAGTGCGGCACCGGGGAGGGGTGCAGGCCCGCGGCGACCAGCCCGGCGAAGTGCGCCATGTCGGTCCACAGGTAGGCGCCCACCTCGTCGGCGATCTCCCGGAACGCGGCGAAGTCGAGCTGACGGGGGTAGGCCGACCAGCCGGCGATGATGACCTTGGGGCGGGACTCGAGCGCCTTCGCACGCACCGTCTCCATCTCGATGCGGTGGCTCTGCTCGTCGACGCCGTAGGCCGCGACCTTGTAGAGCTTGCCCGAGAAGTTGATCTTCATGCCGTGGGTGAGGTGCCCGCCGTGGGCGAGCGAGAGGCCCAGGATGGTCTCGCCCGGGGTGGCGAGCGCGTGCAGGACGGCTGCGTTCGCCTGGGCGCCGGAGTGCGGCTGGACGTTGGCGTACTCCGCGCCGAAGAGGGCGGTCGCCCGCTCGATGGCGAGGTTCTCGGCGATGTCGACCTGCTCGCAGCCGCCGTAGTACCGGCGCCCGGGGTAGCCCTCGGCGTACTTGTTCGTCAGGACCGACCCCTGGGCCTGGAGGACGGCGCGCGGGACGAAGTTCTCCGACGCGATCATCTCCAGCGTCTCGCGCTGGCGGACGAGCTCACCGTCGAGGACGGCGGCGATCTCGGGGTCGAGCTCGGCGAGGCTCTGGTCGGCCACGGACGTGGCGTCTTGCTGGGTCATCGTTCCTCCGGGGTTCGGTCACGCACACCCGGTGCGCGAGCACTGAAGGTGGTGACCCTCGGCCCAGGCGGACGACCTCGGAGTCGGTGGTGCCGTCGCTCCCCGGTGGTGGACCACCTGTGGCGCCAGTCGCGACGGGGACAGGCTACCAACTCCTCGCCGCTCAGCCGGCGACGGTCTCCTCCTCGTCCTCGTCCCCCCCCTCGCCGAGGATCCGGCGCAGGTAGGCGTAGGTGAGATCGCCGGTGTGCTGGTCGTACTGGTGCTCGTAGCCGTGCTTGGCGTACATGGAGATGTTCTGCTTGGAGTCCTGCCCGGTGAAGACCCAGACCTCCTTGGTCTGCTCGGGCAGGTACTGCAGCACCGCCATGAGCAGCTGCGTGCCGATGCCCTGCCCCTGGAGGTCGGGGACGACGGCGAGGCGGCCCAGCGTGGCTCGCTCGGCCTCCAGCTCGACGCGGATCGAGCCGATGAGCCGGTGCCCCGACCAGGCACCGAGGGTGACGACGTCGGGGCGCTCGATGTCGGCGGCGAGCTCGGTGAGCGACTGCGTCAGCGCGGGGAGGTTGGGGTCGCCGTAGAGCTGGGCCTCGGTGACGAAGGCCGCCCGCCGCACGGTGAGCAGCTCCCCGGCCTCGTCGACGGTGATGAGGTCGATCCTGACGTCGTCCATGGCCACAGTGTGGCATCACCTCGTGCCCGGCCGGGTCCTCATCCACGGACGCCCGGGCCGTGCGGGTGCGCCGGCGGCTACCCTCGCCTCTCGTGACCACCGCCGAGCCGTCCGCGACCGCGAGCGCCGAGCACCTCGTCCTCGCCCTGTCCTGCCCCGACCAGCCCGGGATCGTCCACGCCGTCTCGGGCGCGCTGGCCGAGCACGGGGGGAACATCACCGAGTCGCAGCAGTTCGGCGACCCCTCCACGGGCCTGTTCTTCATGCGGGTGCAGGTGGAGACCGCGGCGCCGCGCGCCGACCTCGAGGCCGCCCTGAGCGCCGTCGCGCGCCGGTTCGGCATGACGTGGAAGCTCGACCGGGTCGGCCGCCCGGTCCGGACCCTCATCATGGCGTCCAAGGACCCCCACTGCCTCGTGGACCTGCTGTTCCGGCAGCGGTTCCAGGGACTGCCGATCGAGGTGGTGGGCGTCGTGGCCAACCACCCCGACCTCGAGCCCATCGCGAGGTCCTACGACGCGCCGTTCCACCACATCCCGGTCACCCGGGAGACCAAGCCCGACGCCGAGCGTGCCCTCCTGGACATCGTCCACGCCGGCGACGTCGAGCTGGTGGTCCTCGCCCGGTACATGCAGATCCTCTCCGACGAGGTGTGCACCGAGCTGGCGGGCAACGTCATCAACATCCACCACTCGTTCCTGCCCAGCTTCAAGGGCGCCCGCCCGTACGCCCAGGCCCACGGGCGGGGCGTGAAGCTCATCGGGGCGACGGCGCACTACGTGACCGCGGACCTCGACGAGGGGCCGATCATCGAGCAGGACGTCGAGCGGGTCACGCACTCCGACGACGTCGGCGAGATGGTCGCCCGCGGCCAGGACGTCGAGCGCCGGGTCCTCGCCCGCGCCGTACGGTGGCACGCCGAGCACCGCGTGCTCGTGGACGGGCGCCGCACGGTCGTCTTCTCGTAGCAGCGGCGGGGCGCGCCGGCGCGGTAGGACGAGGGACCGTCGACGCCGGCGCCGACGGCTGCGACCATGGAGATCCCGACGAGGGAGGAACCATGAGCTCCGAGCAGCCCCGGCCGCGGTCCGACGGTGACCAGCCCCAGCAGGGCGGTCCGCCCTGGCGCGGCGAGCCGCAGCACGGTGAGCAGCCGTCCGCCCAGCCGCAGGACGGCCAGCAGTACCAGCAGCCGTGGCACGGCGGGCAGCAGTACGGACAGCCTGGCCAGCAGTACGGCGGACAGCAGTACGGACAGCCTGGCCAGCAGTACGGCGGGCAGCAGTACGGACAGCCTGGCCAGCAGTACGGCGGGCAGCAGTACGGACAGCCTGGCCAGCAGTACGGCGGGCAGCAGTACGGACAGCCTGGCCAGCAGTACGACCAGACGCAGTACGACCAGACGCAGTACGACCAGACGCAGTACGCCGGGCAGCAGCCGTACGCGCAGAGCCAGTACGGGCAGCAGCCGTACGCGCAGTACGGGCAGCAGCCGTACGGGAAGCAGTACGGCGGCTACGGTCCCCGGAACGGCCTGGGCGTCGGGGCGCTCGTCGTGGGCATCCTCGCCCTGCTCATCGCCTGGGTGCCGTTCGTCGGGCTGCTGGGCGCGCTCGGTGGTCTGGTCGCCGTCATCATGGGGGCGGTCGCCCTCCAGCGCGTAGGACGGCGTGAGGCGACGAACCGCGGCACCTCGGTCGCGGGGATGGCCGTCGGGGTGCTCGCGATCCTGCTCGGCATCGCCTCGACCGTCTTCGGCGCGGCCCTGTTCGCCCGCCTGGGTCCGGACTTCGAGCAGTGCGTCGAGGTCTACCAGGACGACCCGGCCGGACTCCAGCGGTGCCTGGAGGACATCGCCCGCGGCTGACCCGTCGCCGCGACGGCGGCACCGACGAAGGAGGGGCGCCCCGTGCGGGGCGCCCCTCCTTCGCCGTCCGGGCTAGAGCTGCGGTCCGCGGCCGGGCCTGTCGGCCGGCGGCCCGACCGGGGTCTCGGCGGGCTTGCCCGGACCGGTCGGCCGGTCACCGGGCCGGCCGGTGCCCGGGCCGTCGGCCGCGTCCACCAGGACGGCGACCGTACGGGCAGGGACCGTCACCGTGCCGGTGGCGGCGTCCCACGTGGTGGCCCGCACGACGGCGTCGGCCCCGTTCTCCTGGATCCGGGATAGTGCGTACTCGCGCCCGGCGAGCTCGGGCAGGACCTGGGTGACCGGCTCGGGCGAGGCGTTGAACACCGTCAGGACGCCGTCGAGCTTCTTGTCCACGTCCTCACCGACGAGGTCGTCGACGTGCATGACAAGGACGCCCGGCGCCGCGTCCGGGCCGGAGGCCGGGAAGGTCACCTTCTCCTGGATCAGGTCGGCGGAGCCGAGCCGGAACAGGTCGGTGGAGTGGCGCAGCCGCAGCAGGTCCTGCGCCTGGGCGGACGACGCCGCGATGTCCTCCGGCGCCGGACGGAGGTCCGGGTTCGCCAGCAGCGGGGCCATGACGTCCCACTTGTCGCCGTTGTCCGGCTCCGGGGGCAGACCCACACCGAAGTTGTTGGTCTGCATGGTCAGGTCGAGCAGGTTGAAGTGGTCTCCGGAGTTGTAGCTGTTGCGGTCCAGGGACTTGCTGCGCAGCAGCTCCGTGCCCGCGTGCCAGAAGCTGGGTGTCTGGGCCAGGGCCGTGGTGGCGAGCGAGAGCGTGTTCATGCGCACCCGGTCGTCCATCGACGTCTCCACCGGCAGCTTGAGGACGAGGTTGTCGAACAGCGTCTCGTTGTCGTGCGCGTCGACGTAGGTGATGACCTCCTCCGGGGAGGTCGCGTACCCCGCAGGTTGGCCGTTGTAGTCCAGCTCCGCGCCCGACTGCTCCGTCCCCGCCGAGGTGAGGAAGGTGTAGTCGCGCAGGTTCCCGGCCAGCCCGAGGCGGACGAGGTCGGTGGCGTGCGCCAGGCGTGCGGCCTGCTCCTCCGGCGTCCCGGCGGCCACGGCGTTGGGGTCGGTGGCCAGGCCCGAGCCGAAGCCCTGGTGGGTGCGCTGGTCCTCGTCGAACGGACCACCGCCGCGGACGGCGTCGCGCAGCCGGTCGGAGAAGGTGCCGATGCCCGTGCCGTCGAGCTGGCCCTGGGTGGCCTGGTGGAACCGGGCGTTGTTCGCGACCTCGCCGAAGTTCCAGCCCTCGCCGTAGAGGTAGACCTCCTCGCCGTCGATGCCGTGCTCCTCCACGGTCAGGGCGTCCAGGGCCTCCCGGACCGCCACCATGCTGTCCCGGCTGTGGTGGCCCATGAGGTCGAAGCGGAAGCCGTCGACGTGGTAGTCCGCGGCCCAGGTGACGACGGAGTCGACCATGAGCTTCTCGGCCATCTTGTGCTCGGTGGCGACGTTCTGGCAGCAGGTGGACGTCTCGATCGAGCCGGTGCCGCTGAGCCGGTGGTAGTACCCGGGGACGACCCGGTCGAGGACCGACGTCTCCGCCTGCCCGGCGGCTGCGGTGTGGTTGAAGACCTGGTCGAGGACGACCTGCAGCCCGGCGTCGTGCAGCCCACCCACCATCGAGCGGAACTCGGCGACGCGCGCGCCGCCGGTCTGGTTGCCGACCGAGGCGTAGGACCCCTCCGGGGTGGAGAAGTGCAGCGGGTCGTAGCCCCAGTTGAAGCCGTCCGCGTCGCGCACAGCCATGACCGCGGCCTGCTGCTCGGTGGAGTCCGGGGCCGCGCCCTCGGGGATCTCGGGCACCGCCTGTGCGGCGCGCTCCTCCTCGATCGTCGCGATGTCGAACGTCGGCAGCAGGTGGACGGTGTTCATGCCCGCATCGGCGAGCTCGCGCAGGTGGGTCATCCCGTCAGTGCCGTCGAGGGTGAACGCGGCGTACGTGCCGCGCAGCTCCTCCGGGACGGTGCTGTCCGCGATGGAGAAGTCACGGACGTTCAGCTCGTAGATCGTCCGGTCGACCGGGTTGTCGATCTCCGGCGCGGGGGTCTGCGCCCACAGGGCGGGCGCCCACACGTCGTCGTCGAGGTCGACGAGCACCGAGCGGGTCGAGTTCAGGGTCAGGCCGAACGAGTACGGGTCGGTGACGACGTTCGTCTCGACCGCTCCGGTGGTCTGGACGTAGACCTCGACCTCGAAGAGGTACGCGCGGTCCTCCCAGTCCGCCTCGCCCTGGACGGTCCAGGAGCCGTCGGCCTGGCGCTCCATGGCCACGCGCTCCGGCTCACCGGTGCCGGCCGCGTCGGCGTAGAGCAGGAGCTCGACGTCCTTGGCGGTCGGCGCCCACAGGGCCAGGGCGGGGGCGCCGCCGGAGAAGTCGGCGCCGAGGACCCGCTCGGCCGCGGCGTCGGAGTAGAGGTCGTCGAGGACCCCCGGGACCTGGACGCCGGTGAACGCGATGGGTCCGTCGGGGCCGGTGAGGAGGACGGCGAGCTGGCCGGTGAGCAGGGCCTCGACCTGCCCGCGGTCCAGGCCCTCGACGTCGAGGGCGACGTAGCCGGCCAGGTGCGGGAACCTCTCGGCGAGGCCCTCGTCCAGGCCCGTGCCGGCGTAGGTCAGTGCGGTGCTCGTACCGCCGGTGACGGCACCGTCGGTGAGGGCGAGACCGCCCTCCCCCGCGTGGTGGAGGCTCCAGGTGAGGTCGGCCGGGCCGGTGCCGCCGAGCAGGTCGGCGGGCCAGGCGAGGGTGTCGGCGTCGAGCCAGTGGGCGAGCTGCTGTCCCGTCCCGGCCAGCGGCGGGTCGGTCGCCTCGATCGTGAGCAGATGCGTCGCGATGTCGTACGAGAAGGTCACGGCCTTGCCGTCACCGGGGGCCGAGAATGTGTAGTTGGCGCCGCCGGGGGCGCCGCCCGCCCCGTAGTTCTCGTCCCACGAGCGGTTGTGCGCGACCTTGACCTCGTAGCTCCCGGCGGGGATGTCACCGGTGGTGAAGGTGTAGGTGCCGTCGCGCTCGGGGTCGACCATCAGCGAGACCAGGCACTGGGGCTGCCAGTCGTCCGAGCAGCCGAGCTCGCTCTGGAAGCTGCCCGGCAGGGTGACGAACGGACCCTCGGCTGAGCTGGTGACGACGTGGGTGACCGGGTCGTAGACGAACGTGACCGGCCCACCGGTGTGGGTGTAGGCGATGTTGTCACCGCCGGGCACGCCGCCGGCGCCGTAGTTGACGTCCCAGGTGCCGCCGACGGCGACCTTGTACTCGTAGCTGCCGGCGGGCAGGTCGAACGTGCCGACATACCTGCCGGACGCCTCGTCGAGCGTCAGGACCGCGGCGGCGCAGTCCGGCTGCCAGTCGCCGGGGCAGCCCATCTCGGAGTTGTGGCCCCCCGGCACGGTGACGAAGAGCTCCTCGTCCGGCTGCGCGGGCGGGGCTCCGGTGACGTCCACGCCGACGGACCCGACGGTCGAGGCCGCCGCGGTGTTCCCCGCGGCGTCGACCGTGACGGCCCGGTACTCCACGAGCGTGCCGGCGGCGAGGCCGTCCACGTCGTGGAAGACACGGGGGGTGTCGTCCTCGGCGGTGCCGAGGGTCGTCCACGTGGTCTCACCGACGGTGCGGTAGGAGAACGTGGTCTCGGACCAGACGTCGTCCGCGACGTCGGCCGTGATCGGGGCCAGGCCCTCGAGCTTGGCCCCGTGGGCGGGGGTGAGGGTGATCGGCGCCGCCTCGGCCGGGGCGCCGACCGTGGCGTCCGCGACGAGCACGACGGCGGACAGCGCGGGGACGGTGAGCGTCACCGAGCCGCTCGCGTCGGCCGTCACCGCGGTGGTGGTGCCGTGCAGGGGGGTGTAGGTGGCGCCCGGGGTGAGGGTGGTGAAGGTGGCGCTCTGCTCGGTGCCGGTGCTGTTCGTCGCGACGAGGTGCTCGACCTTCTCGTCCCGGTCGACCCGGGCGAAGGCGTAGACGCCGTCGGTGGCGTGCAGCTCGATCTGCGCGCCGCGGTCGAGGGCCGGGCGGGCGTCGCGCAGGGCGGCGAGCCCGGCGATGTGGGTGTACAGCGGCGCGGTGGTGTCGTAGTGGTCCCCGGTGCCGTACGTCCCGTCGAGGGTGGGCTGGCCGAGGTACTCCGCGGTGGCGGAGGCGAACATGTCCTGCCGGGCCGACTTGTCGTTGCCGGCACCGACGAAGCCCTGCTCGTCGCCGTAGTAGACCACCGGCTGGCCGCGGGTGAGGTACATGAGCGAGTGCGCCAGCTCGGAGCGCTCGAGCTCGGAGCCGCTGCCCTGGAGGAGGTAGCCCACCCGGCCCATGTCGTGGTTGCCGAGGAAGGTCGGCAGCGCGTCGGCGCTGGAGTCCGGGGTCGTGTAGTAGTCGTCGGTGGCGAAGAAGCTCGACAGGCCGGCGGGGCCGGCGCCCTTGGCGTAGGAGAGTGCGGCGGACTGGAACGCGAAGTCCAGGACCGAGGACATCTCGGTCTTGCGCACGTACGGAGAGGTCAGGCGCGCGTCGGCGTCGAAGACCTCGCCGAAGGTGAAGAAGTCGGGGTTGACCTCCGCGGCGTAGGCGTCGATGGCCGCGGTCCACTCCTCCCAGAACTCGAAGTTCACGTGCTTGGCGGTGTCGATCCGGAACCCGTCGATGCCCATGTCCATCCACGCGCGGTAGATGTCGATCATCTCGGACACGACCGCGGGGTTCTCGGTCATGAGGTCGTCGAGCCCGATGAAGTCGCCGTAGGTGACGGACTCCCCGGTCCACGTCGAGTCGCCGCGGTTGTGGTAGAGCGTGACGTCGTTCAGCGCGGCGGGGGTGACGTCGCCGCCCGTGCGGACGGGGGTGTAGGGGAAGGACGTGGTGTCCATGGCCGGGAAGTCGCCCGTGCCGGCGTGGTCGGCGGGGTCGAACGGCCGGTCTGCCGTGTCGAGGTAGGGGCTCGCCGACTTCTCGACGTAGTCGTACACGCCCTCCTCGTAGTCGATGAGGTCGGCGGTGTGGTTGGTGATGATGTCGAAGAAGACGTCGATCCCGCGGCCGTGGGCCTCGTCGACGAACGCCTCGAGCTCGGCGTTGGTGCCCAGGTGCGGGTCGATCTGGGTGAAGTCGGTGATCCAGTACCCGTGGTACCCGGCGGACGCGTCCGCGCCCTCGCCCTGGACGGGGTTGTTCTTGAAGGACGGCGTGAGCCAGATCGCGGTGGTGCCGAGGCCCTCGATGTAGTCCAGCTGCTCGCTGAGGCCGGCGATGTCGCCGCCGTGGTAGAAGCCCTTGTCGGCCGGGTCGAAACCGTGGTCGAGCCGGTCGCCGGCGATGCCGCCGGTGTCGTTGGTGGTGTCGCCGTTGGCGAAGCGGTCGGTGAGGACGAAGTAGAAGCTCTCCCCCGCACCCTCGGTGCGCACCGGCGCCGCGACGAGGGCGTCGTCGGCGGCGGTGTAGCCGCCGGCCAGGTCGAGGACCTCAAGGGAGACCTGCTTCGTGGCCTCGTCGAAGGTGAACCGCACCGTGGCCGGCCCGGCGAGGACGAGCGGGCGGTCGGCCGCCGGGTAGGACTCGGCCCACGCGCCGTCGAGAGCGACCTTGTACGCGTAGCTGCCGCCCGGCACCTCGAGCTCGGCGGCGTAGACGCCCTCGGTGGCGGTCGGGGCGAGCACGGTCTCGGGACAGTCCGGCGCCCAGTCGGCGGCGCAGCCGAGCTCGTCCTGGAGGTCCCCGACGAGGGTGACCAGGCGGTCGGCGGCCTGGGCGGGAGGGGCCGCGGCCAGGGCGGCGAGCCCCGTCAGGGCGAGGGTGGCGGTGCTCAGCGACGCGATGGCGGCGCGCAGACGGCGTGGCATGCGGTGGGACTCCTTCGTCGGCTGCGCGCCCTCGCGCAGGTCTCGACGGAGGCTAGCCGCCCTGCAAGCATTTCAGCAAGCCTTGCAACGGCTCGCATGGCGAGACGCGCGAAACGGGGCGAACCCGGTCGAACGTGACCCGTCATCCACGCGACGAGAGCGACGGCTGCCCCAGGGCCAGGTGGCGACCGGCTCACCGTGGGGCGAGAGACGCCGCCGGGCGGCGGCGTGACGCGCGAGAGCGGCGCCCCGGCCGTAGGGCCGGGGCGCCGAGGTTCAGGCTTGGCTCACACGAGGCCGAGCTGCTGGACCGCGTCGCGCTCCTCGACGAGCTCGGCCACCGAGGCGTCGATCTTCGCGCGGGAGAAGTCGTTGACCTCCAGCCCCTGGACGATCTCCCAGCGACCGTCGCGGGCACGGACCGGGAAGGAGGAGATGAGGCCCTCGGGCACGCCGTACGAGCCGTCCGAGACGATGGCGGCGGAGGTCCAGCCCTCCCCCTGGGTGCCCGTGACCCAGTCGTGGACGTGGTCGATCGCCGCGTTGGCGGCGGACGCCGCCGAGGACAGCCCGCGGGCCTCGATGATGGCGGCACCGCGCTTGGCGACCGTGGGGATGAACTCGCTCTCGAGCCAGGCCTCGTCGACGACGTCGGTGGCGGCGCGCCCGCCCACCCGCGCGTGGAAGATGTCCGGGTACTGGGTGGCGGAGTGGTTGCCCCAGATCGTCAGCCGCTCGACCTCGTTCACCGCGACGCCCGCCTTCGTGGCGAGCTGGTGGAGGGCGCGGTTGTGGTCCAGGCGCGTCATGGCGGTGAAGCGCTCGGCGGGGACGTCGGGGGCGTGGCGCTGGGCGATGAGGGCGTTGGTGTTGGCCGGGTTGCCCACGACGAGGACCTTGACGTCGTCCGCGGCGCCGGCGTTGATCGCCTCGCCCTGCGGGCCGAAGATGCCGCCGTTGGCCTCGAGGAGGTCCCCACGCTCCATGCCCTTGCTGCGCGGCCGCGCGCCGACGAGGAGGGCGACGTTGGCGCCGTCGAACCCCTGACGGGCGTCGTCGAAGATGTCGATGCCCGCCAGGAGCGGGAACGCGCAGTCGTCGAGCTCCATCGCGGTGCCCTCGGCCGCCTTGACGCCCTGGGGGATCTCGAGCAGGCGCAGGGAGACCGGGGTGTCCGGACCGAGCAGCTGGCCCGAGGCGATGCGGAAGAGCAGCGCGTAGCCGATCTGTCCGGCCGCTCCGGTCACGGTGACGTTCACCGGGGTCGTGGTCATCGGGGCACTCCTTCGTGTGGGCTCGAAAAGTATCTCGGCATCAAGATTACCCCGGTGGCCAGGGTCACACCCGGGGAGTCCGGGTGGCGGGCACCTCACGCGACGCCGGCCACCGGGCGCGCCGACGCCCGGCCGCCCCGCGGGGGGCGGCCGGGCGTCGGGGCGGTGCTCAGGCCAGTCGGGCCGAGAGGTTCTCGTCCAGGGTGGCGAGGAAGTCCTGGGTGGTCTGCCACTCCTGGTCCTTGCCGACCAGCAGCGCGAGGTCCTTGGTCATCCTGCCCGACTCGACGGTCTTGATGACGACGTCCTCGAGGGTCTCGGCGAAGCCGGTGACCTCGGGGGTGCCGTCGATCTTGCCGCGGTGCTTGAGGCCACCGGTCCAGGCGAAGATCGAGGCGATGGGGTTGGTCGAGGTGGGCTTGCCCTGCTGGTGCTGGCGGTAGTGCCGGGTCACCGTGCCGTGGGCGGCCTCGGCCTCGACCGTCCTGCCGTCCGGGGTCATGAGGACGGAGGTCATGAGCCCGAGCGAGCCGAAGCCCTGGGCGACGGTGTCGGACTGGACGTCGCCGTCGTAGTTCTTGGCCGCCCAGACGTACCCGCCCTCCCACTTCATGGCCGCGGCGACCATGTCGTCGATGAGGCGGTGCTCGTAGATCAGGCCGGCGGCGTCGAACTGCGCCTTGTACTCGGTCTCGAAGACCTCGGCGAAGATGTCCTTGAACGCGCCGTCGTAGGCCTTGAGGATCGTGTTCTTCGTGGACAGGTACACCGGGTACCCGCGCTGGAGGCCGTACGCGAAGGACGCGCGGGCGAAGTCCCGGATGGAGTTGTTGTAGTTGTACATGCCCATCGCCACGCCGCCGTCGTCGCCGTAGTTCGCGACGACGTGCTGGACCGGCTCCGACCCGTCGGTGGGGGTGAAGGTCATCGTCAGCTGCCCGGCGCCCGGCACCTTGAAGTTGGTCGCCTTGTACTGGTCGCCGTGGGCGTGGCGGCCGATGATGATCGGCTTCGTCCAGCCCGGGACCAGGCGCGGGACGTTGGAGATGATGATCGGCTCGCGGAAGACGACGCCGCCGAGGATGTTGCGGATCGTGCCGTTGGGCGAGACCCACATCTTCTTGAGGCCGAACTCCTCGACGCGCGCCTCGTCGGGGGTGATCGTGGCGCACTTGACGCCGACGTTGTGCTCCTTGATCGCGTTCGCGGCGTCGATGGTGACCTGGTCGTCCGTGGCGTCGCGGTTCTGGATGGACAGGTCGTAGTAACGCAGGTCGACGTCGAGGTACGGGTGGATGAGACGGTCCTTGATGAACTGCCAGATGATCCTCGTCATCTCGTCGCCGTCGAGCTCGACGACGGGGCCCGCCACCTTGATCTTCGCCATGTGCCGCTACTCTCCTGACCGCCCGGAGGGCGCTCGACTCCGCGCCGGGGCACCGGCGCCTGGAACAGATTACTCGACGTCAAGATACCGTGCCCGGCCGCCACCCGCTCAGCCCGTGCGGCGGGCGTCGAGGCGGTCGACCCGCCGCCCGTCCATCGCGGTGACGGTCAGGACGAGGTCGTCCCAGGTGACGGTGTCGCCCGGGGCGGGCACGTGGCCCAGCCGCGCCATGACGAAACCGCCGAGGGTGTCGAAGGGCCCCCCGGGCAGCTCCCGCCCGAGCACCTTGGCGACGTCGGCCCGGCCGAGCCGGCCGGCGACGGACTCGGTGGCGCCGGTCGCCACGACCTCCGGGACCTCCCGGTCGTACTCGTCCTGGATCTGCCCGACGAACTCCTCCACGACGTCCTCGAGCGTGGGGATGCCGTCGGTGCCGCCGTACTCGTCGACGACGATCGCGAGGTGCGCGTGGCTGCCCCGCATCTCGGTGAGCGCGGTCAGCACGCGGGTGCCCGTGGGGAAGAACATGACCCGGCGCACGAGGTCGCCGACGGTGCGCACGTGCTCCTCCGGGTGGATGAGGTCCCGGATGTGGATGAACCCCAGGACGTCGTCGGTGTCCTCGCCCCGCACGGGGTAGCGGGAGTGCTCGAGCCCGCGCACGAGCGCCTGGGCGTGCCCGATGGGCAGGGCGGCGTCGAGGAACTCGACCTCGGTGCGCGGGGTCATGACCTCCTGGACGGTGCGGTCGCCGACCGAGAGCAGGTCGACGACCATGTCGCGCTCCTGCGCGCCGAGCGCCCCGTGGCGCGCGACGAGGGAGCGCAGCTCCTCGGTGCCCATCTCCTCGCGGGGGGCGGACGGGTCGCGTCCGAGCAGCCGCATGACGACGTCGACGGAGGCACCCAGCAGCCAGATCACCGGGCGCATGGCCGCGGCGACCCAGTTCAGGGGTGTGGCGACGACGAGCGAGAACCGTTCGGCGCTCTGCATGGCCAGCCGCTTGGGGACCAGCTCGCCCAGGACGAGGGAGAGGTAGGAGACGAGCACGGTCGTCCCGACGAAGGCCAGGCCGTAGGCGGTCCCCTCCGCCAGGCCCCAGCCGCGCAGCAGCGGGGCGATCTGCGGCGCGATCTGGGCGGCCCCGAAGGAGGCGGAGAAGAACCCCGTGAGGGTGACGCCGATCTGGACGGCGGAGAGGAAGCGGTTGGGGTCGGCGGTGAGGCGTGCGACGCGGGCGCCGGCCCCGCCCCGCTCCGCCAGGGACTGGACCTGGCTCTCCCGCAACGAGACCAGGGCCATCTCCGAGGCGGCGAAGATGCCGCCGAGCACGATGAACAGCAGGACGAGGACGATGTCGGGGACGAGGTCGCTCACACGACCATCCTGGCGCACGGCGTCGGCGGCGGCGCCGGCCGGGGGCGTCAGGGCAGCGCGAGCGTCGCGTTGCCCCAGGGGGCGAGGTAGACCAGGGCCCCGGCGAGGGCGAGCAGGAGGACGACGTCGACGGGGCGCGAGCGCGACCCCGGCACGAGCGCCTCGGGCAGGACAACCCGTGCGACCGCGACGGCGGCGAGGAGCCCGGCGAGGACGAGGGCCGCCGTGCGGGCGTCGGACCACACCGCCACGAGCGCCACGAGGGCCACGGCGAGGACGAGGACCGCCAGGAGGGTCAGCCGGGGGCCGCGTGCGGGGGACATGATGCCCGCGAGACTACCGTGGGGCGGGTGCCCGTCCCGATCGTGCCCGCGTCCGCGCCCACCCGCGGCCGGGTCGTCCTGCCGCGCTCGGTCCTCGTGGTCGGCGCCGGGCTGGCCGGGCTGCGGACCGCGGCCGAGCTGCGGGCGCAGGGCTTCGCCGGCCACCTCACCGTCGTGGGCGCCGAGGACCGGGCACCGTACGACCGGCCGCCCCTGTCCAAGGAGCTGTTCACCCGCACCGAGCCGCTCTGGCTCACCGCCGAGGGCTACGGCGACCTCGGCGAGCTCGCCGACCGGGTGCTGCTGGGTCGGCGCGCGCGCCGCCTGGAGGCGGACGGCCCCGGGGCCCGGGTGACCCTGGCGCCGGCCGTCCCGGGGGCGGGCACCGAGGAGACCCTCGAGGCCGACGTCGTCGTGCTCGCCGTCGGGGCCGCCGCCGCCCGGCCGGCCTCCTGGGACCACGCCCTGACCCTCCACGGCGCCGACGACGCGGAGCGGCTCCGCGGCCGGCTCGTCCCGGGCGCCCGCCTCGTCGTCGTGGGCGCCGGTTGGATCGGCGCCGAGGTCGCGGGGCAGGCGGCCCGGCACGGGTGCGAGGTCACGGTCGTCGAGGCCGCCCCCACACCGCTGCACCGACAGGTCGGCGCCGCCGCCGGGGCGCTGACCGTGCCCTGGTACGCGGCGGCGGGCGTGGACCTGCGGTGCGGCCGCGCGGTGACGGCCGTGCGCCCGGACGCGGTCGTCCTCGCGGGGACCGCCCGGGAGCCGGCCGAGGAGGTGACCGCCGACGTCGTCCTGGCGGCCACGGGCGTGCGCCCCGCGACGGCGTGGCTGGCGGGGGCGGTCCCGCTCACCGCGCACGGCGCCCTCCCCGTCGACGCCGCCGGCCGGGTGCGGGGCGGTCCGCCCAGCGTCCGGGCCGTCGGCGACTGCGCCGAGATGACGACGCCGGACTTCGGCGCCGTGCCGGGCGGGCACTGGGACGCGGCCCTGAGCCACCCGGCGGCCCTCGCCGCAGGCCTCCTCGGCCGGCCCGCACCCCCGACGCCCGTTCCCTACGTCTTCTCCACCCAGCTCGGCCACGACCTCACGCTCGTCGGGCAGCCTCCCGCGGACGACGACGTCGAGGTCGTGGTGCGCGGCGACGTCGCCGCCGGGTTCACCGTCCTCTACCTCCGGGCCGGTCACCGCCTCGCGGCGGGCCTGACCGCGGACCGGCCCCGGGACGTCGCCGCACTTCGTCGCCTCCTCGCCGCGGGGTCGCACCCCGCGCTGGACGTCGGGCGGGCGAGCGACCCCGAGGTGCCGCTGCGCCGAGCCGTGCTCTGACACCGACCGGACGCCGGGCGTCCGGCCCGGGCGTCCGGCCCGGGCCGGACACCCGCCCGGGACCTCGTCAGTGGGCGAAGTGGCGCGTCCCGGTGAGGTACATCGTCACCCCGGCGGCCCGGGCGGCCTCGACGACCTCGGCGTCCCGGACGGAGCCGCCGGGGTGGACGACCGCGCGGACCCCGGCGTCGATGAGGACCTGCAGACCGTCGGCGAACGGGAAGAACGCGTCGGAGGCGGCCACCGCGCCCCGGGAGCGCTCGGGGGCACCGGCGCTCGACGTGCTCGGAGCCCCACCCGCACCCACGACGTCGCTGCTGACGCCGACCCCCAGGGTGTTCGCCCGTTCGACGGCCAGGCGGCACGAGTCCACCCGGTTGACCTGGCCCATGCCCACGCCCACCGAGGCCCCGTCGCGGGCGAGGAGGATCGCGTTGGACCGCGCCGCACGGACCGAGCGCCAGGCGAAGACGAGGTCGGCGAGGGTGGCGTCGTCGGCCGGCTCGCCGGCGGCGAGGGTCCACCCGGCCGGGTCGTCGCCGGGGGCGTCGACCCGGTCCACGGACTGCACGAGGAGCCCGCCGCTGACGGGCCGGGTCTCCACACCCGCCGCGGGGGCGCCGTCGACGCGCAGGAGCCGGATGTTCTTCTTCCGGGCGAGGATCTCCACGGCCTCGGGCTCGAAGCCCGGCGCGAGCACGACCTCGGTGAAGACCTCGGCCACCTGCCGGGCCATCTCGGCGGTCACCGGCCGGTTGGCCGCGATGACGCCGCCGTAGGCGGAGACGGGGTCGCAGGCGTGGGCACGGCGGTGCGCCTCGGCGACGTCCCCGCCGACCGCGATCCCGCAGGGGTTGTTGTGCTTGATGATCGCCACGGCCGGCTGGTCGTGGTCGTGCGCGGCGCGCCAGGCGGCGTCGCCGTCGACGTAGTTGTTGTAGCTCATCGCCTTGCCGTGCAGCTGCTCGGCCTGCGCGAGCCCCACGGGGCCGTGAGCGTCGGTGTAGAGCGCGGCCCGCTGGTGGGGGTTCTCGCCGTAGCGCAGCACCGCCCGGCGGTCCCACGTGGCTCCGATCCACCCGGCGAATCCGGTGGCCGTCCCGTCGACCTCGTCGTCGGCGGTGAGGACGTTGCCCATCCACGAGGCGACGGCGACGTCGTAGGTGGCGGTGTGGCGGAAGGCCGCGGCCGCGAGCGCCCGGCGCTCGGCCAGGGTGAACCCGCCCTCCGCGGCGGCGCGGGCGACCTCGCCGTAGCGGGCCGGGTCCACCACGACGGCGACCGAGGGGTGGTTCTTGGCGGCGGCGCGCACCATGGTGGGACCGCCGATGTCGATCTGCTCGACGCACTCGTCGGGACCGCCGCCCGAGGCCACGGTGGCGGTGAACGGGTAGAGGTTGACCACCACGAGGTCGAAGGGGGCGACACCGAGGGCGTCGAGCTGCTCCCGGTGCCCGGCCTTGCGCCGGTCGGCGAGGATCCCGGCGTGGACGCGCGGGTGCAGCGTCTTGACCCGCCCGTCCAGGCACTCCGGGAAGCCGGTGACCTCCTCGACACCGGTGACGGGCACGCCGGCGGCGGCGATGCGGGCGGCCGTGGAGCCGGTGGAGACGATCTCCACCCCCGCGGCGTGCAGGGCGCCGGCGAGGTCCTCCAGACCGGACTTGTCGTAGACCGAGACGAGGGCGCGGCGCAGGGGCACACGGTCGGTCTGGGCGGCGGGCTGCGTGGTCATGGTCACTCCTGGGTCGACGGCGCGAACAGGGTGCACGGGGCACCCGACCCAGGCACCCAGGCGCGCGGTGCTCCAGCAGGGGACTGCGGCCGCTCCCCGGTGGTGGTCTCCACCTGGCTCGCCAGTCACGGCCGGGACCATCCTACCGTGGCCCGCTCGGGGCCGGCGGGCCACCACCGGCCGATCAGCGACCAGGCCGGACCTTGCGGCCCTCGATGTGCCAGCCCTCGCGGGCGAGCCGGCCGACCTGCTCGACGAGCTGCGCCCGTTCGGCGACCTTGATCCTCTCGGTGAGGGTCTCGACGTCGTCGTCGTCGAGGACCGGCACGGCCACCTGCGCCACGATGACCCCGGTGTCCACGCCCTCGTCGACGAAGAACAGCGTCGCGCCGGCGATGCGCACGCCGTACTCGAGGGCGTCGCGCGGTCCGTGGATGCCGGGGAAGGCGGGCAGGAGGGAGTTGTGGGTGTTGACGTAGCGCCCGGCGAAGGCCGCCATGAACCGGGGGCCGCAGAGCTTGAGGAAGCCCGCGGAGATGACGAGGTCGGGCTCGTGCTCGGCCACGGCAGCGGTCAGCGCCGCGTCCCACCGTCCCCGGTCGGCGTGGTCACCCACCCGGCAGACGAAGGTGGCGATGCCGGCCTCGCGCGCCATCGCGACGCCACCGGTGCCGTCACGGTCCGCGCCGACGGCGACGACGGACGCCCCGTACGAGGGGTCGGCGGCGGCGTCGAGCAGGGCGGCGAGGTTCGAGCCGCCGCCGGAGACGAGGACGACCAGCCGGGCCGGCCGTCCGGCGGGCTCGGTGACGTGGGGGGCGCTCACCTGCGCGAGCGTAGTGCCCTCCTGGGCGATGATGGGCGCATGGCCGCCGCACGCCCGCCCGAGCAGACCGACGCGGACCGGGCGCGCGCCATGGGGTGGGTCCGCGCGTTCGGCGCGACCCTGCTCCTCGGTGTCGGCCTGGGGGTGGTCGCCCTCCCCTGGCCCTACCCGTTGCTCTCGGGTGTCATCTGCCTCGCCGCGCTGGTCCTCGGCGTGGTCGCGCTGGCGCGGCTGAGGCGCGCCCGCGCCGGTCGCGCCCTGCGGCCCGCGCTCGTGGCGGCTCTCGTCCTCGCCGGGGTCCTGAGCGCCACCTCGCTCACGCAGGCCGTGTTCTGGGACGAGTACGACCGGTACGGGCGGTGCGTGCGGTCGGCCCTGACCGAGCAGGCGCAGGACCGCTGCCGCGCTCAGCTCGAGAACGCGCTGGGCGACCGGCTCGGTGTGGGGTAGCAGCCGCCCAGGGGAGCTACGGCGTGGCCGACCACTGGCTCAGCCGCGGGCCGGACCAGCGACCGCCGTCCGGGGCCTGCGGCTCCGCTCCGGCGTCGGTCGGGGCCGGGGGCGTGTCGAGCCGGGCCCACACCGGCGGCCGCGGCGCCCCACCGTCCGGACCCGCCGCCGCCTTGACCGACGGGTCGGGGGCCGGCCGGCCGGGGACCGTCGGGCCGTCGTCGGCGCGGCGCGGACCGGCCGGGGCGCGGCTCGGGCCGTCGTCGGCGCGGCGCGGGCCGTCGGGGGTGCGGCTCGGACCGGCGACGGCGGGCACCGCCTCCCGCCGGTCGGTGCGGGCCGCCCGGTGCTCCTCGACCCGCTGCCACGCCGCGCTCCCGCCCGCGCCGAGCGCGGCACGGGTGCGCGGGTGCGCCGCCAGGACCATGAGGAGGGCGGCGCCACCGACCTCGGCGAGGACGGTGGCCGCGAGGAGAACGGGGTCCGGCCCGACCGTGGCCAGCCGTCCCGGGCCCACCGAGCCGGACGCGGCCGCCGCGAGCAGGAGCACCACCGCGGCGGTGCCGGCGCCGGCCAGCAGGGCCGCGGCGGCGGCGTCGCGCAGACCGCGCTCCCGCTCCCTGCGCAGCAGCCACACCCCGGCCGCCAGGCCCACGACGACCGGCAGGACCGCCACCCAGCCCTGGCCGGGCGAGCCGGGTGAGGGCAGGGCCCCCAGGAGCGGGACCGCCGGGAGCGGGGCCGTCTGGACGGAGGCCGCAGCGAAGTGGGTGCCCGCCCCGACGGCGAAGCCGGGCCCGGCGATCCACGCCAGCGCCCAGACGAGCGCGGTGGGCACGTAGACGAGCTGGGCGCCCACGAGCACCACGGTGCTGACGACGTCGGTGCCGTAGGACTGCTGGATCATGACGATCCGGTCCCAGCCCGCCACGACGGCGACGGCCCCCAGGACGACGGACGCCGCGGCCAGCGCGGCGAGGGACCACAGCGCTGCGAGGAGACCGTCGCGCACGGCGCCGTCGACCCGGCCTGAGGCCGGGAGCACGAGGTCGTCGCGGGCGGCCGCGGCGGCGGCCCCGGTGACCGCCACGAGAGCGGCGCCGGCCAGGGCGCCGGCCCGTCCGGCGGGGACCGCGGCGGCGAGGGAGAGCAGCGCGGTCGCCCCGACGTAGCCGACCGGCACGAGGGCGGCGGCGGCCACCGAGGTCAGCCGCATCCGGCGGGTCGAGACGTGCACGAGGGCGAGGGAGAGCAGCGCGACACCGAGCGGCACCAGCGAGACGACCGTCCCGCCGCCGACGTCGAGCCGCCCGCCGTGGCCCAGGAGCCACAGCGAGGTGCCGGTGCGGGCGGCCCCCTGCCAGGACGCCTCCCCCAGCGCGGGGGCGGCCGCGGTGGCGATGTAGGTCGCGACCGCGGGCACGACCACGGTGAGCCAGCTGAGCACGGCGGCCTCGCCGCCGGCGACGAGGCCGCGCAGCCAGCCCTCCGGCAGGGCGCGGACGCGCTGGGGCCCGGGCACGTCGATGACGACCGGCGGGCGTGTGTCGGTGGTGGTCACCTTCCCTATCGTCCGGCCTGCGCGGCACGGGACGGTGGTGCGCGCCCGGCGTGTCGGAACTCGCGGCGGACGGCGGCCGCCCGGAGGGGCGACCGCCGTCGCGGGGGGGCGGGCCTCAGGCGCCGAGCAGCTCACGGGCCAGGCGCGCGGTCTCGGACGGCGTCTTGCCGACCTTGACCCCGGCCGCCTCGAGGGCGACCTTCTTGGCCTCGGCGGTGCCGGAGGATCCCGAGACGATGGCGCCGGCGTGGCCCATCGTCTTGCCCTCCGGTGCCGTGAAGCCGGCGACGTAGCCCACCACCGGCTTGGTCACGTGCTCCTTGATGTAGGCGGCCGCGCGCTCCTCGGCGTCGCCGCCGATCTCGCCGATCATGACGATGAGCTCGGTCTCCGGGTCCGCCTCGAACGCCTCGAGGGCGTCGATGTGGGTGGTGCCGATGATCGGGTCGCCACCGATGCCGATGCACGTGGTGAACCCGATGTCGGAGAGCTCGTACATCATCTGGTAGGTCAGGGTGCCGGACTTCGAGACGAGCCCGATCCGCCCCGGACCGGTGATGTTGGCCGGGGTGATGCCCACGTTCGACTGGCCGGGGGTGATGATGCCCGGGCAGTTCGGGCCGATGAGGCGCACACCCTTGGTGCGGGCGTAGGTGAAGAACTCGGCGGTGTCCTTGACGGGCACGCCCTCGGTGATGATGACCACCAGCGGCACGCCGGCGTCGACGGCCTCGATGACGGCGGCCTTGGTGTGGGCCGGCGGGACGAAGATGACCGAGACGTCGGCGCCGGTGGCCTCGCGGGCCTCGGCGACCGAGCCGAAGACCGGGACCGAGACGGTGCCGGCCTGCCGGGTCTCCGCGCCGGGACCGGTGGGTTGGACGTCGAAGTCGACGGCGGTGCCCGCCTTGCGCGGGTTGACCCCGCCGACGATCCGGGTTCCGGCGTCGAGCATGCGGCTGGTGTGGATCTGGCCCATCGCGCCCGTCATACCCTGGACGAGGACCTTGGAGGAGGAGCTGAGGAGGATCGACATGGGGGTTCCTTACTTCGCGGCGGCGAGCTCGGCGGCCTTGGCCGCGGCGTCGTCCATGGTGGCGACCAGCGTGACGAGGGGGTGGGCGGCGTCGGCGAGGATCTTGCGGCCGGCCTCCACGTTGTTCCCGTCCAGGCGCACCACGAGGGGCTTGTTCTCCTTGTCGCCGAGGATCTCCAGAGCCTTGACGATGCCCGTCGCGACCTCGTCGCACGCGGTGATCCCGCCGAAGACGTTGACGAACACCGACTTCACCTGGGGGTCGCCGAGGATGACGTCGAGGCCGTTGGCCATCACCTGGGCGTTGGCGCCGCCGCCGATGTCGAGGAAGTTGGCGGGCTTGACCCCGTGGGCCTCGCCGGCGTAGGCGACGACGTCGAGGGTGGACATCACCAGCCCGGCGCCGTTGCCGATGATGCCGACCTCGCCGTCGAGCTTGACGTAGTTGAGGTCGAGCTCCTTGGCCCGGGCCTCGAGGGGGTCGGTGGCCGCCCGGTCGACGAGGTCGGCGTGGTCGGGGTGCCGGAACGCCGCGTTCTCGTCCAGGGTGACCTTGCCGTCGAGCGCGATGACCGCGCCGTCCTCGGTGCGTACGAGCGGGTTGACCTCGACGAGGGTGGCGTCCTCCTCGGTGTAGACCGTCCAGAGCTTCTGGAAGACGGCGGCGACCTCGTCGGCGAGCTCGGGCGCGAACCCGGCCTGCGCCGCGATCTCCGCGGCCTTGGCCGCGTCGATCCCCACCGTCGGGTCGACCGCGACGCGCGCGAGCGCCTCCGGGCGCTCGACGGCGAGCTGCTCGATCTCCACGCCGCCCTCGACCGAGGCCATGGCGAGGTAGCGCCGCTCGCTGCGGTCCAGCAGCACGGAGAAGTAGTACTCCTCCGCGATCCGGGCGCCCTCGGCGATCATCACACGGTGGACGGTGTGGCCCTTGATGTCCATGCCGAGGATCTCGGCCGCCCGGGCCTGCGCCTCCTCGGGGCTGTGGGCGAGCTTGACGCCGCCGGCCTTGCCGCGCCCGCCCGTCTTGACCTGCGCCTTGACGACAACCGTGCCGCCGCCCAGCTGCTCCGCCGCGGCGCGCGCCTCGGCCGGTGTCGTCGCGACGACCCCGCGCAGCACGGGGACCCCGTGCTTCTCGAAAACGTCCCGAGCCTGGTACTCGAAGAGATCCACCCGACTGCGTCCTTCCGTTGACATGGCGAGATGCCTCGACGTCAAGACATCTCGGGGAAGACTACCGCGCCGTGGCGCGGGTCTCACCCCGGCGGGGCCACCGTCTCGCCGCCGGCCGCATCGACGGCCTCCGACCCCGGGCTCACGGAGGCCTCCTCCGCAGGGTCGCCCGTCGGCTGCACCGCGGGGGCGTCGCCGGGCTCGCCCGCCAGGGTCACGGGCACGCCGGTGAGCCGCTCGGACAGCTCGGCGAAGGCCTTCTCGACGACCGAGGCGTACAGGTGCGCCCCCTCGATCCCGGGGTGGGTCGCATCGGACTGGAGGAGCTCGGGCCGGGCGGAGATGGCCGCGTGCCAGTCGGCCACGACCGCGTTGGGGTAGCCGGCCACGATCCGGGCGAGGGTGGCGTTCGCCTCCGGCACCCAGGCGCTGCCGCCGTACAGGTTCACCACGACGATCATCCGGTCGGGACCGAGGGAGTCCAGCACACGCCGCACCAGGGCCTCGTCGGTGACACCGGCGTTCGTGCCGTAGTCGAGGAAGACCGCCCGGCGCACCGTCCCCTCGGCGAGGCGGGCCCGCACGGCCCGCTCGCCGTCGGGCCACTGCAGGATCGAGCGCGCGTCCAGCATGATCCCGGGGAAGCGGTGCTCCAGCCCGTCCTTGCTGGTGACCACGATCGAGTCGCCGAACCCGGTGATCTCCTCCCCGGTCGGCATCGAGCGGTCGGCCTCGACCACCTCGACCACCTCGGCCTCCTCCGCCGAGGCGTCCACCTCCGCCTGTGCCGCCTCGATCGCGGCCTGGGTCTGCGAGCGCTCGGGAGCCACGGCGACGGCGGCACCCGAGGCGAGGACGAGGGCCACGCCGGCGCCGGCGCCGGCCCGGGCCAGGACGCGCCGTCCCCGCAGCGGACTCCGCAGGGCGGCGGCCGCGCGGCGCAGGCTGTGGCGGAACCCGTGCTGGCGGACCGGCCCCTCGAGCCACCGGAACGAGGCCGCGGCCAGGACGAGGGTCACGGCGAGGGACAGCCCCCGCACGCCCCAGTGCGCGGCCGAGTCGTGCGCGGTGGGGATCGCCTGGGCCAGGACGAGGATGACCGGCCAGTGCCACAGGTAGATGCCGTAGGAGCGCTGCCCCAGCCACTCCAGCGGCCGGAGCCGCATGAGCCAGCGGTACGGTCCGGTCGGCGCCAGCAGCCCCGCGACGAGGACGGCGGTCAGCAGGCTCGCGAGGAGGATCCCGCCGCGGAAGGTCAGCGGTCCGGACTGGCGCAGGGTCAGCATGAGCGCCACGAGCCCCGCCAGGGCGACCAGGACGGCCGGTCCCGCCCACCGCCGGGCAGCGGCCGGCAACGGGCCGCCGGAGAGGGCGAAGGCGAGGGCCGCGCCGATCATGAGGCCGAACGCGTGGGTGTCGGTGCCGTAGTAGACGCGGGTCGCGTCCGCCCCGGGGGTGTGCAGCAGGGCCATCGCCAGGGCGGACGCCCCCGCCGCGCCGAGGGCGATCCGGGCCCGGGTCCGCGCGGTGGACGTGGCGGCGACGACGAGAGCGAGCAGCAGGGGCCACAGGAGGTAGAACTGCTCCTCCACCGCCAGCGACCAGAAGTTGACGAAGAGCTGCGGCGCGGTGGCCGTGAAGTAGGACGAGCCGGCCGCGATCTCGAGCCAGTTGCTCGAGAAGGTCAGCGCCCCCAGCGCCTGCCGGCCGATCCCGACGAGCAGGTCCGTCCCGGCCAGCCACGCGGCGGGGATGGTCACCACGACGACCGCGACGAGCGCGGGCAGCAGCCGGCGGGCGCGCCGCACCCAGAACCGCGGCAGGTCGATGCGGCCCCGGTCGTCGAGCTCACGCAGCAGCAGGGTGGTGATGAGGAAGCCGGACACGACGAAGAACACGTCGACGCCCAGGTAGCCGCCCGGGAGGGACTCCGGCCGCAGGTGGTAGAGCAGGACCGCCGCGATCGCCAGCGCCCGCAGCCCGTCGAGCCCCTCGATGCGCCCGGCGCCACGGCGGAGCGCACGGTCGGCGGCCCCGGTCGGGCGCGGGCGTCGCTCCTGGACCTGCGTGGCCATGCGCGCCTCCCCGGACTGCCCGACGGGTCCCAGGCTAGGGTCGGCCGTCCGCCCGGCCCGGCAGGCGCGCGGGTGTCGCGCACGAGGCCGGGCGCGCCGCGGCCCGCGCGCTGCTGCCGCCGCCGGCGACGGCGCCGGCGACGTCCCGGTCGGACGGTGACCCGGACCGGGGTCCCGGCGAGAGATCCGCCGGGTAGGCCATGATGGTCCGGTCGCAACGCCGGAGGGGGACCAGTGGACGTCAGCTCGCGCCTGGGCGTGCTCACCAGCGGGGGTGACGCCCAGGGCATGAATGCCGCCGTGCGCGCAGTGGTGCGCACCGGCCTGCACCTCGGGGCGGAGGTCTTCGCCGTCGACGACGGGTGGCAGGGCGCCGTCGACGGTCACATCCGCGCCCTGGCGTGGGACGACGTCGGCAGCATCCTCAACCGCGGCGGCACCGTCATCGGCACCGCCCGCTCGGCGGACTTCCGCACCCGGCCCGGCAGGCTCCGCGCCGCCCGCAACCTCCTCGAGCGCGGCATCGACCGTCTCGTCGTGGTGGGCGGGGACGGCAGCCTCACGGGCACCGAGCTCTTCCGCACCGAGTGGCCCGGCCTGCTCGAGGAGCTGGTGGCCACCGGCGGGCTCGACGCCGCCACCGCGGCCGCGCACCCCGAGCTCTTCGTCGCCGGGCTCGTCGGCTCGATCGACAACGACATGGTCGGCACCGAGATGACCATCGGCGCCGACTCGGCGCTGCACCGCATCGTCGAGGCCCTCGACGCCATCGCCAGCACCGCCGCGAGCCACCAGCGCACCTTCGTCGTGGAGGTGATGGGCCGGCACTGCGGGTACCTCGCGCTCATGGCGGCCGTCGCGGGCGGGAGCGACTACGTCCTCATCCCCGAGTCCCCGCCCGCGCCGGGCTGGGAGGAGGAGATGGTGGACAAGCTCCGGGAGTCCCGCGCCGCCGGACGCCGCGAGTCGATGGTCCTCGTGGCCGAGGGGGCCCGGGACCGGGCGGGCGCGCCCATCACCGCCGCCTACGTGCGCGGGGTCCTGCAGGACCGGCTCTCCGAGGACGCCCGGGTGACGATCCTCGGACACGTCCAGCGCGGCGGGGCGCCCTCCGCGTACGACCGGTGGATGAGCACACTGCTCGGCTACGCCGCCGCGCAGGAGGTCCTCTCCGCCGAGCCGGGCGGGGAGCCCCACGTGGTCGGGGTGCGGCACAACCGCATCACCCTGCTCCCGCTCGTCGAGGCCGTCAGCGCGACCCGCGCCGTCGCCACCGCGGTGGACGCGGGCGACTACGCGGGGGCGATGGCCGCGCGCGGGTCGAGCTTCACGGAGATGGTGCGCACCTACGCCACGATGTCGCGCCCCCCGGTCGCCACGGCGCCGGGCCCGCGCCGGCGGGTGGCGGTCCTGCACGCCGGGGGCCTGGCCCCGGGCATGAACACCGCGGCCCGGGCCGCGGTGCGCCTCGGGCTCGACCGCGGCATGACGGTCCTGGGCGTCAACGGCGGTTTCCCCGGGCTCATCGACGGTGACGTCGTCGAGCTCGCCTGGCACGACGTCGAGGGCTGGGTCGGCGAGGGAGGTGCCGGTCTGGGCACCCGCCGGGCGGTCCCCGAGGTCGAGCAGCTCTACGCCCTCGGCCGCGCCATCGAGCGGCTCGAGCTCGACGGCCTGCTCATCATCGGCGGCTTCAACGCCTATCTCGCGGCCCACCGCATGGTCACCGAACGGGACCGCTACCCCGCGTTCGCGCTGCCGATCGTGTGCGTGCCGGCGAGCATCGACAACAACCTGCCCGGCTCGGAGCTGTCCATCGGGGCCGACACGGCGCTGAACAACATCGTCGAGGCCCTGGACAAGATCAAGCAGTCCGCGAGCGCGGCCAAGCGGTGCTTCGTGGTGGAGACGATGGGGCGGCGCTGCGGCTACCTCGCGCTCATGGCCGGGCTGGCCGCCGGCGCCGAACGGGTCTACCTGCCCGAGGAGGGCATGAGCCTGGCCGAGCTCGCCACGGACACCGAGCGCATGGTGGCCAGCTTCCGGGCCGGGCGCCGGCTGTTCCTGGCCATCCGCAACGAGACCGCGTCCGACCTGTACACCACCGACGTCCTCGCCCGGATCTTCCAAGAGGAGGGGCACGGCCTGTACGACGTGCGCCAGGCGGTGCTCGGGCACCTCCAGCAGGGCGGGAACCCCTCGCCGTTCGACCGCATCCTCGCGACCCGGCTGGTCTCCCACGCCATCGCGGACCTCGCCGGCCAGCTCGAGGCCGGCACCGCCGAGGGCCGCTACCTCGGCCTGGTGGGCAGCGACGTCGTCGCCCACCCGCTGGTGCACATGGACGAGGAGGTCGACCTGTCCGCCCGCCGGCCGCGGCACCAGTGGTGGCTCGGCCTGCGTCCCGCGATCGAGGCGGTCTCGCGCCAGGGCACCCCGGCCGGTGAGGCCCTGCCGGTGCTCCGGGCCTGAGCCGACCGGCCGCGGCTACAGCTTCGTCACCGGCGAGTAGCGCAGGAGCAGACGCTTGACCTGTCCGCCGCCGAAGTCGATCTTCGCCACCGCCGAGCTGCCGGCCCCCTCGAGGCCGACGACGGTCCCGACGCCGTAGCTGTCGTGGGTCACCTTGTCCCCCAGGTCCAGGCCCGGCACGTCTGCGCGGGGGGTGGCGGAGCCGAGCCGCGCGCCCGTCGACTCGAGCTTGCCCGTGCGCACCGGTCCGGACCGCGCCGGGGCCCGCCGGCCGTCGGGCCTGCCCTCGCCGGAGCGGTAGCCCGTCCCGGCCGCGCGGAACCCCGACCCCGCCCGGCCGCGCAGGGTGTCCATCGAGGACTCGGCCCGCCGCCAGTCCAGCAGCGAGCCGGGGATGTCGTCGAGGAACCGGGACGCGGGCAGCTCCTGGGGCATCCCCCAGGCGGTGCGGACCGCGGCCCGGGAGAGGTAGAGCCGCTGCCGGGCGCGGGTGAGCGCGACGTACGCCAGCCGGCGCTCCTCGGAGAGCTGGTCCTCCTCCGTGAGCGAGCGCTGGTGCGGGAAGGTGCCGTCCTCCATCCCGGTGACGAAGACGACCGGGAACTCCAGCCCCTTGGCAGTGTGCACGGTCATGAGCGTGACCTGACCCGCCTCCTGGCCCGCCGCGTCGGGGATCTGGTCGCTGTCGGCCACGAGCGAAACCCGCTCGAGGAAGTCCCCGAGCCCGCCTTCGGCGTCCTGCTCGGAGAACTCCGCGGCGACGGCGTGGAGCTCGGCGAGGTTCTCCACACGGGTCGCGTCCTGCGGGTCTTCGCTCGCCCGCAGCTCGGCGAGGTAGCCCGAGCGGTCCAGCGCGGCGTCGAGGACCTCCGCCGGGCGCGCGCCGGCCGCGTCCATGGCGCGCAGGTCCTCCATGAGCTGGTGGAAGGCGCGGACCTGGGTGCGGGCGCGGGTGGCCAGGCCGAGGACCTCGGGCACGGGCCGGCCCTCGCGGGTGGCGCCAGGCTCGGCCGCGGCGTCGGCGATCGCGGCACCGAAGGAGACCCGCTCCCGCTCGGCGTGGGCGGCGATCATCGCCTCGGCCCGGTCGCCCAGCCCGCGCTTGGGGACGTTGAGGATGCGCCGCAGGTTGACGGCGTCGTCGGGGTTGGCGACGGCACGCAGGTACGCGACGGCGTCCTTGATCTCCTTTCGCTCGTAGAAGCGGGTCCCGCCGACCACCTTGTACGGGATGCCGGTCCGGACCATCACCTCCTCCAGCGCCCGCGACTGGGCGTTGGTGCGGTAGAAGACGGCGACGTCACCCGGCCTGGTGCCGTCCGCCGCGGCGAGGCGGTCGATCTCCTCGGCGATGAACCTGGCCTCCTCGTGCTCGGAGTCGGCGACGTAGCCGACGACGAGCGGCCCCTCGCCCGAGTCGGTCCACAGGTTCTTCGCGCGCCGGCCAGGGTTGCGCGAGATGACGGCGTTGGCCGCGGAGAGGATGTTCTGGGTGGAGCGGTAGTTCTGCTCGAGCAGGATCGTCGTCGCGCTCGGGTAGTCCTCCTCGAACTCGAGGATGTTGCGGATGGTGGCCCCGCGGAAGGCGTAGATGGACTGGTCGGCGTCGCCGACCACCGTCAGCTCAGCCGGTGGCAGGCCGTCACGGTCGCCGGCGCCGTCGGCGTCCCGGTCGACCCCGGCGAGCTCACGAACGAGCACGTACTGGGCGTGGTTGGTGTCCTGGTACTCGTCGACGAGGACGTGACGGAACCGTCGGCGGTAGTGCTCGGCGACCGCGGGGAAGGCCTGGAGCATGTTGACGGTGACCATGATGAGGTCGTCGAAGTCGAGCGCGTGGGCCTGGCGCAGGCGCTGGTTGTACAGGGTGTAGGCCTGGGCGAGGGCGGAGTCGAAGGAGTTGGCCGAGCTGACCGTGGCGGCGTAGTCCTCGGGGTCGACGAGCTCGTTCTTGAGGTCGGAGACCTTCCGCGAGAACGTCTTGGGCGGGTACTTCTTGGGGTCGAGGTCGAGCTGGCGGCACACCAGGGTCATGAGCCGCTGGGAGTCGGCGGCGTCGTAGATGGAGAAGCTCGAGCGCAGCCCGAGGGTGGCGTGCTCCTTGCGCAGGATGCGCACGCACGCGGAGTGGAAGGTCGAGACCCACATCCGCCGGGCGTCCGGGCCGACGAGGTGCTCGACCCGCTCACGCATCTCGGCGGCGGCCTTGTTGGTGAAGGTGATCGCGAGGATCTCCCCCGGCCGCGCCCGGCCGGTGGCGAGCAGGTGCGCGATGCGGTTCGTCAGGACCCGGGTCTTGCCCGAGCCGGCGCCGGCGACGATGAGCAGCGGGCCGCCGGTGTGGACGACGGCCGCGCGCTGCTGGGGGTTGAGCCCCTCGAGCAGGGCTGCCTCGTCCGGCCGGCCACTGCCGCCGGCGGACAGCCCGGCGCGCCGGCGGGCCCGCTCCACGGGGTCCGTGACGTCGTCCCGGGCGGTCCCGAGCGGGTCACCTGCGGGGCGCCCGGTGGACAGGTCGTCGCGCGGAGGGACGGCGGAGGGTAGCCGGTCGGTGGTGGACAGGCCGGGCAGCGGGAGGTTGTCGAACAAGGTGTTCATCTCACCCCAAGGGTAAGCGGCTGCACCGACACCGCTGCACGCGGCCCACAGGCTCAGGTGAGCAGCAGCCCCACGACCCACGCCCCGGTGGCGACCAGGGCACCGGCGAGCTCGATGAGGATGGTCAGGCCGGTCGCCTTCATGGCCGCGACGGTCGAGCGCCACGCGTCGGCGTGGTTGCGTCGCCGGCCGGTCTCGGCGAGGTAGACGCCGAGGACGAACCCCAGCGGCAGGCCCACCACGGGCACGACGAAGAACCCGACGACGCCGAGCGCGGCACCCACGACCATGGTGCGGCCCGGGACGCCCGCCCCGGTGAGGTAGCGACCCGCGAGCAGGTACTTCGCGACCCCGGCGAGCACCACGGCGAGCGTGGCGACGACGACGACGGTCCAGCCCACCGCCCCGCCGGTGACGACGCCCCAGACCGCGACCGCAGCGAGGACGATGATGCTGCCGGGGTAGAGCTGGATGATCGCGCCGACGATGCCGATCGCGACGGCGACACCGACGAGCAGCTCACCGAACGGGTCCATGCGGGCCTCCTGGGGGACGGGTCGGGTGGACGCTCAGCGCCAGAGGACCGCGACGGCGATGTTGAGGACCGTCAGCCCTGCGACGGAGCCGACGAGGGCGGCGGTGGCCTTCTCCTCGCGGCGGGCGCCGTAGATCGCGAGCGCGGTGACGGCCAGGGCGACCACGAGCTTGACGGCGATCTTGACGTTGTCGACGTCCCGGTCCCCCATCTCCGCCACGCCCACGAGGAGGATCCCCGCCACGAGGGCGGTGAGCGCGCCGTGCGTGACGCCCTTGACGATCCGCGGCGGGCGCAGGTTGGTCACGGTGGCGCCGAGCACGATGGCCCAGCCGATCATGTGGACGACGAGGAGGACGCCGGAGAGGGTTGACATGCTCGTCACCCTAAGGGGCGTCGCCGACGCCCCGGCGCCACGCCGGCGCCGGCCGGGCGGAGAGGCTCCTCACAGCGCACGCCTCACAGGAGCCGGCGGGCCGCGGCCCACCGGGTGAGCTCGTGGCGCGAGGACAGCTGGAGCTTGCGCAGCACCGCCGAGACGTGGGTCTCGACCGTCTTGACCGAGATGAACAGCTCGGCGGCGACCTCCTTGTAGGTGTAGCCGCGGGCGATGAGGCGCATGACCTCCTGCTCCCGGGCCGAGAGCCGGTCGAGCTCGTCGTCGTGCACGGCGACGTCCGCGGCCCCGGTGCCGAAAGCGTCGAGGACGAACCCGGCGAGACGGGGGCTGAAGGCGGCGTCGCCGGCGGCCACGCGCCGGATCGCCTCGGCCAGCTCGGTGGCGGTGATCGCCTTGGTGACGTAGCCGCGTGCGCCGGCGCGGATGACGGCGACGACGTCCTCCGAGGCGTCCGAGACCGACAGGGCGAGGAACCGCGTGGTGGCGAGGCGGTCGGCGCACCGGGTGACCACCTCGGCCCCGCCGCCGCCCTGCCCGCCGGGGAGGTGGACGTCGAGCAGGACCACCTCCGGTGCGAGGGCGTGCACGGCCGCGACGGCACCCTCGACGTCCTCGGCCTCGCCGACGACGTCGACGTCCGGGGCGTGGCGGCCCAGCTCGGCCCGGACACCGGTACGCACCAGCGCGTGGTCGTCGACGATGAGGACGCGGATCCCCGGCTGCTCGCTCATGACTGTTCCTTCCTCGGCATGACCAGGTGGACCTCGGTGCCCGTCGCGCGTGACCGGACCACGGCCCGGCCCCCGTGCCGGGCCATCCGACCGACGATGGACTCGCGCACGCCGTGCCGGTCGGCGGGGACGGCCGACGGGTCGAAGCCGTCGCCCCGGTCGCGCACGAAGACCTCGACCGCCTCGGGACCCACCTCGACGTAGAGGCTGACCGGCGGCCGGCCGTGGGCCACCGCGTTCGCGAGGGCCTCCCGCGCGGCGGCGGCGAGGACGGCCGTCTCCGGGCCCGGCTCGGCGTCACCGGCGGTGACCACCTCGATCGGCACCCCGCGCAGGTCCTCGACCTCGGCGGCCACCTGGCGCACCACGGCCGCGGTGGAGGTCCCAGGTTCGGGCCGGTCGGTGTAGAGCCAGTCGCGCAGCTCGCGCTCCTGGGCGCGGGCCAGGCGCGCCACCTCCTCGTTGTCCCCGGCGCGCGCACGGATCATCGACAGGGTCTGGAGCACCGAGTCGTGCAGGTGCGCGGCGATGTCGGCCCGCTCGGCCTCCCGGGCGCGGGCGACCCGTTCGGCGCCCAGCTCCCGGACCAGGCGCAGGAGCAGGGGGGCGAGGACGACGGCGACGCCGAAGACGATGGCCAGCCCCGCGGCGGCGCCGCTGAGCAGGACCCAGGGGTTCTCGCCCCGGCCGACGAGCAGCAACGCGCCCACGACGGCGAGCGCCACGCCGGCACCGACCCGCGCCACCACCGCGCCCCGGCGGGTCGGGCTCGCGCCGGCCCGGGCGACCTCGGCCAGCTGGCTCCAGGCGAGCGCCGCACCGGCAGCGACGACCAGCGCGGGCACCACCCACGAGGCGCTGGGCGCGAGGTCGGCGCGCCACAGGAGCAGCATGCCGGCGGTGGCGAGGAGCACCACCGCGATGGCGACGTCCCGTGCGGGGCCGGAGAGCGTCCCGAGGCGCAGCCTCGGGGCGAGGCGCTGCCCGGCTGCCCCGGAGCCGTCGGTGGCCGGCACGGTCACCCACAGCCACAGGTACATCGCGACCCCGGCGCCCGCGACGAAGGAGGCGAGGACGAAGATCCAGCGCGTCGTCGTCACCGGCAGTCCGAGGTGGGCGGCCACCCCCGCGCACACGCCCGCCACCGCGCGGCCGTCGCGCGGACGGCGCAGCGGCACACGGACGGACGGGACGGCGGCGCTCACGTCCTCATCCTCACACGCTCTCCCTGACGGCGAGGCCCGCCCGGGGTGGATCCAGGGTCGCCTCGCCCGAGGATCAGGGTCCGACCAGGGTGGTCCCCGATGGTCCCGGGACCACCCGGCGCGGTTGGCTGGGAGCATGAACACGAACGCACCCCGCACCGGCCCCACCGCCGGCCCCTCGCCGGACGAGGGATTCCCGTCCGCACACCGGACGCCACCTGTCGACCCGCCCTGGGCCGGCCACCAGAACCCGCCCGCCGGCGCGGCGGAGTCGTCCTTCTTCACCTCCCTGCGCCGGACAGGTGTCTGGCGCGGCCAGGACCGCTGGATCGGCGGTGTCGCCGCAGGGGTCGCCCGGCGGCTGGACATCGACCCACTGCTCGTCCGCGGGGTCCTCGTGGTCCTCACGCTCTTCGGGGGCCTCGGCATGCTCCTGTACGGCCTCGCCTGGGCGTTGCTCCCGGAGGAGTCGGACGGCCGGATCCACCTGCAGGAGGCGCTGCGCGGCAACGTCGACGCCGCCCTGGCCGGCGCGCTGGCCTTCGTCATCCTCGGCCTTGCCCGGCCCGGCGCATGGTGGGCCGGCTGGGACGAGCGCGGCGGTGTGTTCTGGCCGCTGTTCGGTCTGGGGCTCCTCGCCCTCATCGTCCTGGGCGTCGTGGCCCTCGCCCGCCGCGGCTCCCGCCGCCCGGCCGTGGGCACACCCGGCGGTGCGGCGGCTCCGCCGCCCTACGCGGCAGGCGGCGCACCTGCGGCCTCCGCGTACCCGGGCACCTCGGGCGTGCCGTACCCGGCCCCGGGCGCATCCCGGCCGGGCAGCCCCACAGCCTGGCAGTCCACCACCGTCGGAGCCCCAGGTCGTCCGGGACCGGCGTCACCCGAGCACCCCGGCGGACGCCCCGGGCCGGCCTGGGGACCGCCGCCGCCCGCCGCCACGACGGCGTACGCGGCCGCCTCCTACGGCCAGGTCCCACCGGGGTCCTCCGGCCAGGTCGCACCCGCGCCCTACCGTCCGCCGGCGCCGCCGGTGCCGCCGCGACCTCGGACCCCCGGTCCGGGCTCCGGCCTCGTGGCCGTCGTCATCGCGCTCGCGCTCCTGGCCTCCGCAGGGCTGCTCCTGGTCGACCGGATGGAGCCCGTGGGCTGGCTCCTGCCCCTCGTCCTCGGCGGCATCGTGCTCGCCCTTCTCGGCCTGGGCGCCCTGCTTGCCGGTGTCACCGGCCGACGCGGCGGGGCGCTGTCGATCCTCGGCGTCCTGCTCGCGCTGCTGGTCGTCCCGGCCACGCTCGCGGTCTCGGCCTCTCCCGTCGCGCTCAACCTGGAGTCCTCGGCGACGTTCGGCGACCTCGACGCCGCCCCCGTCTCGGTGGACGAGGCACGGCAGGGCTACGACCTCGGCGCCGGTGACCTCCGTCTCGACCTCACCGGCCTGGACCTGAGCGGGGCCGACCCCACCGACGCCACCGTGACAGTGCCCGTCAACGTCGGCGCCGGTGACGTCACCGTCGTCCTGCCCGAGGCCTCGGCCACGGTGGTCCGGGTCGACGTCGGAGCGGGCAACCTCGCCAGCATCACCGGCCCCGGGTGGACCGACGACGACGGCGTGAGCCCCTTCGCCGAGTCCGCCGACGAGTCCGAGCGCCGCCGCACCACCTGGGCGTCGGGCGTGAACATCTCCCACGAGCTGATCTCGCCCGCCGCGGGCGAGGACGGCGCGGACCTCGTCGTCGTCATCACCGCCGGCGCGTCCGACATCCTGATCGAGGAGCAACGATGAGCGACACCACCCGCCCGGGCGACGACACCACCACGGACGTCCCCCGGACCACCACCCCCGACGGCGCGACCACCCGCCCCGTCACCACCACCCCCGACGGCGCGACCACCCGCCCCGTCACCACCACCCCCGACGGCGCGACCACCCGCCCCGTCACCACCACCCCCGACGGCGGGCAGCCGACCGGTCCGGCCGACACACCGTGGACACCGATGCCGACCGGCCAGGTGTGGTCCGCGGCGACCGCACCGCCGGAGGTGCGACCCGGCGGGGCGCGCACCGGCACGGTCGTGCTCGGGCTCGTGCTCGCGATCTGCGGCGCCACCGCGGTCGCGGTCGGCCTCGGCTACACCATCGACCTGCAGCTGGCCTTCATCGGGCTGCTGGTGGTGGCGGCCCTGGCGCTGCTGCTCGTGCCCGTCCTCCAGCGCAACCGGCGCCGGCGGGACGGGGCCGGCTGACCCCGGGCGCACAGGAGGGCGGGTGCCGAGATCACGGCACCCGCCCTCCTCGTCGCGGGGTCAGGCGTTGACGCGCCGGTCCGTGGCGGAGGCCGGGACGGTGGACCTGCCGAGGGAGGTCAGCGCCCACGCGACGAGGACCCACAGCACGCCGAGGCCGACGACCAGGGCGGCGACGCCGTAGGAGACGACCGAGGTGAACAGGGACGCCCTCAGGAACGAGGCGTTCGTGACCGTCGTGCGCTGGCCCTGGAGCTCCTCCGCCAGCGCGGTGTCACCGGCCTCCTCGGCGGCGCGGACCTCGCCACCGAGCTCGGCGTAGGTCTTGCCGCCGGTGGCGTCGAGGGCGTGCTCGTTGATGATCTGAGCCTCGGCGAACGCCGAGAAGGGCCCGTTGACGTCGTCACCGGCCAGCATGGGCGAGTCGTCGGCGACCGTGATGTTCTGGTCGGCGAGGTTGGACGTGATGAGCGCCCACGTCGCCGCTCCGGCGACGATGAAGACGATCCCGGCGATGATCGAGATGATCCCGGCGATCCTGGCGGCGGAACTCCTCATGGCTGTGTCCTTTCCGGACGGTTCTGTGCCGCCTCACCGCGAGCCGGCCAGCTCCTGCGGTCCGGGTGTGGACCCCGTCCCGCTCTCGGGACCGACGTAGGCCGGGCACAACAGGTGCAAATGAGACAAACATCCTGATGGCAGGCATCGCGGCACACTCCGCGCAGAACGTCACGGATCGCCGGCGACCGCCCCGTCGGACGCCTGCGCGTAGGCCGCCTCGCAGGCGGCCAGC
Source organism: Georgenia muralis (assembly GCF_003814705.1). NCBI lineage: Bacteria > Bacillati > Actinomycetota > Actinomycetes > Allobogoriellales > Allobogoriellaceae > Georgenia > Georgenia muralis. The sequence goes on along the minus strand of NZ_RKRA01000001.1, from coordinate 2,310,716 downwards.
ACGTCGGCCCAGTCCGCTGCCGGGGCCGTCGCGCGGTTGTGGGCGAGGATCCCACCGAGCAGCCCGGGCTCGGCCGCGAGACGGACCAGGGCGCCGGCGAGCGCGGCGTCCGCGGCCTCGTCGTCGAGCCCGTCGGAGCGGTCGGGGGCGAGCAGACCGTCCACGCCGTCGGTGACGAACTCCCCGACGCCCGTCCCCCGGCCCGCGACCACCGCGAGCCCGGCGGCGCGGGCCTCGAGGGCGGCGATGCCGAACGCCTCCAGGCGCGCCGGTGCGACGAAGACGTGCTCGCCGGCGTACCGCTCGCGCAGGCTCGGGCGCGGCACCCGGCCCACCAGCTCGACGGTCCCGGCCAGGTCGAGGCGGGCGATCTCCGCGCGCACGGCCTGCTCCGCGGGACCGGAGCCGATGAGGTTCAGGTGCACGCGCGGGCCGACGGCCTCTCGCACCCGCGCCATGATGCGCACCAGAGGGACGGCCCGCTTGCGCGGGGCGAGGCGCTGGGTGGCCACGACCCGCAGCGGTCCCTCGGGTGGCAGCGCCGGGGGGCCACCCACCGGCGCCCAGGCCGCGACGTCGAGGCCGTTGGGCACGACCGCGACCGGCCGGCCACCGACCACCTCGGCGACCCTGGCGCCGGCGACGGCGGAGACCGCGGTGAAGGCGGCCGCCGCCTCGTCCCACCCGGTCAGGCGTGCACCGACCCGGTACGCGGGCACGGCGCCGTCGAGCATGCAGTGCCAGGTGATGACGAGCGGCAGACCCAGGGCGCGGGCCGCACGGGCGCCGTCGTAGGCGAAGGGCGAGACGACCCCGGCGTGGACGTGCACGACGTCGGGCCGCAGGTCGGCCAGGGCGCGCCGCAGGAGCGGACGCTCGAGGGGGTGGACGGGGACCCCGAGGGCCAGCCGGGTCGCGATGCGGTGGACACGGGGCTCGGCGCGACCCTCCGTGCCGGCGTCCCGGCCGGGACCGGGTCGCTCGCCGGGCCCGGGCTCCTCGCCGGGCGTGGCGGTGAGGACGTGGACGTCGTCGCCGGCCGCCGCCTGCCGGTGGGCCAGGTCGCGGACCTGGGTCTCGATGCCCCCGACCCGCGGCGGGTAGCAGTCGGAGACGTGGACGACGCGGCGCATCACTCCCACTCGATGGTGCCCGGCGGCTTGCTCGTGACGTCCAGCACGACCCGGTTCACCTCCGGGACGGAGTTGGTGATCCGCGTGGAGATGCGGGCCAGGACGTCGTAGGGCACCCGCGACCAGTCCGCGGTCATGGCGTCCTCGGAGGAGACCGGCCGCAGGACCACGGGGTGGCCGTACGTGCGCCCGTCACCCTGCACGCCGACGGAGCGGACGTCGGCGAGGAGCACCACCGGGCACTGCCAGATCTCCCGGTCGAGCCCGGCCGCACTCAGCTCCTCGCGGGCGATGGCGTCGGCGGCGCGCAGGATCTCCAGCCGCTCGCCGGTGACCTCACCGATGATGCGGATGCCCAGGCCGGGGCCGGGGAAGGGCTGGCGCCACACGATCGCCTCGGGCACGCCGAGCTCGAGACCGACGGCGCGCACCTCGTCCTTGAACAGGGTCCGCAGGGGCTCGACGAGCTCGAAGCGCATGTCCTCGGGCAGCCCGCCGACGTTGTGGTGGGACTTGATGTTGGCCGCCCCCTCGCCCCCGCCGGACTCCACGACGTCGGGGTAGAGGGTGCCCTGGACGAGGAACCTGACCTCCTCGCCGTGTGCACCGGCCTCGGCGACGACGTCGCGGGCGGCCTGCTCGAAGACGCGGATGAACTCGCGGCCGATGATCTTGCGCTTCGTCTCGGGGTCCGTCACCCCGGCGAGGGCGTCGAGGAACCGCTGGGCGGCGTCGACGACGACGAGCCGGATCCCGGTCGCGGCGACGAAGTCCTGCTCGACCTGCTCGGCCTCGCCGGCGCGCAGCAGCCCGTGGTCGACGAAGACGCAGGTGAGCTGGTCCCCCACCGCCTCCTGGACGAGCGCGGCGGCCACGGAGGAGTCCACGCCGCCGGACAGGCCGCAGATGACCCGGGCGTCGCCGACCTGGGCGCGGATGGCCTGGACCTGCTCGGCGATGACGTTGCCGGGGGTCCAGGTGGGCTCCAGCCCGGCGCCGTCGTAGAGGAACCGCTCCAGCGCCTCCTGGCCGAGGACCGAGTGCTTGACCTCGGGGTGCCACTGCATGCCGTACAGGTGCCGCTCGCGGTCCTCGAACGCCGCGACGGGCGAGCCGTCGGAGGTGGCGAGCACGTCGAACCCGGCCGGGGCGGCGTGGACGGCGTCGCCGTGGGACATCCACACCGTCTGCTGGACCGGGGAGCCGGCGAGGAGCTCGCCGGTGCCGGCGACGCGGACCACGGTGGAGCCGTACTCGCGGGCGCCGGTGTTGGCGACCGTCCCACCCAGGGCCCGGGCCATGGACTGGAAGCCGTAGCAGATGCCCAGCACGGGGACCCCCGCGTCGAAGAGCGCGGGGTCGGTCGCCGGGGCGTCCTCGGCGTAGACCGAGGCGGGGCCGCCGGAGAGGATGATAGCGGCGGGCTCCTTCGCGAGCATGTCCGCCACCGCCATGGTGTGCGGGACGATCTCGGAGTACACGTTGGCCTCGCGCACCCGCCGGGCGATCAGCTGGGCGTACTGGGCGCCGTAGTCGACGACGAGGACGGGCCGCGGGGTCGAGGCGGTGGGCGTCGGGGCGGGGGCCGACCCGCCCTGCGCGAGGTGCTCGGGTGTGCTCACCGCGTCAGGATAGACGGCGGTGCAGCGGGTCAGCGGGCCCGGTCCGCCGTGCGGGCGAGGAGGGCGGGCAGGTCGGCCTCGAACCATCCGTGGGCCCGGCGCTCCATGACGAAGGACAGGACCGGGACGACGCCGCCGGCCACGAGGGCGACGATGCGGCCGAAGTCCCACCGCATGAGCGACCACAGGTTGAAGACGGTGACGATGTAGACGACGTAGATCCAGCCGTGCACGATCGCGACCCAGGTGCCGATCACCGGCGTGCCGCCGTTGAAGACGTACTTCAGCACCATCTCCAGGGTGAGGACGAGGAGCATCGCGCCGGTGACGAACGCCATGGCGCGGTAGTAGGCGAAGGCGGAGCGGGCCTTGCGCCCGGCCTGGGCGACCGGCTCGACGGCGCGGGACGTGGACATGACAGCCTCTCGACGGGGGGACGGGGCCAGTCTCTCACCGCACGCGGCGGGTCCACGGCACCCTCGTGCGGTGCGGCCGCTCACCCACGGCAGGCCCGCGTGGCCCACGGCTTCACCTGCCGGCCGTGCGCCGCCCCGCACCGCGCCCCGCGCCGGAAATGACGTGGAGAGGCGGGCCCGCAGGGCCGTAACCTCAGCAGGTGCTCCGTTCCCCCCAGGGTCATCCTGGACACCCCCCGCTGACCTCGCCGCTGGCGCTGCTCGGCTGGATCGCCGGCCGTCAGCGCGGCGTCCTCACCGGCGCCGTCGTGCTCGCCACCGTCAACGCCCTCGCCTACGCCGCGATCCCCTTCGTCCTCGGTGCCGCCCTCGACGCCGGCCTCGAGGGCGGTCTGACCCGCGGCCTGGTCACCGCGTGCGTGCTGCTCCTGGCCATCGGCGTGGTCCAGGCGCTCGCCGACGCGCTCGGCCACATCGGGGAGATCTGGGGGTGGCTCGGCAGCGCCTTCCGCGTCTCGCGCCTGGTCGGGCACCACGTCACCCGCACCGGCAGCGCCGTCGCGTCGGACATGCCCACGGGCGAGGTGGTCTCCACGGTCGCCTCCGACGCCTTCCACGTCGGCAACACCGCCGAGCTCCTCCCCCGGTTCGTCGGGTCGGTGATCGCCTTCCTCGCGGTCGCGGTCGTCCTCCTGCAGTACTCGGCGACCCTGGGGCTCGCCGTCCTCGTCGGGCTACCGGTGACGATGGCCGTCCTCGCCCTCCTCGTGAAGCCCCTGCACGCCCGCCAGGCCGCCCACCGGGAGGCCACGGGGCGGCTCACGACCCTGGGCTCCGACACCGTCTCCGGCCTGCGCGTCCTGCGCGGCATCGGCGGCGAGGACGTCTTCGCCGCCCGGTACGCCGCCCAGTCCCAGGTGGTGCGCGCGGCCGGGGTCCGGGTCGCCGCGGTCTCCTCCCTGCTCGAGGCGCTCCAGATCCTGCTGCCCGGGCTCTTCGTCGCCGGCGTCGTCTGGCTCGGTGCCCGCCTCGCCCTGACCGGTGAGGTCACCGCCGGTCAGCTGGTGGCCTTCTACGGCGCCACCGCCCTGCTCGCCCAGCCCCTGCGCGCCGCCACGCAGTTCATCACCATGTTCACCCGCGCCCGGGTGGGGGCCCGGAAGATCGTCAAGGTCCTCGCCGTCGCCCCGGCGGCGGGCACCCTGGCCGAGTCCGAGGCCGCCGACGCCGGCGCGACGCCCGCGGTGCCGGTCGGCGACGGCCTGCTCGTGGACACCACCAGCGGCGTCCGGGTCCGCCCCGGCCGGCTCACGGCCCTGGTCTCCGCCCGCCCGGACGAGGCCGCCGAGCTGGCCCGCCGGCTCGGGCGTCTCGACGACGCCGCACCGGAGGTCACGGTGGACGGCGTGCCCCTGCGCGACCTGCCGGTCGCGCGGGTGCGCGAGCGGATCGTCGTCGCCGACGCCACGCCCCAGCTCTTCACCGGCACCCTGCGCGAGGAGCTGGACGTGCGCGACCGCGGCGACGAGGACGCCCTGTACGAGGCCCTCGCCGTGGCGGACGCCGCCGACGTGCTCGACTCCATGCCCGAGCGCCTCGACGGGGAGATCACCGAGAAGGGCCGCTCCCTCTCGGGCGGCCAGCGCCAGCGGGTCGCCCTCGCGCGGGCGCTGCTCACCGGCGCCGAGACGCTGGTCCTCGTCGAGCCCACCAGCGCGGTCGACGCCCACACCGAGGCCCGCATCGCCGCCAGGCTCCGGGCGGCCCGGCACGGCCGCACGACCGTGGTCGTCACCGCCTCGCCGCTCGTCCTCGAGCACGCCGACGACGTCGTGCTGCTCGTCGGCGGCGCCGAGCGCACCCGCGGCCGTCACCGTGACCTGCTCGCCCGGGCCGCCGCCGGCGACCCGGACGCGCGGGCCTACCGCGACGTCGTCGCCCGCGCCGGCGGTGACGGCGAGAACCCCGCCGAGCTCGTCCACGCCGAGGAGGCCCGCTGATGCAGCTGCCCGTCGCGGACGCACGCACCGTCCGCTCCCTGTCGATGGCGCTGCTGCGCCGCTACCGCCGACGGCTCGTGGTCGTCGTCACCCTCCAGGCCCTCGCCGCCGTCGCGGCGCTGGCCGTGCCGTGGCTGCTCGGCGACCTCGTCGACGCCGTCGCGCAGGGCACGACCCTCGCCCACGTCAACTCGGTCGGCCTGACGATCGTCGGGGTCGTCGTCGTCCAGGCGGTCATCACCCGCTTCGCCCAGCGCGGGGCCATGATCCTCGGTGAGGAGGTCTTCGCGCGCCTGCGTGAGGACTTCCTCCTGGCCGTGACGCACCTGCCGCTGTCCACCGTCGAGCGCGCCGGCACCGGCGACCTCCTGGGCCGCACCACCAACGACATCGACCGCGTGCAGTGGACCGTGCGGTTCGGCGTGCCCCGGCTGCTCGTGACGACGGCGACGATCCTGCTGACCCTGGCGGCCGCCGTGATCGCCTCACCGCTGGTGGCGCTGGCCCTGCTGGTCGCGGTGCCCCTCATCACGGTCGCCACCCGCCGCTACCTGCGCACCGCCACCCCGGCGTACCTGGTCAACTCCGAGGCCTACGCCCGGCTCAACGGGGTGCTCACCGAGTCCGTCGAGCAGGCCGCCACGGTCGACGCCCTCGGTCTGGGCCGGCGCCGGCGTGCCCGGACCGATGCCGCCGTCGCGCGCGCCTGGGACACCGAGGTGGTCACCCTGCGGATGCGGGTCGTCCTCTTCTTCTGGCTGGGCCTGTCCTTCACGCTGCCGATCGTCGCGACCCTGCTGTGGGGCGCCTGGCTCCTCGACGCCGGACTCGTCACCCTCGGCGCGGTCACCACCGTGGCGCTGTACGCCATGCAGGTCCGCAGCCCCGTCGACGAGCTGCTCTTCTGGATCGACGAGCTCCAGGTCGCCAACGCCAGCCTCGCCCGGCTCTTCGGCGTCACCCTCGTCGAACCGGACCGCCGCCCCTCGGGCGCCGTCCCGGCCGACGACCACGTGGTCGCCACCGGGGTGCGCTACGCCTACCGGGAGGGCCAGGACGTCCTGCACGGGGTCGACCTGGACCTCGTGCCCGGCGAGCGGCTCGCGGTGGTGGGGCCCTCGGGCGCGGGCAAGTCCACGCTGGGTCGCATGCTCGCCGGGATCCACCCGCCCGGCGGCGGCAGCGTCACGGTCGGCGGGGTGCCCCTGGTGGACCTGCCCGAGGAGGAGCTGCGCTCCCACGTCGCCCTCGTCACCCAGGAGCACCACGTCTTCGTCGGGACGGTCGAGGACAACCTGCGCCTGGCCCGGGCGGCGGCGAGCGAGGAGGAGATGCGCGCCGCGCTGGCCGCCGTCGACGCCCTCGAGTGGGTGGACCGGCTGCCCGAGGGGTCGCGCACCGAGGTCGGCTCCGGCGGGACCGACCTGACCCCGGCCCAGGCCCAGCAGCTGGCCCTGGCCCGTCTGGTCCTGCTCGACCCGCACACCCTGGTGCTGGACGAGGCGACCTCCCTGCTCGACCCGCGGGCGGCCCGGCACCTCGAGCGCTCCCTCTCGGCCGTCCTCTCCGGGCGCACGGTCGTCGCGATCGCCCACCGGCTGCACACCGCGCACGACGCCGACCGGGTCGCCGTCGTCGAGGGCGGCCGGATCGTGGAGCTGGGCAGCCACGACGAGCTCGTCTCCCGGGGCGGGGAGTACGCCGCCCTGTGGCACTCCTGGCAGCAGGAGTGAGACGGGGCGCGCGGTCCCGCGAGTCAGGACCGTTCGGGCCGGCTCGGCACCGCGCGGGATGAGGTCGGACCCCCGGAGGTGCTGAGCCGGCGCGGAGCCGCTGACTCGTCGAGCGGGGTGTCGGGCGCGTCGGGCGCCTCGTCGAGCGGGGCGTCCCGACCGTCGCGCCGACCGGCGTCCTCCCGGCGGGCCACGGCGTCCTCGCGGCGGTAGACCACCTCGTCGCGGACCATGCGGCCCCACAGGAACAGGGCGAACCCGCCGAAGATCACCCACTCGACGGCGTAGGCGAGGTTCTGCAGGTTCAGCCCGGTCTCCTGCGCCATCGACGGCGGCGGGGCGTGGGCCAGGCCCTCAGCCGAGACGCCCGCCCGCCCGCCGCCCGCCTCCTCGGTGAGCTGGACGAGGTAGCCGCCGTAGGTGGGCCCGCCCCAGAGCCCGGCGAGCTCGGCCGAGCTGACGGCGGCGACCATGCCCGCGGGCAGGTCGGCGCTCACCCCTGCCTCCGAGCCGCCGAGGTACCCGGTCACCCGCTGCTCACCGGCCGGGACGGCGAGCGCCGCCGCGACCGAGGCGTCGCGGGGCCGCCAGCCGTCGTCGCCGACGACGACGTCACCGGCCGGCACCCACCCGCGCAGGACGGGGATCATCGCCCCGGTGTCCGGTCCCTGCGTCACCCGCAGGGCGGTGACGACGAGGACGGCGTCCTGCCCGGCCACCGACCGCCCCGGGACGAGCACCTGGTGGTCGTCCTCGAGCTCGCCCGTGACGGCCACCGGCCGGGCGAGGTGCTCGGCGGTGAAGCTGGTCTGGGCGCGCAGCACCTCCTCGAGCGGCACGGGGTCGGCGGCCAGGACCGCGGCGTGCGCGGCCTCGGCCTCCGCGGCGCCGCGCACCGACGCACGGTCGAGCTGCCAGGCACCCAGACGGACGGACACGACGGCGGCGGCGAGGAGCAGGACGAATATCCCGATCATCCGGGGTGTCAGCGCGGCGGCGCGGTAGTCGCGCCAGGTCCACGAGACCGCCGGCCGCCCCGCGCCGACGTCCGGCGTGGCGCTCACCACAGCGCGGGAGGGGGCGGTTGGGTCCACGGACCTAGGCTACGTCGCCGGCGGTGTGCCCCCGGTCTGTGTTCTCGGGCACACCGCACCTCCCGGGCACGAACCCGGCCGCGACACCAGCGGCGCCGGAGGGGGGAAACGGGCAGACTGGGCGTGTCCGAACCTCGACCGGTCCGCGGTCCGCCCCTCGCGGCCACCGGGCGCGCCCTTCTCACCGAGGAGTCCCAGGATGACCACCACCCCCGCCGCCCCCGCCGCGTGGCAGCGCCGCTCGGACGCGACGACCGCCCCCCTGGACGCCGAGACCCTGGAGCGGGTCGACGCCTGGTGGCGGGCGGCGAACTACCTCTCCGTCGGTCAGATCTACCTCCACGACAACCCCCTGCTGCGCGAGCCGCTCGACCGCGACCACGTCAAGCCGCGCCTGCTCGGCCACTGGGGCACGACGCCGGGGCTGAACTTCCTCTACGCGCACATGAACCGGGCCATCGCCGAGCGCGACCTCTCCGCCATGTACGTCACCGGCCCCGGGCACGGCGGGCCGGGCCTGGTGGCGAACACCTACCTCGAGGGCACCTACAGCGAGACCTACCCGGACATCACCCAGGACGCCGAGGGCCTGCGCCGTCTCTTCCGTCAGTTCTCCTTCCCCGGCGGCATCCCCTCCCACGTGGCCCCCGAGACCCCCGGCTCGATCCACGAGGGCGGCGAGCTCGGCTACGCCCTCTCCCACGCCTACGGCGCCGCGTTCGACAACCCCGACCTGCTCGTCCTCGCCGTCGTCGGTGACGGCGAGGCCGAGACCGGCCCCCTGGCCACGTCCTGGCACTCCAACAAGTTCGTCAACCCGGCCAAGGACGGTGTCGTCCTGCCGGTGCTGCACCTCAACGGCTACAAGATCGCCAACCCCACCGTCCTCGCCCGGATCCCCGAGGAGGAGCTGGCCGACCTCATGCGGGGCTACGGCCACAAGCCCCACTTCTTCACCGGCGGCTTCGACGGCGAGGACCCCGCCGCGGTCCACCGCCGCTTCGCCGAGCTCCTCGACGTCGTCCTGGACGAGATCGCCGAGATCAAGGCCCGCGCCGTCGACGAGCCGGACATGGACCGGCCGGCGTGGCCGATGATCGTCTTCCGCAGCCCCAAGGGCTGGACCGGTCCGAAGGAGATCGACGGCAAGCGCACCGAGGACTCCTGGCGCTCGCACCAGGTGCCGCTGGCCAGCGCCCGGGACACCGACGAGCACCTCGCCGACCTCGAGGCCTGGCTGCGCAGCTACCGCGCGGAGGAGCTCTTCGACGACGAGGGCCGGCTCGACCCGGCCGTCGCCTCGCTCGCCCCCGCGGGGCACCTGCGGATGAGCGCCAACCCGCACACCAACGGCGGCCTGGTCCTGCGGGACCTGCGCCTGCCCGACTGGCGCGACTTCGGCGTCGAGGTCGACGTCCCCGGTGCACCGATGACCGAGGCCACCCGGGTGCTGGGGAAGTTCCTCACCGAGGTGGTGCGCCTCAACCCCGACAACTTCCGGATCTTCGGTCCGGACGAGACCGCCTCGAACCGGCTCCAGGACGTCTACGACGTCACCGACAAGCAGTGGAACGCCGGCTACCTGCCCACCGACGCCGACGACCACCTCGCCCGCGCCGGGCGGGTCATGGAGGTGCTCTCGGAGCACCAGTGCCAGGGCTGGCTCGAGGGGTACCTGCTCACCGGCCGGCACGGGATGATGAGCTCCTACGAGGCGTTCATCCACATCGTCGACTCGATGTTCAACCAGCACGCGAAGTGGCTCAAGGTCACCAACCACATCCCGTGGCGCCGGCCCATCGCCTCGCTCAACTACCTGCTGTCCTCCCACGTGTGGCGCCAGGACCACAACGGCTTCTCCCACCAGGACCCGGGCTTCATCGACCACGTGGTCAACAAGAAGGCCGACATCATCCGGGTGTACCTGCCGCCGGACACCAACACCCTGCTGTCGACGTACGCGCACGTGCTGGGCTCCAAGCAGTACGTCAACGTCGTCGTCGCCGGCAAGCAGCCCGCGCCGAACTTCCTCGGCGTCGACGACGCCGACCGGCACTGCGCACGCGGCCTGGGCATCTGGGAGTGGGCGGGCACCGAGGTCGAGGGCACGCCGCCCGACGTCGTCCTCGGCTGCGCCGGGGATGTGCCTACCCTCGAGACCCTCGCCGCGGCGGACATCCTCCGCCGGAACATCCCCGACCTGAAGGTGCGGGTCGTCAACGTCGTCGACCTCATGCGCCTGCAGGACGAGAAGGAGCACCCGCACGGGCTGAGCGACCGCGCCTTCGACACGATCTTCACCACCGACCGGCCGATCGTGTTCGCGTACCACGGCTACCCGTGGCTCATCCACCGGCTGACCTACCGCCGGACCGGGCACAAGAACCTCCACGTGCGCGGGTTCAAGGAGGAGGGCACGACGACGACGCCGTTCGACATGGTCATGCTCAACGACCTCGACCGGTACCACCTCGTCATGGACGTCATCGACCGCGTGCCCGGCCTCGCCGCCCGGCACGGCCTCCTGCGCCAGCGGATGATCGACGCCCGGCACGAGGCCCGGGCCTACACCCGGGAGCACGGCGAGGACATCCCGGCCGTGGCGGACTGGGTGTGGCCCGACGTCGGCGACACCGGGACCGAGCGCGGCGGGCCGACGGCGTCGTCCGCCACGGGCGGGGACAACGAGTAGTGGCACCGACGAGGAAGGACGGCCCGATGGCGCGCTCCAGCATCTACATCGCCTCACCGGAGGGGTACACGGGCAAGTCCATCGTGGCCCTGGGCCTGCTGGACCTCATGGCCCGGCGGGTGGGCCGGGTCGGGATCTTCCGGCCGGTGACCCGCTCGGCCAGCGGGGACGACGTCATCGTCAACCTCCTCCTCGAGCACGACGGCGTCGACCTCTCCTACGACGACGTCGTGGGCGTGACCTACGACGCCGTCCACGCCGACCCCGAGGCGGCCCTGGCCACGGTGGTCGACCGCTACCAGCGCGTGGCGCGCCAGTGCGAGGCCGTCCTCATCGTCGGCTCGGACTACACCGACGTCGCCGGCCCGACCGAGCTGGCCTTCAACGCCCGGGTGGCGGCCAACCTCGGCGCCCCGGTGCTGCTGGTCGTCTCGGCGCTGGACCGCTCCCCCGAGGACATCCACAGCCTCGTCGAGATCGCCGTCGGGGAGATCGACCAGGCCCACGCCGCGACCGTCGGTGTCGTGGCCAACCGCTGCGGCGCGGACCAGCTCGACGTCGTCCGTGACCGGCTCGCCGACCTCGGCGTGCCGGTGTGGGCGCTGCCGGAGATCCCGCTGCTGTCCGCCCCCATCGTGCGCGACGTCATGACCGCCCTGGAGGGCGAGCTCATCCTGGGCGACGCCGAGCTCCTCGGCCGCGAGGCCGAGCACATGCTCATCTCCGGCATGAACACCGAGCACGTCCTGGAGCGGCTGCGCGAGGGCCAGCTGTGCATCGCGGCCAGCGACCGGCCCGAGGTCCTCATCACCCTCGCCACGGCGCACGCCGCCGAGGGCTTCCCGTCCCTGGCCGGCGTCGTCCTCAACGGTGGCTACGCCCCCTCCGCCCAGGTGCTGCGCCTGGTCGAGGGCCTCGGGAACCGGCTCCCCGTGATCGTCACCCGCCACGACACGTTCGAGGCGGCGCGGATCGTGGCCGGGACCCGCGGGCTCCTCGCGCGCGGGACCCAGCGCAAGATCGACTCCGCCCTGGGCGTCTTCGAGCAGAACATCGAGCCCGAGTCGCTCATGCGGGTCCTGGACGTGCCGCGCAGCGAGGTCGTCACGCCGCTGATGTTCGAGTCCGCGCTCCTGGAGCGGGCGCGGTCGGACCGCCAGCACATCGTGCTGCCCGAGGGCGGGGACGACCGGATCCTGCGCGCCGCCTCGACCCTGCTGTCCCGCCAGGTCGCGGACCTGACGATCCTCGGGGACGAGTCGCGGGTCCGGGCCCGCGCGGCCGAGCTCGGCCTGGACATCGAGGCCGCCACGGTCCTGGACCCGGCCTGCTCGCCGCTGCTGCAGGACTTCGCCGAGGAGTACACCCGGCTGCGCGCCCACAAGGGCATGACGATCGACCGGGCCCGCGAGATCGTCCGGGGCGTGTCGTACTTCGGCACGATGATGGTCCACCTCGGCCTCGCCGACGGGATGGTCTCCGGCGCCGCGCACACCACGGCGCACACGATCAAGCCGTCCTTCGAGATCATCAAGACCAAGCCGGGCACCTCGATCGTGTCGTCGGTGTTCTTCATGTGCCTGGCCGACCGGGTCCTCGTCTACGGCGACTGCGCGGTCAACCCCGACCCGACCTCCGAGGAGCTCGCGGACATCGCCATCTCGTCCTCCGCGACCGCAGCCCAGTTCGGTGTGGACCCGCGGGTCGCGATGCTCTCGTACTCCACCGGCGAGTCCGGCTCGGGCGCCGACGTGGAGAAGGTCCGCACGGCCACCGAGATCGTCCGGGAGCGCCGTCCCGACCTCTTCGTCGAGGGCCCGATCCAGTACGACGCCGCGGTGGACGCCTCCGTTGCGCGGTCGAAGCTGCCCGACTCCGACGTCGCGGGTCGCGCGACGGTCTTCATCTTCCCGGACCTCAACACCGGCAACAACACCTACAAGGCGGTCCAGCGCTCGGCCGGCGCCGTCGCCGTCGGGCCGGTCCTGCAGGGCCTCAACAAGCCCGTCAACGACCTCTCCCGCGGCGCCCTGGTCCAGGACATCGTCAACACGGTCGCGATCACGGCCGTCCAGGCCCAGGCCGAGAAGGCCGCCGCCGCGGCCGCCGCCGACGCCGCACCCGACACCACCACCCCCGTACCCGCCCCCCAGGAGGCCTCCGCATGACCGACACCGTCCTCGTCATCAACTCGGGGTCGTCCTCGATCAAGTACCAGCTGGTCGACCCCGCGGCCGGGACGGCGCTCGCCTCGGGCCTGGTCGAGCGCATCGGCGAACCGGCGGGCCGGGTCGTGCACAAGCAGGGCGCGCAGACCACCGAGCGCGAGACGGCCGTGGCCGACCACGGCGAGGGCCTGCGCATCGTCACGAGCCTCTTCGACGAGGTCGGTCCCTCCCTCGCCGAGGCGAACGTCGTCGCCGTCGGCCACCGGGTGGTCATGGGCGGGCGGTACTACGACGGTCCCGTGCGCGTCGACGAGGACGTGCTCGCCACGATCGAGCGGCTCTCGCCGCTCGCCCCGCTGCACAACCCCGCGAACCTCACCGGCATCCGGGTGGCGCGCGAGCTCTTCCCCGACGTCCCGCACGTCGCCGTGTTCGACACCGCCTTCTTCCGCAACCTGCCCGACGACGCCGCCACGTACGCCCTCGACCGTGAGGTCGCCGAGCAGTACTCGGTGCGCCGGTACGGCGCCCACGGCACCTCTCACCAGTATGTCTCGACCCGGGCGGCGGAGATCCTCGGCCGCGACCTGGCCGAGCTGCGCACCGTCGTCCTGCACCTGGGCAACGGGGCGTCGGCGTCGGCGGTCAAGGGCGGGCACGCCGTGGACACCTCCATGGGGCTGACGCCGCTCGAGGGGCTGGTCATGGGCACCCGGACCGGGGACATCGACCCCGCCGTGGTGTTCCACCTCGCACGCAACGCGGGCATGAGCATCGACGAGATCGACGACCTGTTCAACAAGCGGTCCGGCCTCAAGGGCCTCACCGGCGTCAACGACCTGCGCGAGCTCCACGACCTCGTCGCCGCCGGTGACAGCGCCGCGCGGGTGGGCCTGGACGTCTACACCCACCGGCTGCGCAAGTACATCGGCGCCTACGCCGCCGTCATGGGTGGCCTGGACGTCCTGGCCTTCACCGCGGGGGTCGGGGAGAACGACGACGTCGTGCGCGCCGACGCCGTGCGCGGCCTGGAGTTCCTCGGCGTGCAGATCGACCCCGAGCTCAACGCCGGCCGCATGAAGGAGGCCAAGGTCATCTCCCCCGCCGGCGCCCGCGTCGCCGTCCTCGTGGTGCCCACCAACGAGGAGCTGGCCATCGCCCGGCAGGCGCTCGCCCAGCTCTGATATGGAGGCCGGTGCCGGGGGACGCCCGGCACCGGCTCACTCGGCAGGGACGCGACGACTCAGCAGGTCGCGGCCACGCCCGCGCCCGCCAGCCCCGACTCACTCAGCAGGAACGCGACGACTCAGCAGGGTTGCGGCCGAGTCGGCATGAAAGTTCATGCTAACTCGGCGCGAACCGGCTGAGTCGGCGTCGCCGACCTCCGCCGCAGACCGCCAGCCGGGTCCGCGCCGCCCCGCGGCCCCGCCGGCGCAGGACCAGCGGGGCTCAGGCCTGGCGCGGCGCGGTCATGGACCGGACGTCGAGCGCCTCGTCGAGCTGCGCGGGGGTGATCTCACCGCGCTCGACGTAGCCGAGGTCCTCCACCGCCGCGCGGACGGTGATCCCCTTCTTCACGGAGTGCTTCGCGATCCTCGCGGCCGCCTCGTACCCGATCACCCGGTTGAGCGGGGTGACGATCGACGGCGAGGACTCCGCCAGCTCCAGGCAGCGCTCGACGTTCGCGACGAGCCCGTCGACGGTCTTGGTCGCCAGGACCCGCGAGACGTTGCCGACCAGGGTGATGGACTCGAGCAGGTTGCGTGCCATGACCGGCAGCATGACCAGCAGGTCGAAGTTGCCCTGGGCGCCGGCGAAGGCGATGGCGGCGTCGTTGCCGATGACCTGCGCGGCGACCATGACGGTCGCCTCGGGGACGACCGGGTTGACCTTGCCGGGCATGATCGACGAGCCCGGCTGCAGGTCGGGCAGGGCGAGCTCGCCCAGGCCCGTCCGGGGCCCGGAGCCCATCCACCGCAGGTCGTTCGCGATCTTGGTCAGTGACACCGCGATGGTCCGCAGCGCCCCCGAGGTCTCCACGAGGGAGTCCTGGGCGGCCTGGGCCTCGAAGTGGTTCCGGGCCTCCACGAGCGGCAGACCCGTGTTCTCGGCGATGAGCTCGATGACGCGCGCGGAGAAGCCGGGCGGGGTGTTGATGCCGGTGCCGACGGCGGTGCCGCCGAGCGGGAGCTCGGCGAGACGCGGCAGGGTCGCCTCGACCCGGGCGATGCCGTACCGGATCTGGGTGGCGTAGCCGGAGAACTCCTGGCCGAGCGTGATCGGTGTGGCGTCCATGAGGTGCGTGCGCCCGGACTTCACGACGTCGGCGAACTCCTCCGCCTTGCGCTCGAGGGACGCCGCGAGGACCTCCAGCCCCGGCAGCAGCTCCTCCGTGACCGCCTGCATCGCCGCGATGTGGATCGAGGAGGGGAAGACGTCGTTGGAGGACTGGGAGGCGTTGACGTGGTCGTTGGGGTGGACGGGTCGGCCCAGGATCGTGCCGGCGAGGTTGGCGACCACCTCGTTGGCGTTCATGTTCGATGACGTCCCGGAGCCGGTCTGGAAGACGTCGATCGGGAAGTGGCGGTCGTGCATGCCGGCGATGACCTCGTCGGCGGCCGTGGCGACGGCCTGGGCGACGTCCTCGGGCAGGACCCCCAGCTCGGCGTTGGCCAGCGCCGCGGCGCGCTTGACCTGCCCGAGCGCCGCGATGTGGTGCGCGGACAGGCCCCGCCCGGAGATCGGGAAGTTCTCGACCGCGCGCTGGGTCTGGGCGGAGTAGAGCGCGTCCCGCGGGACCTTCACCTCCCCCATCGTGTCGTGCTCGATGCGGAAGTCGTGGTCGCTGTGCGTCACTGCTGCTCCATCCCTGGTTCGCGACGGCGCGCCCGCGCGCCGTTGTCGCTGCCATCCTGGCCCATCGGTCGCGCCCGGTTCCACCTCGTGCGCGGGCTCGTCCACCCCGGGGCGGGCCCCGGGTCGGCGTCCGCGCAGCTCGCACCGACGCGGTGCCGCGAGGTCAGCCGCTGTACGGGGACACGACAACCTCGACCCGCTGGAACTCCTTGATGTCGGAGTACCCGGTGGTCGCCATGGTCCGGCGCAGCGCGCCGATGAGGTTGACCGTCCCGTCCGCCTGCGTCGAGGGACCGTGGAGGATCTCCGCGAGGGAGCCCACCGTGCCCACGTGCACACGCTCGCCGCGGGGCAGGACGGGGTGGTGCGCCTCGGACCCCCAGTGCCACCCGCGCCCGGGCGCCTCGCTCGCTCGCGCCAGGGCAGCACCCAGCATGACGGCGTCCGCACCGCAGGCGATGGCCTTGACGAGGTCCCCGGAACGGCCCACGCTGCCGTCGGCGATGACGTGGACGTAGCGGCCCCCCGACTCGTCGAGGTAGTCCCGCCGGGCGGCGGCCACGTCCGCCACCGCCGTCGCCATGGGGACGTGGATGCCCAGTGAGCGCCGCGTGGTGTGCGCCGCCCCGCCGCCGAAGCCGACGAGGACCCCCGCGGCGCCGGTGCGCATGAGGTGCAGGGCCGCGGTGTAGGTGGCCGCACCGCCGACGACGACGGGCACGTCCAGCTCGTAGATGAACCGCTTGAGGTTCAGCGGTTCGGCGCGGGAGGAGACGTGCTCGGCCGAGACGGTCGTGCCGCGGATGACGAACAGGTCGACGCCAGCCTCGACGACCGTGCGCCAGTGCTCCTGGGTGCGCTGCGGCGACAAGGACCCTGCCACCGTGACGCCGCCGGCGCGGACCTGCTTGAGGCGGGCCGTGATGAGCTCGGGCTTGACCGGCTCGGCGTAGAGCTCCTGCATCCGCACCACCGAGCGCTCCTCGGAGAGCTCGGCGATCTCGGCGAGGATGGGCTCGGGGTCCTCGTACCGGGTCCACAGACCCTCGAGGTCCAGGACGCCGATGCCGCCGAGCCGGCCGAGCTCGATCGCGGTGGCCGGGCTCATGACGGAGTCCATCGGCGCGGCGAGGACCGGCAGGTCCACGTGGTACGCGTCGATCTGCCAGCTCACCGAGACGTCCTCGGGGTCGCGGGTGCGCCGGGAGGGGACGACGGCGACGTCGTCGAAGCTGTACGCGCGTCGTGCGCGCTTGGCCCGGCCGATCTCGATCTCGTTGCTCACGCCCCGAGGCTACCGCTGCGGCGCGCGCTCACCACGTGGCGTCCGCGGGCGGGACGGCGAGGCCGCGGGCGGCGTCGTAGCCGAAGACCACCTCACGGGAGGTGTCCCAGGGGAGCGTCCAGCCGAGCTCGGCGAAGAGGTGGTCGAGGAGGTTGCCGGTGAAGCCCCACACCCAGCCGCTCCTCGTGCGGAAGCCGGCGCTGCGGAAGACGGCGCCCGAGGGGGCGGCGATCCGCACCGTCGCCCGGGCTGCCGGGTCGAGGAGGTCGCCCACCGGGACCCGCAGGGTGTGGAGCACCTCCCCCGGCTCGACGACGGTGACGACGTCGGTGTGCTCCGTCCAGCCCAGCACCGGGGTGACGGCGTACCGGCTCACCGGGACCAGGACCGGGGGGAGCGGACCGAGAACCTCGACCCGCCCCGGGTCCAGGCCGGTCTCCTCCTGCGTCTCGCGCAGGGCCGCCCCCACCTCCCCCGCGTCGTCCGGCTCCACCCGCCCGCCGGGCAGAGCGATCTGGCCGGGGTGGTGGCGCAGGTGGTCGGCACGGCGGACGAGGAAGACCTCGGTGCCGGCCACGGTCGGGGTGAACAGCGCGAGGACGGCAGCGGCGCGGTAGTCGACGGCGGTGGCGGCGTCGTAGGTGTGCAGGCCGCCCAGGGGCGTCATGGTCCCGGTCC
This sequence comes from Georgenia muralis, assembly GCF_003814705.1. NCBI lineage: Bacteria > Bacillati > Actinomycetota > Actinomycetes > Allobogoriellales > Allobogoriellaceae > Georgenia > Georgenia muralis. The sequence goes on along the minus strand of NZ_RKRA01000001.1, from coordinate 2,293,039 downwards.
GCCCGCGCTCGGCCAGCGCCGCCAGGTCCGCCCGCGCGCGCCCGGGCGTGGCGCCGGCTGCGGGGTGGCTGTCCACCGGCCCAGCGTAGGTCCGGTGGGTCCCCGCGGGGTTACCCCTGCGTGGGTGGTCGGTGCCAGGGTGGGGGCAGTGAAGGAGACCACCATGACCAGCTGGCCGGACGGGCCGTTCCTCGGGTTCGACACCGAGACCACCGGCGTCGACGTCGACCGCGACCGGATCGTGACGGCCGCCCTGGTGCGCCGCGACGCCACGGGGACGTCGGTGCGCACGTGGATGATCGACCCCGGCGTGGAGATCCCGGCGCCCGCTGCCGCCATCCACGGCGTGAGCACGGGGCGGGCCCGGGCCGAGGGCGCCCCACCCGCCCGCGCCCTGGAGGAGATCGCCGAGGAGATCACGCGGGCCCAGCGCGAGGGCGTGCCGCTCGTCGCCTACAACGCCGCGTTCGACCTCGCGCTCCTCGAGCGGGAGCTGCGCCGCCACGGCCTGGTCCCGCTCGCCGAGCGGCTGGGCCGCGACTGCATGCCGGTCATCGACCCGCTGGTCCTGGACCGCGCGCTCGACCCCGAGCGGCAGGGGCGGCGCACACTGGGCGACCTCTGCCTGCACTACGCGGTGGCCGACGGGGCCGACCTGCACACCGCCGAGGTCGACGTCGTCGCCACTCTCGACGTCCTCGGGCGCATCGCCGCCCGGTACCCCGACCTCGCGGGCCGCACCCTCGCCGAGCTGCACGACTGGCAGGTGGTGCGCCACCGCAGCTGGGCCGAGGGCGTGCGCACGGCGAGGGCGGAGCGTGGTGCGAGCGGTCCCGGACCCGACACCGGATGGCCGATGCCTGTCGGGCCGGCGGCCCCGGGCCGGCCCGTGGTCGCCGGGTGGTCCCGGCTCCGCGGGTGGCTCCGGCGCGCCGGGTGGTTCCGGCTCCCCGGGCGGCTCCGGCGCCGGTGACCTCGCTCAGCGCCCGCCGGCGTAGTTGGGGGCCTCCACGGTCATCTGGATGTCGTGGGGGTGGGACTCCTTCAGTCCCGCCGAGGTGATCCGCACGAACCGACCTCGCTGCTGCAGCTCGGGGATCGTGCGCGCGCCGACGTAGAACATCGACTGGTGCAGCCCGCCGGTGAGCTGGTACGCCACGGCGGAGAGCGGGCCCCGGTAGGGCACGCGACCCTCGACGCCCTCCGGGACGATCTTGTCGTCGGTGTCGACGTCGGCCTGGAAGTAGCGGTCCTTGGAGTACGAGACCCGTCCCCGCGAGGCCATCGCCCCGAGGGAGCCCATCCCGCGGTAGTGCTTGTACTGCTTGCCGTTGACGAAGATGAGCTCACCGGGCGACTCCTCGCACCCGGCGAGCAGCGAGCCGAGCATGACCGTGTCCGCCCCGGCGACGAGCGCCTTGGCGATGTCGCCGGAGTACTGCAGCCCGCCGTCGGCGATGACCGGCACGCCGGCCGGCTTGGCCGCCTGGGCGGCGAGGTGGACCGCCGTGACCTGCGGGACGCCGACGCCGGCGACGACCCGGGTGGTGCAGATCGACCCGGGGCCCACCCCGACCTTGACGGCGTCGACCCCGGCGTCCACGAGCGCCTGCGCCCCCTCGCGGGTGGCGACGTTGCCGCCGATGATCTGCAGCGACGCGAAGGCCTTGTCCTTCTTCATCCGGGCGATCATCTCCAGCAGGAGCCGCGCCTCGCCGTTGGCGGTGTCGGCGACGAGGACGTCGGCGCCGGCCTCGGCCAGGGCCGCGGCCCGGTCCCACGCGTCGCCCCAGTAGCCGATGGCGGCGCCGACCATGAGCCGGCCGTCGTCGTCCTTCGTGGCACGGGGGTACTGCTCGGACTTGACGAAGTCCTTGACCGTGATGAGCCCGCGCAGGCGCCCGGCGTCGTCGACGAGGGGCAGCTTCTCGATCTTGTGCTTCGCCAGCAGCGCGGCGGCGTCGGCCGACGCGATGCCGACCGGCGCGGTCACGAGCGGCATGGGGGTCATCGCGGATCGGACGGCGCGGGTGGCGAACTCCGCCGGCGGGATGAACCGCAGGTCGCGGTTGGTGATGATGCCCAGCAGCACGCCCTCGCGGTCGACGACCGGCAACCCGGAGACGCGGTACCGCCCGCAGAGGGCGTCGAGCTCGGCCAGGGTGGCGTCCGGCCGGATGGTCACCGGGTCGCTCACCATGCCCGACTCGGAGCGCTTGACCACGCGCACCTGCTGGGCCTGCTCCTCGATGGAGAGGTTGCGGTGCAGGATGCCCAGGCCGCCCTGCCGGGCCATCGCGATGGCCATCCGGGCCTCGGTGACGGTGTCCATCGCCGCGGACACGAGCGGGACCCGCAGGGTGATCCCGCGGGTCAGCCGGCTCGAGGTGTCGACCTCGGAGGGGATGACGTCGGTCGCCCCGGGCAGGAGGAGGACGTCGTCGTAGGTCAGCCCCACGAGGCCGAACGGGTCTGCGGGTGCGGTCGTCTCGCTCACCCCGTGATAGTACGTGCGCGCAGCGCGCGCCCGCCGTGGCGTCCCGCTCCGCGCGGGGCCCGGGTGCTCAGTCCTCCAGGATCCCGGCGATCTCCTCGACCGCCGCGGAGGGCGTGCGCACCCGCCGGACGCGGGGCAGCCAGACGTCGGGCGGGTGCTCGCCGAGGAGGAACACCTCGATGTCCCCTCGCTCGGCCACCGCGCGGACGAGCTCCTCGGCCCCCGGCGGGTGGCCCAGGACGGCCAGGACCCGCGCGCCGCGGCTGTCCAGGGCGGCGAGGAGGTCGGCGGCACCGCCGGCGTTCTCGGCGCGCAGCACCCGCGCGCTCACGCCGCGCTCGGCCAGGGCACCGCCGATGACGTGGGCGCGCAGCCGGTGGTCGTGCCCGGCGCACAGCAGGACCGTGCGCCGGGGCTCGGCGCCGGTCCGGGCGTGGTGGCCGCGTTCCGCCTGTGCGGTGACGTGGCGCACCGCGGTGAGCACCGCGGCCTGGACCATCTCCTCGGGGTCCACGCCGGGACGGTCCGAGCGGTCGCGCTTGCCGAGCATCGACAGCGCGGGCCGGGCCAGCGACGTCCACGCGCGCACGATGCCCTTCTCACGGACCTCCTGGGCGAGCATGCGCTGCACGCGCGGCTGGTCGGGCTCCATCGCGGCGGCGGCCAGGGAGAGCGGGTCCACGAGCAGCGGCTCGTGCGGGACGGACGGCCCGGGCGCGCCGTCGAGGGACGGGGCCTGCTGGAGGTCCTCGGGGTCGGCGCTCATCGCCGCGCGGGCGGCGTCGGCGGGGGCGACGCCCTGGAGGGTGAAGTGGCGCATCCGCTCGAGCCGGGCCACGTCGTCGGGCGAGTAGCGCCGGTGCGCGCCGGCCTCGTGCGCCGTGGGGCCGAGGCCGTAGCGCCGGTCCCAGGTGCGCAGGGTGGACGCCGCCACGCCTAGGCGGGCCGCCACCGCAGCCACGGTCAGGGGGACGCCCTCCTGGGCCTGGATGGCGCTGTCGTCTCGGCCGTCGCCGGCGTCGGGGGTCGCCGTCATCGCCTCGGCTCCACCCTCTGCGACATGGTCATGAAGCGATCTTGACGCGATCCATGCCCGCGTGCCACTCGACCCGGTCGCACCGCCGACGAAACGTTTCGTGAATCAGTTCCGAAAGGGGCTTGAACAAGTTGCGCATCGGTTGGTAGGTTGAGCGCGGCAACATCGATTCGCCGAGTGGTCGGCGTGACGGAAGGACGAACGACATGGCTGAGCTGTCAAGGCTTCCCGGCCCGGTGATGGACCTCTGGGAGTGGCAGTACGAGGGCGCGTGCCGCGATGCCGACCCGGACCTGTTCTTCCACCCGGAGGGTGAGCGTGGGGGTACCCGCCGCCGGCGCGACGAGGCAGCGAAGGCCGTCTGCGCCACCTGCCCGGTGATCAACGAGTGCCGGGAGCACGCGCTCAAGGTCCGTGAGCCGTACGGCGTCTGGGGCGGCCTCAGCGAGGACGACCGCCTGTCCATCCTCTCCGGCACCACCGAGCGCCGCGCCTCCTGACCGCTGCGGGCGGCCTGGGCCTGCAGGGGAGCCCCGGCGGCTCGGCGCCGACACTCCGCACGCCCGGCGCGTGACCACTCGACCAGCACGACGAGGCCCCGGTCTCCTTCGGGAGGCCGGGGCCTCGTCGCGCTGTCAGCCGCTTCGTCGCGCCGTCAGGCGCGGTTCACGTCTCGTCCACCGTGACCGCGCTCGCCCCGGGCCTGGTGACCACTCGAGATGACGAAGCCCCGGTCTGCTCCAAGAGACGAGGCCCCGGTCTGCCCCAGTTGACGAAGCCCCGGTCTCCACCAGGAGGCCGGGGCTTCGTCGCGCTGTCAGGCGCGGGTCACTTCTCGACGATCGCGAGGATGTCGCGCGCGGAGAGGATGAGGTAGTCCTCGCCGGCGTACTTCACCTCGGTGCCGCCGTACTTGCTGTAGATGACGACGTCGCCGACGGCGACGTCGAGCGGGACGCGGTTGCCGTTGTCGTCGACACGGCCCGGACCGACAGCCAGGACGGTGCCTTCCTGGGGCTTCTCCTTGGCGGTGTCCGGGATGACCAGACCGGACGCCGTGGTCTGCTCGGCCTCGAGGGTCTGGACGACGATACGGTCCTCGAGCGGCTTGATGGAGACCGACACTGCGGACCTCCCCTTCGCATGTGATTGGACGGATCAGGGATGACGCCACCATCACCGTGGACGCCCGCCGTCGCGGGGGTCGGGCGCGTCAGGTTCCGGAGGCGCTGCCGCGGCCAGCGGCCGCGTCTGGTGCCAATCTAGGCGTGAGTTAGCACTCGGTCAAGGTGAGTGCCAACGTGTCCCCGCCGGCCGGTCGGTGGCACGATCGACGGGTGGACCCCTCCGCCGTCGCCGCACTGCTCAGCCCCGAGGGCCGGGCCCTCCTGGAGGGTCTGCCCCCTTACGCCGAGGTGGACGCGCTGCGTCTGGGCACGGCCCTGCGCGCGCGGGGGACGGACCCTGCCATCGTGGCAGCGGCCCTGACCCAGGCCCGGCTGCGCCAGCGCGCCCGGGCGAAGTTCGGCGACGCCGCGGCGACGATGTACCTCACCCCGGCCGGCCTGGAGCAGGCCACCCGCCGGGAGGTGGCGGCGCACCACGCCCGGCGCTACGCCGCCGCGGGCGCCGGCCTGGTCGCGGACCTCGGCTGCGGCCTGGGCGGGGACGCCATGGCCCTCGCCAACGCCGGCGTCCGCGTCCTGGCCGTCGAGGCCGACGCGGCGACGGCGGCCCTGGCCGCCGCCAACCTCGCTCGCTTCCCCGGGGTGGAGGTCCGCCACGGCGACGCCCTGGCGGTCTCCCTCGACGGGGTCGACGCCGTCTTCGCCGACCCGGCCCGCCGCACCGGCGGTGGCCGGCGCGTCTTCGACCCGGCGGCGTACTCCCCGCCGCTGGGGGCCCTGCTGGACCTGCGGACCCGGGTGCCGGACCTCGGCCTCAAGGTCGCGCCCGGCATCCCCCACGCCGCCCTGCCCGCCGACGCGCACGCGCAGTGGGTCAGCGTCGACGGTGACGTCGTCGAGGCGGGCCTGTGGTTCGCCGGCCTCGCCCCCGAGGGCCCGGGCCGCTCGGCCCTCGTCCTCGGGCCGCGCGGCACGGCCGTGCTCGCCGAGCCCGCCCCCGTCCCGGCGGACGCACCGGTGCGCGCCGGGCAGGTACGCCCGCTGGCGGCGTTCCTCCACGAGCCCGACGGTGCGGTCATCCGCGCGGGTCTCGTGGCCCGGCTGGCCGAGGACATCGGCGCCGGACTGGTGAACGAGGACATCGCCTACCTCACCGGTGACGCCCCGGCCGCGAGCCCGTTCGCCACCTCCTACCGGGTGCTCGACCTGTTCGACTTCGGTCTCAAGCGGCTGCGCGAGTACCTCCGGACCCGGGACGTGGGCGCCCTGACCATCAAGAAGCGGGGCACCGCCGTCGAGCCGGAGCAGCTCCGTCGGCGGCTGGGACTCGCCGGGCGGGCGAGCGCGACGGTGGTCCTGACCCGCCTCGCCGGACGCCAGGTCGTGATCGTCGTCGAGCCGGTGTGACAGCGCCCGGGCCGGCCAAGGCCACGGCGCGCCGCACGCGCGAGGGCGCGCCGCGGAGCACTCCGCGGCGCGCCTGGGCGGATCAGCCAGAGATGACCACCTTGAGCGCCTTCGTCTCGGCGGCGCGGCCGAAGGTGTCGTAGGCCTCGAGCATCTGGTCGAAGGTGAAGCGGTGGGTCGCGAACTTCTCGGCCGGCAGCTTCTTCTGGGCGACGAGCTTGAGGAGCATCGACGTCGTCGACGTGCTCACCAGGCCCATGGTGATCGCGATGTCCTGGATCCACAGGTCCTGCAGCGGGAGCTCGACGGCCTTGCCGTGGACGCCGACGTTGGCGACCGAGCCACCGGGCCGGACGAGCTTGAGGCACGTGTCGAAGGTCGCCGGGATGCCGACGGCCTCGATCGCGACGTCGACACCGAGACCGTCCGTCATGGCCTTGACCGTCTCGACGAAGTCCGGCGACCCGCTGTTGACGCCGTCGGTGGCGCCGAAGGCCTTGGCCATCTCGAGCCGGTTGTCGTCGAGGTCGATGGCGATGACGCGCGCCGCGCCGTAGAGGCCCGCGGTCATGATGGCGGCCAGACCGACCGGCCCGGCACCCACGACGGCGACGACGTCGCCCGGCTCCACCTTGCCGTACCGCACGCCGATCTCGAACCCGGTGGGCAGGATGTCGGAGAGCATGACGGCGGCGTCGTCGGAGACGCCCTCGGGCACCTTGTACAGGGAGTTGTCGGCGAAGGGCACGCGGACGTACTCCGCCTGGGTGCCGTCGATGAGGTGGCCGAAGATCCAGCCGATCCCGCTCGCACCCTCGTCCGCGAGGCAGTGCGCGTACAGGCCCTGGTGGCAGTACGAGCAGGAGCCGCACGCGCTGATGCACGAGATGATGACCCGGTCACCGACCTTGAGGGTGGTCACCGCGGCGCCGACCTCGGTGATCGTGCCGACACCCTCGTGGCCGAGGATGCGTCCGTCGGTGACGGCGGGGACGTCGCCCTTGAGGATGTGCAGGTCGGTCCCGCAGATGGTGGTGGTCTCCACCTTCACGACGACGTCGGTGGGGTCGATGATCGTGGGGTCCGGGACGTCCTCCCAGGCCTTGTTGCCGGGTCCGTGGTAGACGAGTGCCTTCATGGTTCCTCCGAGCCGGTGCCCTGCAGCATCGGTCGGTGCTGTGACACAGGACACGCTCGTCCCAGCGTCCTCGTCCCGCTATGTCCGGGAACGGGCCCTTGGTCCCGAGCACGGTCCGGCCGCCCGCGCTCGTGGGCCACCCCGGCCCGGGCGTGCTTCGCGGCCGGGCGCCACGCACGGCACACTGGCCCCGTGGACCTGCCCTTCGCCCCCTCGCGGCGCTCGACGGTCGGTCTGGAGTGGGAGCTCCAGCTCGTCGACGCCGACTCTGGCGACCTGCGCCAGGCCGCCACCGCCGTCCTCGACGGCGTCGCCCTCCCCGGCGGCCGCGGTCACCCCAACGTCCACCCCGAGCTGCTGCTCAACACCGTCGAGGTCGTCTCCGGCGTCAGCGAGAGCGTCGGCCAGGCGGGCGCCGACCTCGCGCGCGCGGTGACGGACCTGCGCGCGGTGACCGACCCGCTGCGCATCGAGCTGGTCGGCGCCGGCACGCACCCGTTCGCGCGGCCGGCCTTCCAGAAGGTCACCAACCAGGACCGCTACGCCACCCTCATGGACCGGACCCGCTGGTGGGGCCGGCAGATGCTGCTCTACGGCGTGCACGTCCACGTCGGCATCGAGGACCGCGCCAAGGTGCTGCCGATCATCGGCGCGCTGCTCACCCGGTTCGCCCACCTGCAGGCGCTCGCCTCGTCCTCGCCCTTCTGGGCCGGTGAGGACACCGGCTACGCCTCGAACCGGGCGATGATGTTCCAGCAGCTGCCGACGGCCGGCATCCCGTACCAGTTCGGGCGCTGGGCGGATCTCGAGCACTTCGTCGGGGACATGACCCGCACGGGCGTGATCGACTCCTTCGACGAGCTGCGCTGGGACATCCGTCCGTCGCCGCGGCTGGGCACGATCGAGGTGCGGGTCTGCGACGCCTCACCCACCCTGCGCGAGACGGTGGCGCTCTCCGCGCTGACCCACTGCCTGGTCGAGCACTACTCGACGATGCTCGACCGCGGGCTGGAGCTGCCCACCGTCCCACGGTGGTTCGCGGTGGAGAACAAGTGGCGCGCCGCCCGGTACGGGATGGAGGCCATCCTCATCCTCGACGACGCGGGCGAGGAGGAGCTGGTCGGCGAGACGGTCAGCCGCATGCTCACCGAGCTCGCGCCCGTCGCCGAGCGCCTCGGCTGCGTCGAGGAGCTCGCGGACGTCGCCGCGATCGTCGACGGCGGAGCCTCGTACCAGCGCCAGCTCGCCGTCGCGGGAGGGTCTGGTCTCGACGGGGTCGTGGAGTCCCTGGTCCGGGAGATGCGCGCGGGCCACCCGCTCTGAGTCCCGGCGCGCTCGTGGCCGCTCCTCCGCATCGACAGGTACTTGTCATCACCCAGTAGTCGGCGATACCGTCGCAGCGTGGCCCCTGCTCCCCCGCGCGACCCCCAGCTGCTCAAGGGCGTCCTGCCGATGCTCGTCCTGGCGGTCCTGCGCCAGCGCGACTCCTACGGCTACGACCTCGTCGTGCGCCTGCAGGAGACGGGGCTGACCGACATCTCCGCCGGGTCGGTCTACCCGGTGCTGGCACGTCTCGAGCGCGAGGGCCACCTGCGCTCCTACCTCGTGCCGTCCGCGTCCGGGCCCGCCCGCAAGTACTACGCGCCCACCGCGGCCGGCCTGACCCACCTGGCCGAGCAGCGCCGTGCCTGGCAGCAGCTGGGCAACGTCGTCCGCATGGCCCTGACCCCGCCGCCACGAACCGAGGAGTCCCCATGACCACACCGCCCGCCGCGAGGCCTACCTCGCCGGCCTGGCCCTGTGGATGGACGAGCACCCCGGTCACGAGCGACGGGCGGTGCGGGCCCAGCTGCGCACCCACCTCGACGAGGCCGCCGCCCACTCCTCGATGCGTGAGGCCGTGGCCTCGCTCGGCAGTGCCCGGGCCCTCGCCCAGGAGTACATCGCCGCACTGCCCCCGGGCCGGGTCCGGTGGGCCCTCGGCCTGAGCTGGGCGACCGGCTGGCTCCTCCTGTGCCTCGTCGCACTGGCCGTCTTCGCCTCCGCGCTGGCACAGGTCGCGCCCGACCTGCCCGGCGGCGCGAGCGCCCGGCTGCTGTGGACGGAGGTCACGGTCGTCCGCTCCGCGGACGCGGCCTCCCTCGAGGTGACGAGCACGGTCCCGTGGGGCCTCGTCGGGGCGGCCGCGCTCTTCGTGACGACGTCGCGGCTGTGGCGGGTCCTGCCCGGACGGCGCCGGGAACCGGTGGGGGCCTGACCGCTCGATGCCTGACGGGACGCCGCCGGGACCGGTCGACGCCCGACGCGACGGCGGCTGACGGGAGCGCGGGCGGGCGCCGGTGGAACCCGCGGGCACCACCGGGAGCCTCAGACCCGGATGGTCTCCAGCGGCATGCCCGAGTCGGTGGGTAGCTCCAGCGACGAGGGTGCGGCCCCGGCCCGGACGAGCGCCGCGCCGAGCGCCGCGATCATCGCCCCGTTGTCGGTGCAGTACCGGATGGGCGGGATCCGCAGGGTGATGCCGCGCTCGGCCGCCCGCTCGGCCGCGAGCTCGCGCAGGCGCGAGTTGGCCGAGAAGCCGCCGCCGATGACCAGGGTGTCGATCCCGTCCACGGCGCACGCGTCGAGCGCCTTGCGGGTGAGGACGTCGGCCACCGCCTCCGAGAAGCCCGCGGCGACGTCGGCCGCGGGGACCTCCTCGCCGCGGTCCTGACAGCCCTCGACGTACCGGGCCACGGCCGTCTTGAGGCCGGAGAAGGAGAAGTCGTAGGCGTGGCGCACCTTGTCCTTGCCGGCCGAGAGTCCGCGGGGGAAGCGGATCGCCTCCGGGTCGCCGGTGCGGGCGAGCCGGTCGACGTGCGGGCCGCCCGGGTAGGGCAGCCCCAGGAGGCGGCCAACCTTGTCGAAGGCCTCCCCGGCCGCGTCGTCGAGGGTCTGCCCGAGCTCGACGACGTCGGTGGCGATGTCACCGACGCGCAGGAGCGAGGTGTGGCCGCCGGAGACCACGAGCGCGATGAAGCGCTCGGGGAAGGGGCCGTGGACGAGCTCGTCGACCGCGGCGTGACCGATGACGTGGTTGACCCCGTACAGGGGCTTGCCGGTGGCCAGCGCCAGCGCCTTGGCCCCGGCCGACCCGACCGTGAGCGAGCCGACGAGGCCGGGCCCGGCGGTCACCGCGACCACGTCGACGTCGGCCAGGTCCAGCGAGGCCGCGGCGAGTGCGGCGTCGACCGTGGGGAGGAACGCCTCGAGGTGGGCGCGGGAGGCGACCTCGGGGACGATGCCGCCGAACCGGGCGTGCTCGTCCATGGAGGAGGCGGTGACGTCGGCCAACAGCTCGCGCCCGCGCACCAGTGCCACGCCGGTCTCGTCGCAGGAGGTCTCGATGCCGAGGACGATGGGATCGCTCACCGGACCAGGGTAGTCGCCCGGGCGGGGCCCCGTCGGCGCATATCGACGGTCGGCTGCGTGACCGGTCAGGCTGGGGCCGGGCCGGTCACGGGAGCGGTCCCGGTGACAGCCGCGGAACGGCGGCGAGGAGCCGCTGCGTGTACGGCTGGCGTGGCCGGTCGAGAACCTCACGTGTGGCCCCGCGCTCGACGAGACGGCCGTCCTTGAGCACGACGATGCGCTCGCACAGGGCCGCGACGGCGCTGACGTCGTGCGAGACCATCACCACGGTCAGGCCCTTCTCCTGCTTGAGGCGTTCGAGGAGGGCGATGACGCCCAGGCGCGTGCTCAGGTCCAGCGCGCTGACCGGTTCGTCGGCCAGCAGCACCGACGGCCCGGTGACGAGGGCCCGCGCGATGGCGATCCGCTGTCGTTGACCACCGGAGAACTCGTGCGGGTAGCGGCGGGCGGCGTCACCGTCGAGGTCGACGTCGGCGAGGGCCTTCGCAACCGCTGACCGCAGCGCCACGCGTCCGCGGCTCAGCCCGAGCGAGACCAGCGGCTCCGACACGATCCGGTCCACGCGCTGGCGCGGGTCCAGCGAGGAGTACGGGTCCTGGTAGACCACCTGCACCCGGCGGCGGAACTCGCGGCGCCGTCGACGGTCCGCGAGGTTCAGGGCCTCGCCGTCGACGACGACGCGACCCGCCGTCGGGCGCACCAGCCCGAGCAGCAGCGACAGCGCGGTGGACTTTCCCGAGCCCGACTCCCCCACGATCCCCAGGCTGACGCCGCGCTCGACCGTCAGGGTCACACCATCGAGGGCGTCCGCCGTGGCACCGCGGTACCGGTAGGAGACGCCCTCGAGCCCGAGGAGCGGCGTCATGGCGTCGCCCCCGCCGTCGTCCCCCCGGCGGCGGGCGCGCGGCCGGCCAGCGCCGCGTCGAGGGCCCGGGCGCTGTCGACCAGACGTCTCGTGTAGGGGTGCCTGGGTGTGGCGATGACGTCGGCGACGTCGCCCTCCTCCACGACGGCACCATCGCGCATCACGACCACGCGCTCGGTCACCTCCGAGATGACGGCCATGTCGTGCGAGACGAACACCAGCGCGGTGCCGTGCTCGCGCACCACCCGCAGGAGCAGCTCGAGGATCTCCGCCTGCACGGTCACGTCCAGGGCGGTCGTGGGTTCGTCCGCGATCAGCACGGCCGGCTCGCACGCCAAGGCCATCGCGATCGCGACCCGCTGACGCTGCCCGCCGGACATCTCGTGCGGGAAGGACCGCACCAGCCGCTCCGGGTCGGGCAGGGCGACCTCGCGCATGAGACGGAGCACCCCCTCGTGCAGCTCGGCCCCGCGCAGGCCACGGTGCCGGCGCAGCGGCCCGGCAACCTGCCGGCCCACCCGCATCAGGGGGTCGAGCGCCGTCAAGGGTTCCTGGAACACCAGGGACACCACCGAGCCACGAACCCGGTTCAGGGTCGCCTCGTTCGCGCCGATCACCTCCGTGCCCGCCAGGCGCACCGACCCCGCCGCGCTGAGCCCCGGACCCAGGAGGCCGGCGACGGCGAGCGCGGTGAGGGACTTGCCGGAACCCGACTCACCGATCACGCCCAGCCGCTGCCCGCTCCGCACGGTGAAGGACACGCCGTCGACGAGCCGGCGTCCGCCGTCGGCCAGGACCGTGAGCCGGTCCACGGCGAGCTCCGGCACCCCCGGATCGGCCGGAGCGCTCATCGGCTCCTCCCACGGGTCGGGTCGAAACGGTCGCGGAGCCCGTCGGCGAGGAAGTTGGCGCCGAGCACCATGGCCACGATGACGAGTCCGGGCGCCACGGCGGCCCACGGGGCGGTCACCACGGTGCCCTGCGCCTCCTGCAGCAGCCGGCCGAGCGAGGCGTTGGGCGGGGGCACGCCCAGGCCGAGGTACGACAGGCTCGCCTCTGCCAGCACCGCCACCCCGAACAGCACCGCGACGTTGACCACCAGGCTCGGCCAGATGTTCGGCAGCACGTGCCGGACGACGATCCCCGGCACCCCGGTGCCGGACGTGCGGGCGGCGGTGACGTACTGCTGCGAGAGCACGCGCCGGCTCAGGATGCGGGTGAAGCGTGCCACGACGGCCGAGGCGCCGACGCCGATAGCCAGCAGGACGGTCCACAGGCTCGAGCCCTGCGCCGCCACGATGAGCATGGCGAGCAGCAGCGTCGGGAAGGCGATGAGGATGTCCAGGGCCGAGGCGACGGTGTCGTCGAGCCAGGGCGGGGTCAGGGCGGCGAGGATGCCGACGACCACCCCGGCGACGACGGCCACCGCCGTCGCGCCCAGCCCCACCGTCAGCGCGATGCGGGTGCCGACCATGGTCTGGCTGAGGAGGTCGCGCCCGAGCGTGTCGGTGCCCAGCCAGTGGTCGGGGCCGGGAGGCTCGAGCCGGCCGCCGGAGGTGTCGGAGAGCTCGTAGGGCAGCCACACCAGGGACAACGCCGCCACCGCCGCAACGACAGCGAGCAGCACGACGCCCACCACCAGGGTCGGCGAGGGCCGGCGACGCCGGGCGCGCGGCGCGACCGGGACGTCGACGGGCTCGAGACCGGGCGTCGTCGTCATGCGGCCGTCCCCGTGGTCCTGCGGCGCAGCCGCGGGTCGACGACGCGCTGGAGCAGGTCGGCAGCGAAGCCGATCACCAGCACGAGGAAGGTGGTGACGAGCAGGACCCCTTGGATGCTCGGGTAGTCGTGCTGGGCGATGGCCCGCACGAGCATGCTGCCCAGCCCCGGCAGGGAGAACACGCTCTCGACGACGACGGCGCCCAGCAGGGTCGTGGCCAGCTCCACGCCCAGGATCGCGATCACCGGCACGGATGCGTTGCGCAGGCCGTGCCGCCAGAACGCGTGCGGCAGGCTGGACCCGAGGGAGCGGGCGGTGCGCAGGTAGTCGCTGCCCAGCACGTCCTGGGTGGCGGAGCGCACGTAGCGCGCGAGCGAGGCGGTCATGACGGTCACGACGGTCGCCACCGGAAGCGTCAGGTAGCGCAGCGCCTCCGCGGGCTCGGCCCACCCCGCGCGGGGGTAACCTCCGGACGGGAACAGGCCCAGGTCGAGCGCGAGGATCCACACCAGCACCATGCCCACCCAGAAGACCGGCACCGCGATGCCGAGCTGCGCCAGCCCGGACAGGACGACGCCGTACCAGCGGTTCGCGCGGTACGCGGCGACGAACCCGACCACGCTCGCCAGCGACGCGGCGAGGACGAACGCGAACAGCGTCAGTGGGATGGTCACCCCGAGGCGGTCGACGACGTCCGGCAGCACCTCGCGACCGCTGACGAACGACGTGCCCAGGTCACCGGCGAGCACCTGCCCGACCCAGGTGGTGAGCTGGGCGAGAACGGGCTCGTCGGCGCCCACCTGTTCCCGTGCCGCCGCGATCTGCTCGGGCGTCGCGTTGACCGAGAGCAGGGCGTTCGCCGGGTCCCCGGGGAGCAACCTGAGCAGCGCGAAGATCACCACCATCGCGACGGCGAGCGACAGGAGAAGGAACAGCGTCCGTCGCGCGACGTAGCGTGCCACGGCGTTCATCCTCCTCTCGTGCGCGCGACGGCGCCCTCCGGCCGGGTCTCGGGGGTGCGGGGTGCTCACCCGGGCCGGATCCCCGCCCGGCCGGGCGGGGATCCGGTGCCCGGCTGCGGTCCGCGTCAGCCCTTGGTGATGTCGTAGACGAAGAACTGCGAGTTCAGGCCGTTGACCGGGTAGCCGGAGACGTCGCTCGAGGAGACCACGATCTGCGGGTGGAGGTACAGCCAGGCGCTGGCCGCGTCCTCCGCGATCTGTCGGTTCACCAGGCGCAGCTTCTCCGTCTGCTCCTCCGGGGTGGCGGCCTGCTCCGCCTCCTGGACCCAGGCGGTGACCTGGGGGTTGTCGTAGCCCCAGTAGAAGTCGGGGTCGCCGTACCAGACGACGTCGCGGTCGTTGACGTGCTCCTGGAGCGTGGCCTCGAAGTCTCGCTCCTGGAAAACCTTGGTGTACCACTCGTCGGCGGAGATCGGGTTGATCTCCACCGTCACGCCCACCTTGGCCAGCTCGCTCTGCACGAACTCGGCCACGGTCGGGTGCGGGTCGTAGGTCGGCGTGTCCAGCGTGAACGAGAACCCGTCCGGGAGCCCGGCCTCGGCGAGGAGCTCCTCCGCGAGCGCGGGGTCGTAGGGGTTGACGTCCGTGAGGTCCTCGTACCAGGGGTCGGTCGGCGGGACCATCGAGCCGATGAGCGTCCCGTAGTCGCCCCAGATCGAGCTCAGCAGCTTCTCCCGGTCGATGGCCGAGTAGACCGCCTTGCGGACCTGGACGTCGTCGAAGGGCGCCATCTGGTCGTTGAACGCGAGGAGCTCCTTGGTGGTCGAGGTGCCCTCCGCGATCGTGTAGTCGGGGTTGCCCTCGAACTGCGCCAGGGCGTCGGGGCTCTGGACCGAGGTGAGGATGTCCACCTCGTTGGTCAGCAGGGCGTTGCCCATGGCGCTGGCGTCCGTGAAGTACTGGAAGACCACCTCGGCGTTGGCCGCCGGCTCGCCCCAGTACTCGTCCCACCGGGCCAGCGACAGGCTGGACCCGCGGGTCCAGTCGCCCACGGTGTAGGGCCCGGTCCCGTCCTCCTCCGTCTTGAGGTCCCCGGCGTCGGTGTTGACGATCCACACGTAGGAGAGGTTGTAGGGGAAGGAGATCGACGGAGTCGCGAGCGTGAAGACCACCGTCCGCTCGTCCGGCGTCTCGATGGAGGCCAGCGGCTCGAACGAGGACTTCCGCGCCGACTGCGAGGACTCCGCCGTGACCCGCTCGACGCTGCTCCTCACGTCCTCGGACGTCACCGGCTTGCCGGAGTGGAACGCGACACCCTCGCGCAGCGTGACGGTGTACGTCAGGCCGTCGGGGCTGACCGAGTAGTCCTCGGCGAGGAGGTTCTCGAGCTCGCCGTCGTCCGTCAGCTTGAACAGGCTCTCGTAGACGTTACCGTTCAGCGCCTCCGTCACGCCCTGGCCGCCGCCGTCGACGTTGCTGAGGTTCTGCGGCTCGTAGAGGGAGCCGACGTGGATGACCGCGGCCTCCTCGTTGCCGGCGGCTCGTTCGTCGTCGCCGGACGACCCGCACCCGGCGACCACGGCGACGGAGAGGATCAGACCGACAGCGGCTCGGACGGTGTGGAATCTTGTCATGAACGGGAACTCTCATCTCTGGACCGAGGCGGACCCCCCGCCCTCCCTCAACCTAGCTCCGGCGGCCGGGCGGTGCCCCGCGGAACGCCGAAGGACCAGGGACCGAGACGGCGAGGCCTCCGGTGCCGGTACGGGACGGCCCCGGGCGTCGTCGCACGCGTCTCAGCGGCCGGCGCGCATCGCCATGCCGAGGTCGGCGTTGAGGGTGCCGATGACGTCGAGCGGGATCTCCTTGGGGCACACGGCGGCGCACTCACCGATGTTCGTGCACCCACCGAAGCCCTCGGCGTCGTGCTGGTGGAGCATGCTGACCACCCGCGCCTCCCGCTCGGGCTGGCCCTGGGGCAGCAGGCCGAGGTGCGTGACCTTGGCCGCGGTGAAGAGCATCGCCGAGGCGTTGGGGCAGGCCGCCACGCAGGCGCCGCACCCGATGCAGGCGGCCGCCTCGAAGGCCCGGTCGGCGGCGGCCTTGGGCACCGGGACCGCGTGGGCGTCCGGCGCCGCGCCGGTGTTGACCGAGATGTAGCCGCCGGCCTGGACGATCCGGTCGAAGGCGGTGCGGTCCACGACGAGGTCCTTGATCACCGGGAACGCGCTGGCGCGCCACGGCTCCAGGGTGATGGAGTCGCCGTCCTTGAACGAGCGCATGTGGAGCTGGCACGTGGTGGTCCGCTCGGGCCCGTGGGCGACGCCGTTGATGACGATGCCGCACATGCCGCAGATGCCCTCGCGGCAGTCGGAGTCGAACGCCACGGGGTCCTCGCCGCGCTGGGTGAGCTCCTCGTTGAGGACGTCGAGCATCTCGAGGAAAGACATGTCCTCGGAGATCCCCACGAGCTCGTAGGCGACCAGGCGGGGCTCGGCGGCCGCGGAGGCCTGGCGCATGACGTTGAGGGTGATCTTCACTTGTAGCTCCGCTGCTTCATCTCGACGTACTCGTAGTTGAGGTCTTCCTTGTGCAGGACCGGGACGCCGTCGCCGCCCCACTCCCACGCGGCGACGTAGGCGAAGTGCTCGTCGTCGCGCAGCGCCTCCCCGTCCGGGGTCTGCGACTCCGCCCGGAAGTGCCCGCCGCAGGACTCGCGCCGGTGGAGCGCGTCGATGCACATGAGCTCGCCGAGGTCGATGAAGTCGGCCACCCGGTTGGCCCGCTCGAGCGCCTGGTTGAGCTCCTCGTTGGTGCCCAGCACGCGCACGTCGCGCCAGAACTCCTCGCGCAGCTCACGGATGCGCCCGATGGCCAGGCGCAGGCCCTCCTCGGTGCGTTCCATCCCGCAGTACTCCCACATGATGTGGCCGAGCTCCTTGTGGAAGGAGTCGACGGACCGTGTGCCGCGGGCGCCGAGGAGGCGCGCGATGCGCGACCGGACGGACTCGACGGCCTCGACGACGGCGGGGTGGTCGGCGGGGACCTTCTCGAAGGGGCCGTCCGCGAGGTAGTCGTTGATGGTGTTCGGCAGGACGAAGTACCCGTCCGACAGGCCCTGCATGAGCGCGGAGGCGCCCAGGCGGTTGGCGCCGTGGTCGGAGAAGTTCGCCTCGCCGGCGACGAAGAGCCCCGGCACGGAGGACTGGAGGTCGTAGTCCACCCAGAGCCCGCCCATCGTGTAGTGCACGGCCGGGTAGATGCGCATGGGGACCTCGTAGGGGTCCTCGCCCGTGATGCGCTGGTACATGTCGAAGAGGTTGCCGTACTTCGCCGCGACGGACGCCTTGCCCAGGCGGGCGATGGCGTCGGCGAAGTCGAGGTAGACCCCGCGCCGGACGCCGCCGACCTCCGGTCCCACCCCGCGCCCCTCGTCGCAGACGTACTTCGCCGCGCGTGAGGCGATGTCGCGGGGCACGAGGTTGCCGAAGGCGGGGTAGATCCGCTCGAGGTAGTAGTCCCGCTCGGCCTCGGGGATCTCCCGCGGGTCGCGGGTGTCGTCCGGCGCCTTGGGCACCCAGATGCGCCCGTCGTTGCGCAGCGACTCGCTCATGAGGGTGAGCTTGGACTGGTAGTCGCCCGACACCGGGATGCACGTGGGGTGGATCTGGGTGTAGCAGGGGTTGGCGAAGTGGGCGCCCTTGCGGTGCGCGCGCCAGGTCGCGGTGACGTTGGAGCCCATCGCGTTGGTGGAGAGGTAGAAGACGTTGCCGTAGCCGCCCGTGGCCAGGACGACGACGTCGGCCAGGTGGGTCTCGATGGCACCGGTGACCATGTCGCGCACGATGATGCCGCGTGCGCGCCCGTCGACGACGACGAGCTCGAGCATCTCGTGCCGGGAGAACGTGGTCACGGTGCCGGCCGCCACCTGGCGCTCGAGCGCCTGGTAGGCGCCGATGAGCAGCTGCTGGCCGGTCTGCCCACGGGCGTAGAAGGTGCGCGAGACCTGCACGCCGCCGAACGAGCGGTTGTCCAGCAGGCCGCCGTACTCACGGGCGAACGGCACGCCCTGGGCCACGGCCTGGTCGATGATGCTCGCGCTGACCTCGGCGAGGCGGTACACGTTGGACTCCCGCGCCCGGAAGTCCCCGCCCTTGACCGTGTCGTAGAACAGCCGGTAGACGGAGTCGTTGTCGTTCTTGTAGTTCTTCGCGGCGTTGATCCCACCCTGGGCGGCGATGGAGTGCGCGCGCCGCGGGGAGTCCTGGTAGAAGAACGAGCTGACCTGGTAGCCGGCCTCGCCGAGCGTGGCGGCGGCGGACGCCCCGGCCAGGCCCGTGCCGACGATGATCACGTGGAGCTTGCGGCGGTTGGCGGGGTTGACCAGGCGGGCGGAGAACTTGCGCGTGGACCACCGCTCGGCGAGCGGGCCGGCGGGCTCCTTGCTGTCGACGAGCGCCTCGCCCTCGCTGTACAGGCCGGCGACGAGCGTGTCAGTCGTTGTCATCTTCTCGTTCCTCAGTTGACGAAGTCGAGCAGGACGGCGGTCGGGGGGGCCATGAACCCGACCAGCAGCGCCGCGGCGACGAGGTAGGCGGTGGCGTTGATCGCGCCCTGGCGACGGCGGTTGGACGCACCGAGGGTCTGCAGCGCGCTCCACACCCCGTGCCGCACGTGCATGGTCAGCATGACGATCGCGACGAGGTAGACGAGGTAGAGCCACCAGTGTTCGAAGGCGGCGACGAACCGCTCGTACGGGCTGTCGAAGGTGCCGCCGACGTTGATGGTCAGCGTCGTGAACTGCAGGATGTGGAAGACGATGAACGCGAGCAGGATCAGCCCGCCCCACCGCACCGTGCGCGCCGAGTACGTCTGGGCGAGGCGCTTGTGCATCACGTAGCGGTCCCGGCGCGCCTCGCGCGCCCGGCGCCAGAGCGTCACGGCGGCGACGACGTGCACCGCGAGCGCCACGAGCAGGCCGATGCGCTGGATCCACAGGAAGCCCATGCGCGGCAGGTACGGGTAGAGCAGGTCCCGCAGCGACTCGGCGTAGGAGTCGAACGCCTCCTGGCCCGAGAACATCTTGAGGTTGCCGTACATATGGAGCAGGACGAACAGGACGAAGACGATTCCCGAGACCGCCATCGCCCACTTCAGGGCGACGGTGGTGCCGTTGGCGCGTCGCGGCTTCGTCGGCGCAGTGGCAGTGACCATGGTCCTGCATGGTAGCGAGTTCTCTGTCACATCCGGGACCACGCCCATCCCGTGAGCGCACGACTGTGCGCCTGGCGGACCAATCTTGCGGGTAATCGTCGCGCAGCGACAGAGGAGGCGGTTGCCAGCGCACGGCGGTGTGCCTGCTGGTCACTCCCGGTGCCGGGGTTCAGGCGCCGGTGACGACGTCGCGCGCCGGGTCCGACGACCACTGGGAGAACGAGCCCGGGTAGAGCGTCGCGGGCACACCGAGGCTCGTCAGGGCGGCGATCTCGTGGGCCGCGGTCACTCCCGAGCCGCAGTACACGGCCACCGCGGCGCCGGTGGCGCCGCCGGCCCCGAGGGCCCCGAGGGCCTCGAAGCGGGCCCGCAGGTCCGTCGCGGGCAGGAAGGTGCCGGCGGCGGTGAGGTTCGCCGTCGTCGGGGCGCTGACGGCGCCGGGGATGTGGCCGGCCCGGGGGTCCACGGGCTCGTGCTCGCCGCGGTAGCGCTCCCCCGCACGGGCGTCGAGCAGCGTCCCGTCCGAGACGGCGACGCCGTCGGCGTCGGTGGTCGGCATCGCGGCCGGGCCGCCGGCGGCGAGCGGCAGGGCGACGTCGCCCGGGTCGGGCACGACCTCCCCGGTCTCCAGCGACCCGCCGGCGGCGAGCCATGCGCCGAGGCCGCCGTCGAGGAGGCGCACGTCGCCCAGCCCGGCCCAGCGCAGCAGCCACCAGACGCGGGCGGCGGAGGTCGCCCCGACGGCGTCGTAGGCGACCACGCCGCGGTCGCGGCGCAGGCCCCAGCGGCGGGCGGCGGCCTGCAGGTCGGCCGGCGAGGGCAGGGGGTGGCGGCCGGCGGTCGGGCTCGGCGGGGCGGCGAGCTCGCGCTCGAGGTCGACGAAGACCGCCCCTGGCAGGTGCCCGGCCCGGTGCGCGGGCCGCCCGTCCGGCTCGGCGAGGGACCACCGCACGTCGAGCAGGACCGGTGGCCGAGGGCCGGCGAGCTCGGCGGCCAGCTCCCCGGCGGTGACGAGGACCTGCTCGCGCGGGCCGCTCACGGCTCGCTCCCCACCGGGCCGGGCGAGGCCGTGAGCCGGGCACGCATGACCACGGCGTCCTCGCCCTCGGCCGCGTAGTAGCCGCGTCGCAGCCCGATGCGGGTGAAGCCCGCTCCCTCGTACAGCCGCTGCGCGCCGGCGTCCGAGGCGCGCACCTCCAGCACGACGGTGCGCGAGCCGGCCGCGCGGGCGGCGGACAGGAGCGCCTCGAGGAGCTGGCGGGCGATGCCACGACGGCGGTAGGGCGCGGCGACGCCCACGGTCATCACCTGCGCCTCCTCCCCGGCCGCGAGGCCGGCGTAGCCGACGACGGTCCCGTCGACCACGGCTGCGAGGTAGGTCCGCCCGGGGGTCGCGAGCTCGTCGAGGTAGACCCCGCGGCTCCAGGCGCCGGGGCCGAAGAGCTCCTCCTCGAGCTCGACGACGCGGCCGAGGTCGGCGTTCACGAGCGGGCGGAGGCGGGCCGGGGAGGTCACGGCGCGGGGGCGGTCGCCCGCTTGGGAGTGCCGGCCGGGTGGACGTCGGGGCGCCGGAGGTACAGCGGCTCCGTCCCGAGCTCGACCTCCGCGCCGGCGACCCGCCGGGCGAGGCGGGCCCGCACGACGCGGGCGAGCACCGCCGGGTCGACGCTCGCGGGGGTGCCGGGCGCGGCGACGAGCAGCTCGGGGTAGCGGGCGGCGCCCGGGCCCAGGACGGTGGCCCCGGCGGGGTCGAGGGTGGCAGGGGCGGCGACCGCCGGCCCCGCGAGCCGCCGGACGTCGTCGGGGCCGTCCGCGACGTACCGGCCCCAGTAGACCTCCTTGCGCCGCGCGTCGGTGACGACGAGGACCTCCTCGCCGGCCGGCAGACCGTCCAGGCCCTGGCGCGCCAGGACGTCGAGGGTGGAGACGCCGTGGACGGGCACCCCCCGGCCGCGGGCGAGAACCTGGGCGGTGACGAGGCCGACCCGCAGACCGGTGAAGGGGGCGGGCCCGGTGCCCACGGCGACAGCGTCGAACGTCCCGCCGCCGAGGACCTCGGCCACGAGCGGGCTCAGGCTCTCCGCGTGGCGTCGGGGGTCCTCGCCCGACGCTGCCGACAGCACGGTCGTGCCGCCCTCCTCGGGGACGTCCACGAGCGCCACGGCGCTCCCGCCGGAGGTGTCGATGCACAGGATCCGCACGGGCCCCAGGGTAGTGCGCGAGCCGGTCACCGGCGCACCCGCGGGTCGCGGGGGTGCCGGGCCGGGTCCGGGGCGGGCTCGCCGGCGGCGGGGTCGGGGCGGCGCAGCCAGACGACGAGGGCCGCCCACGCCAGGACGAGGACGAGGACCGCGGCGACGACGGCCACCGGTCCCCACCCGCCGCCCTCCACCGGCGGCGCGTGGTCCTGGGCGGGGTCGTCCCCCGCCGCGTACCGCTCGGCCAGGAACGGCTGGTAGGTCTCCAGGGCGACCGCCCCGGCGAGCACCTCGCCGGCGGCCTCGCCCACGGGCCGGACGACGGCGTCGCTGACCGCGAACCAGGCGTCGAGGGGCGCGTCGTACACCAGCGAGGCCGCCGGGTCGAGCTCCGCGAGGGCCGCGGCGAGGTCGGCCGCGGCGTCGATGTGGTCCAGGACCGGGCCGGCGCCGTCGGGGTCGGCCGCGACGAAGAGGCTACCCACCGGCTCCTCGCCCAGCAGGAGCGGCGCGACCCACTGCCGGGTCGCGAGCGCGGGCGGCTCGAGGTCGGTGCCGTCGAGCACGCCAGGGGCCCAGCCCATCACCGGCCGGACGGTGCCGGGGACCACCCGGCCGCGCTCCTCGGCGGTGAGCTCGTCGAGCTCGCCGGCACCCTCCGTGGCCAGGACCGGGCCGGTCTGCGTGGTGAACCACTCCACGACGTCGGCCGGCACGCCGTCGTCCACGGCCACCGGCGTGGGCGACGGCGAGGCCGTGCCCTCCGGTGCGCGGGTCGCGCCCGCGAGGGGGGCGAGCGCCGCGGCGAGGATGAGCACGACGAGCGTGAGGGCCAGCGCGACCGCCGCGGTGACGTGCGCGGAGCGCGGGCCGGCGGGGGTGCGGCCGGGGGTGGTGCGGCCGACCGGGCCGCGGCTCACCCGGCCTCCGCGAGCGCGGCGAGGTCCACCCCGGCCCACCGCTCGCCGACCCCGCGCAGGACCACCTCGCGCGGCGCCGGGGCGGCGAGGTCGTCCATGGACGTGGCGGCACCCCCGCGGGGGCGGCGGACCTCCACCTCGAGCCGGTCCGCCGCGAGCGCCTCGACCTTGCCCTCGCCCCACTCCACGACCGTGACCGAGTCCTCGAGGGAGGTGTCGAGGTCGAGGGCGTCGACCTCGTCGAGGGAGCTGAGCCGGTAGGCGTCGACGTGGACGAGGTCGGGCCCGCCGGAGAGGGCGGGGTGGACGCGGGCGATGATGAAGGTCGGCGAGGCCACCTGGCCGCGCACGTCCAGACCGGTGCCGATCCCCTGGGTCAGGGTCGTCTTCCCGGCCCCGAGGCCGCCGGAGAGGAGGACGAGGTCCCCTGCCCGGAGCAGCCCGGCGAGGCGCCGCCCGAGCTCGCGGGTGGCCTCGGCGTCGGCGACGTGGACGGTGGTGGTCATGCGTGCTCCCCGGGGAGGTAGTGCCGGGGCACGCGGGCCCCGAGCCTGGTGACGATCTCGTAGCTGATGGTGCCGCAGACCCGCGCCCAGTCGTCCGCGGTGGGCTCCCCCGCCCGGCCGTCGCCGAACAGCACGGCCACGTCCCCCTCGGCCCCGCCGTCCGGGCCGAGGTCGAGGACCACCTGGTCCATGCACACCCGGCCGGTCACGCGCAGGCGGCGGCCGGCCACCTGGACCGGGCCGACGGACGAGGCCGCCCGGGGGATCCCGTCGCCGTAACCGAGCGGGACGACGCCGAGGTGGGTGTCGGCGCTGGTGCTCTCGGTGTGGCCGTAGGACACCGGGGTGCCCGCCGGGGCCGGCTTGACCAGGGTCAGGCGCGCCTCGAGCCGCATCGCCGGGCGCAGCCCGAGGGCCTCGGCGCCGGCGACCTCCGGGGCCGGGCTCAGGCCGTAGACCGCGATCCCCGGGCGCACCAGGTCGAAGTGCGTGGCGGGATGGAACAGCGTCCCGGACGACGCGGCGAGGTGGCGGACCTGCGGCCGCAGCCCGGCGGCCTCCGCGGTGGCCACGGCGGCGGCGAAGACCTCGGTCTGCGCGGCGGTGACGGGGCTGTCCACCTCGTCGGCGCACGCCAGGTGCGACCAGATGCCGACCACCTCGACGGTGCCCTCGGCCTCGGCGCGGCGCGCCGCGTCGACGAGGTCACCGAACGCCTCGGGCCGGGCGCCGCCGCGACCCATGCCGGTGTCGACCTTGAGGTGCACCCGGGCCGTCCGCCCGGTGGCGCGGGCGGCGGCCGCCACCTCGCCCACCGCCCAGGGCGCCGACGCGGAGAGGTCGAGGTCGGCCGTGAGCGCCAGGTGCAGCGGCGCGCCGGGGGCGTAGAGCCACGTGAGGATGCGCGGGCCGGGCAGGCCCGCCCGCAGGACCAGCGCCTCGTCGAGCTGCGCGACGCCGAGCCAGGTCGCGCCGGCCGCGACCGCCGTGCGGGCGACCGGGAGGAGCCCGTGGCCGTACGCGTCGGCCTTGACCACCGCCATGACCTCCGCGGTCGGGGCCGCACCGCGGAGCGCGGCCACGTTGCCCGCGACGGCACCGAGGTCGACGACGGCCCGGGCGGGGTGGGCGGGGGCGCCGTCGTGCTCGCCGTCCGGGGTGCTCACGGCGCCCAGTCTCCCACCCATCGCGGCTCAGCCCAGCAGCGCACGCAGCGCGGCCGGGACCGCGGCGGCGACGTCCATGGCGGTGACGGGCGCCCCGGCACCGCCGGCGGTGGCCTCGCCGGTCAGGCCCGCGGCGG
This sequence comes from Georgenia muralis, assembly GCF_003814705.1. Taxonomy (NCBI): domain Bacteria; kingdom Bacillati; phylum Actinomycetota; class Actinomycetes; order Allobogoriellales; family Allobogoriellaceae; genus Georgenia; species Georgenia muralis. The sequence goes on along the minus strand of NZ_RKRA01000001.1, from coordinate 2,268,735 downwards.
TCCGGGCGGCGCGGCCGTGCACCAGGGCGGCGGCCGCGGCCAGCCGCGCGGGCAGGCCCGCACCGTCGGAGGGCAGGGCGCCGTGCAGCTCACCGGAGAGGAGGTCGCCGTAGCCCGCCAGCAGCGCCCCGACCATCCCCGCCAGGACGTCCCCGGCACCGGCGGTGGCGAGCCAGCCGGTGGCCTCGGCCTGGGCGTAGAGCGGGCCGTCCGGGGCGGCCACCACCGTGGTGGCGCCCTTGAGCAGGACGGTCGCGCCGGTGATCTCGGCCGCGAGGCGGGCGTGACGGGCGGGCGCGTCCTCGACGTCCTCGCGGCTGGTCTCCTCCCCGCGCGCGGTGAGCAGCGCGGCGAGCTCGCCGGCGTGCGGGGTCAGCACGACGGTGGCGGGCAGGTCGGTGAAGGTCTCGCCCAGCAGGGCGAGCGCCCCGGCGTCGAGCACCACCGGCCGGTGCGCCGCCAGGGCGGCGGCGAGGGCCTCGCCGACCTCCTCCGACCGCACCGAGGGCTCCGGCCCCACCCCGGGGCCGAGCACCCAGGCCTGCACCCGGCCGGGGACGGCGACCACCTCGGGGAAGCGCTGGTGGACCAGCGCGGTGGGGACCTCCGGGCCGAGGTAGCGAACCATGCCCAGGCCCGTGCGCAGGGCCCCGGCGGCGGCCAGGACGGCTGCGCCGGGATAGGTCTGGGAGCCGGCCACGAGCCCCAGGACCCCGCGGGTGTACTTGTGGTCGCCGGGGCCGGGCACGGGCCACAGCGCGGTGACGTCGTCGCCGGTGAGACGGCACACGGCCGGGACGGCGTCGTCGAGCGCGTCGAGCCCGACGTCGGCGACCTCCACCCGGCCGGCGAGGTCGGCGGCGGGCGGCAGGAGCAGGCCGGGCTTGGGCGCCCCCATGGTGACGGTGACGTCGGCCGGGAGCACGGGCCCGGGCAGGGTGCCGTCGTCGACCCCGATGCCGGAGGGGACGTCGACGGCGACGACGATCGCGCCGCCGGGGTTCTCGGCCCGCTCCTCGGCGAGCGCCTCGACCACCCTCGCCAGCGGCTCGCGCAGGGCCCCGCGCGCGCCGATGCCGACGAGGGCGTCGACCCACACCCCGGACCAGCCCGCGAGCTCCAGGACGGCGCCGGCGGGGTCGTCGTCCTCGGTGAGGTCGTGCACCTGGACCCCGGCGGCCGTGGCCGCGGCCAGGCCGCCCGCGTGGGCCCGGCCGAGCAGCGCGGCGTGGACGAGGCAGCCGCGGCGCGCCAGGTGCGCCCCGGCGAACAGGGCGTCGCCGCCGTTGTTGCCGCCGCCGACCAGGAGCAGCACGATCGAACCGCTCACCCGGTAGCCCTCGCGCCGCAGCGCGGCGGCGACGCGGGTGGCCAGGGCGAAGGCGGCGGTGGCCATGAGGGGGCGGCGGGCGGCCAGGAGGGGCTCTTCCGCCGCGCGGACCGCGGCGGCGCTGTGGGCGCTGATCATGCCCCCATCGTGCCCCGCCGGGCGCCGCCGCACCGGCCGACGGGCCGGGCGCTCAGGACTCGGCGACGACCATCGCCGAGGCGATGCCCGCGTCGTGGGAGATCGACAGGTGCCAACGGGTGATGCCGAGCTCGGCGGCCCGGGCGGCCACCGTGCCGCGGATCTCCACCACGGGCGGGCCGCCGACGACGCGGTGCACCGTGCAGTCGTGCCAGCGCATGCCCGCCGGCGCGCCCAGGGCCTTGGCGATCGCCTCCTTGGCCGCGAAGCGGGCGGCGAGGGAGGCGTCGGGCAGGTCCCGCTCGTCGGGGGTGAAGATCTTCTCCCGCAGGCGCGGGACGCGCTCGACCTCGGCCACGAAGCGGGCGACGTCGACGACGTCGATGCCCACCGAGACGATCACGGTCTCCCCCCGCCGGCCGGCCGGCTCACTCCACGGTCACGGACTTGGCGAGGTTGCGGGGCTGGTCGACGTCCAGGCCCTTGGCGGTGGCGAGCTCGGCGGCGAAGATCTGCAGCGGGACCACCGTGACCAGCGGCATCATGAGGGTCGGGGTGCGCGGGACCCGGAAGACGACGTCGGCGTAGGGCGTGACCGCCTCGTCCCCCTCCTCCGCGATGACCAGGGTCCGGGCGCCACGGGCACGGATCTCCTGGATGTTGGACACGACCTTGCTGTGCAGGGTGGGCCGGCGCGGGGTCGGGACGACGACGAAGACGGGCTGCCCCTCCTCGATGAGGGCGATGGGGCCGTGCTTGAGCTCCCCGGCGGCGAAGCCCTCGGCGTGGATGTAGGCGAGCTCCTTGAGCTTGAGCGCGCCCTCCAGGGCCACGGGGAAGCCGACGTGGCGCCCGAGGAAGAGCACCGAGGTGGTGTCCTTCATGGCGCGGGCCACCTCGCGCACCTCCTCCGCGTGGTCGAGGACCTCCTGGATCTTCGCCGGCAGCAGGGCGAGCTCGGCGAGGTAGCCGGCCACCTCGTCGGCGTACTTCGTGCCGCGCAGCTGGGCGAGGTAGAGGCCCAGGAGGTAGGTGGCGGTGATCTGGGCGAGGAAGGCCTTGGTGGAGGCCACCGCGACCTCCGGGCCGGCGTGGGTGTACAGCACGGCGTCGGCCTCGCGGGCGATGGTCGAGCCGTGGGTGTTGACCACGGCGAGGACCTTCGAGCCCTGCTCACGGGCGTGGCGCAGCGCCATGAGGGTGTCCATGGTCTCCCCGGACTGGGAGACCGCGACGACGAGGGTCTTCTCGTTGACGACCGGGTCGCGGTAGCGGAACTCGTGGGCGAGCTCGACCTCGACGGGGATGCGCACCCAGTGCTCGATGGCGTACTTGGCCACGTGCCCGGCGTAGGCGGCGGTCCCGCAGGCGATGACGATGATCTTGTCGACGCTGCGCAGGACGGCCTCGTCGATGCGCAGCTCGTCCAGGATGAGGTTGCCCACCTCGTCCGTGCGTCCCAGGAGCGTGTCAGCCACCGCCTTGGGCTGGTCGTGGATCTCCTTGTCCATGAACGTGGCGAAGCCGCCCTTGACGGCGGCGTCGGCGTCCCAGTCCACGGTGTACCGGCGGCCCTCGGCCGGGTTGCCGTCGCCGTCGACGACCGTGACGGAGTCGGCGGTGATGGTCACGACCTGGTCCTGGCCCAGCTCGAGGGCCTCCTTGGTGTGGGCGATGAACGCCGAGACGTCCGAGCCGAGGAAGTTCTCCCCCTCGCCCAGGCCGACGACGAGGGGGGAGTTCAGGCGGGCGCCGACGACGGTGCCGGGCTCGTCGGCGTGCACGGCGAGGAGGGTGAACGCGCCCTCGAGACGCCGGGTGACGGCGAGCATGGCGGCGGTGAGGTCGCGGGCCTCGTCGTAGGCGCGGGCGAGCAGGTGGGCGACGACCTCGGTGTCGGTCTCGGAGGCGAAGGTCACCCCCGCCTGGCGCAGCTCGGTGCGCAGGGGCGCGAAGTTCTCGATGATGCCGTTGTGGATGACGGCGAGCCGGCCGTCCTCGCTCAGGTGCGGGTGGGCGTTGGCGTCCGTGGGGGCGCCGTGGGTGGCCCACCGGGTGTGCCCGATCGCGGCGGTGGCGTCGGGCAGCGGGTTCGCGGCCAGGGCCTCGCGCAGGTTGGCGAGCCGGCCGGCCTTCTTCGCCGCGGCGAGGCCGTCCGGCGTGACGAGGGCCACGCCGGCGGAGTCGTACCCCCGGTACTCCAGCCGTGCCAGGCCGCCGAGGGCGACCTCGAGGGGACGGGAGCTGGGCTGGGCGGGGCCCACGTAGCCGACGATTCCACACATGCGGGCCAGGATATCCGGCGTCGCCGGCCCGGCCCGACCGGCGGGCCGCGCCCGGCGCGGCCCGCACCGCCCGCCGGTAGGACACACTGGGGCCCGTGTCCCTCTCGCGACCGGCGTCCAAGGAGCCCGCCTCCCCGTTCGTGGAGTTCGACCGGGCCGCGTGGAGCCGCCTGGCGGCCTCGACCCCGCTGCCCCTGACCGCGCAGGACGTGGTCAACCTCCGCGGCCTGGGCGACCCCCTCGACCTGGCCGAGGTCGACGCCGTCTACCGGCCGCTGTCGGGGCTGCTGCAGCTCTACGCCGCCGCCACCCGGGCCCTGCACCAGGCGACCTCGACGTTCCTCGGTGAGCGGTCCACCCGCACCCCCTACGTCATCGGGGTGGCCGGCTCCGTGGCGGTCGGCAAGTCCTCCACGGCCCGTCTGCTGCGCGAGCTGCTGCGCCGCTGGCCCCAGACGCCCCGGGTCGAGCTCGTCACCACCGACGGGTTCCTCTACCCCAACGCCGAGCTGCGCCGGCGGGGCCTGCTCGAGCGCAAGGGTTTCCCCGAGTCCTACGACCGGCGCGCGCTGCTGCGCTTCGTCGCCGACGTCAAGGGTGGGGCGCCGGAGGTCTCCGCGCCCCTGTACGACCACGTCACCTACGACATCGTCCCCGGGCGCAGGCAGGTGGTGCACTCCCCCGACGTGCTCGTCGTCGAGGGCCTCAACGTGCTCCAGCCCGCCCGGGCGACGGCGAACGGCACGTCGTCCCTGGCGGTGAGCGACTTCTTCGACTTCTCCATCTACGTCGACGCCCGCTCCGCCGACGTGCGGCGGTGGTACGTCGAGCGCTTCCTCAAGCTCCGGCGGACGGCGTTCTCCCAGCCGGACTCCTACTTCCGGGTCTACGCCGACCTCGACGACGCCGCGGCCACCGCCCGCGCCGAGGAGATCTGGGAGACGATCAACGCCCCGAACCTCGCCGAGAACATCCTCCCTACCCGCGGCCGGGCGACCCTGGTGCTCACCAAGACCGCGGACCACCGGATGCACCGCATGCGCCTGCGCAAGCTCTGAGCCCCTCAGTCCGGGGCGGGGCCCTCACCCTCGAGCATCTCCCCCGTCGTCGGCAGGCCGGGCAGGAGCCGGGCGTGGACCCAGGTGAGGAGCCGGTCCACCACCACGCCCAGGACCACCCCGCCGACGACGCCGACGGCGACCGCCGCGAGCGGGTGGTCCTGCAGGAACACCCCCGCCCCGACCCCCAGGGCGGTGGTGTACCCGGCCCACACGATCGCGGCGATCGCGGCGATGAGGACGAACCGGCGGCGGGGGAAGTCCACCGCACCGGCGCTCATGTTCACCGCGACCCGCCCGATGGGGACGAACCGGGCCGAGAGGATGAGCACGGTCCCCCGGGTGGCGAGGATGTACCGGGCCCGGTCGAAGGTGCGCCGGGCCCGCCGGCCCTGCATCACGCGCAGCCGTTCGACCGGCACCAGCCGGCCGATGGTGTAGGCCACGAGGTCGCCGCAGAACGCGCCGACCGCTGCCGCGAGCACGAGCGGCGCCAGCGGCGGGCCCCCCTCGGCGGCCGTCAGGGCGGCGACGGCGATGACCACGGACTCGCTCGGCACCGGCGGGAAGAACCCGTCGACGGTGACCAGGACGACGACGACGAGGAGGAGCCACGGCGAGCCGGCGAGCGACAGGACGAGGTCCTCGACCGCCCTCGCCGTCTCGAGCACGCCGGCCTACAGGGCCAGACGCTCGGCGACGACGTCGGCGAGGCCGTAGGCGACCACCTCGGCCTGGTCCTCGGTGGCCGCCTCGACCATCACCCGCACGAGCGGCTCGGTCCCCGAGGGGCGCAGGAGCACCCGGCCGGTCTCGCCGAGGCTGGCCTCGGCGGCCCGGACCGCCTCCGCGACGCCCTCGTCGGTCGCCGCGCGGGCCTTGTCGACGTCCTTGACGTTGACCAGCCGCTGCGGGAGCCGGGTGACGACGGCCGCGAGGTCGGCCAGGCTCCGGCCGGAGGAGACCACCCGGGAGGCGAGGAGGAGGGAGGTGAGGATGCCGTCGCCGGTGGTGGCGTGGTGGGAGTTGATGATGTGCCCGGACTGCTCCCCGCCCAGGGTGAAGCCGCCGGCGCGCATGGCCTCCAGGACGTACCGGTCCCCCACCCCGGTCTGGACGGTCTCGATCCCGGCCTCGCGCATGGCGAGGATGAGGCCGAGGTTGCTCATGACGGTGACCACCAGGGTGTCCCGGGCGAGGGTGCCGTCCTCCTTCATCGCGGTCGCGAGGAGGCCCATGATCTGGTCGCCGTCGATGAGCGCCCCGGTGTGGTCCACCGCCAGGCACCGGTCGGCGTCGCCGTCGTAGGCCACGCCGAACGCCGCCTGGGCCGCGACGGTCACGGCCTGGAGCTGCTCGGGGTGGGTCGAGCCGCAGTTGCGGTTGATGTTGCGCCCGTCCGGGGAGGCGTTGACGACGACGACGTCGGCGCCGGCCTCCCGCAGCGCCAGCGGCGCGACGTCGCTGGCCGCGCCGTTGGCGCAGTCCACGGCGATCCGCAGACCCTTCAACGGCGCGGCGGCGGCGACGAGGTGGTCGATGTAGCTGCGGTCCGCCAGCGCGGTCTCGGTGGAGATCGAGCCGACGCCGTCGCCGGTGGGCCGGGCCCAGGCCTGGCCGAGCCTGGCCTCGATGGCGTCCTCGACGACGTCGTCGAGCTTGTACCCGCCGCGGGCGAAGAACTTGATGCCGTTGTCGGGCATCGCGTTGTGGGACGCCGAGACGACGACGCCGAGGTCGACGTCGGTGCTGGCGGTGAGGTGCGCCACCCCGGGGGTGGGCAGCACGCCGACGTCGGTGACGTCCACCCCGGCGCTGGCCAGCCCGGCACCGAGCGCGGAGGAGAGGAACTCCCCGGAGATGCGGGTGTCCCGGCCGATGACCGCCCGGGGACGGCGCTCGGCGAAGTCGCCCGAGGCGGTCAGGACCTGGGCGGCGGCGGCCCCGAGGCCCAGCGCGAGCTCAGCGGTGACGTCGCGGTTGGCGAGCCCCCGTACGCCGTCGGTGCCGAAGAGCCGTGCCATGTGCTACCTCCGTGAGCGTTCGCTGGCGCGCACGCCCGGGCGCCGCGCCGCGGGCCGGGCGTGCGCCGGTACCGCGGACCATGGTGCCACGGGCGGGGGCCGCCCGGACGCGCCGCGGCCCCGCACCGTCGACGGTGCGGGGCCGCGGGCCAGGCGCTGGGATCAGCGCTTGGAGTACTGCGGGGCCTTGCGGGCCTTCTTCAGACCGGCCTTCTTGCGCTCGACCGTGCGGTCGTCGCGCGTGAGGAAGCCGGCCTTCTTCAGCGATGCGCGGTTGGAGTCGCGGTCGATCTCGTTCAGCGCGCGGGCGATGCCCATGCGCAGGGCGCCGGCCTGGCCGGAGATCCCGCCGCCGTGGATGCGGGCCACGACGTCGAACCGGCCCTCGATGTCCAGCAGCGTGAACGGCGAGCGGACGAGCTGCTGGTGCAGCTTGTTGGGGAAGTAGTCCTCGAGCGAGCGCCCGTTGATCTTCCACTCCCCGGTGCCCGGGATGAGGCGCACGCGGGCGACGGCCTCCTTGCGGCGCCCGAGCGCCTGGCCCGGCGCGGTCAGGGACTGGCCCTGCCCGGCCTGACCGGCCTCGCTCTCGGTGGTGTAGCTGGCGGGGACGTTCTCGTCCTCCAGCTCGTACTCGGCGGTGGTCTCAGCCACAGTTCTCCTCGGTCCTTGTCTCTGCGGTGCCGCGAGCGCTCACGCGCTTACTGGGCGACCTGGGTGATCTGGAAGGTCTGCGGCTGCTGCGCGGCGTGCGGGTGCTCCGCACCGGCGTAGACCTTCAGCTTGCCGATCTGGGCCCGGCCCAGGCTGTTCTTCGGGAGCATGCCGCGGACGGCCTTCTCCACGGCGCGGTCGGGCCGCTTCTCGAGCAGCTCGGCGTAGGTGGTGGCCTTCAGCCCGCCCGGGTAGCCGGAGTGGCGGTAGGCAAGCTTCTTCTCGCGCTTGCTCCCGGTCAGGGCGACCTTGTCAGCGTTGATGACGATGACGAAGTCGCCGTTGTCCACGTGCGGGGCGAAGGTCGGCTTGTGCTTCCCACGGAGCAGAGCGGCGACCTGGGTCGCCAGACGGCCGAGGACGACGTCGGTAGCGTCGATGACGTACCAGTTCTTCGTGACGTCGCCGGGCTTCGGTGTGTACGTGCGCACGGGCGTAGCCTTCGTTTCTTCAGCGTTCTCTCGATCGGGTGCGGCTATGGCGTGGCCGCGACCCATGGACATGGTGCTCGCTGCGCGCATCCGCGCCGCTGCCGGCGAGTGGGAGACACCGGAGAGCGCATGGGGATGCACAACGACATCCCAGACTACCGCCCCGCGCCCGGGAGGGTCAAAACCACCGGCTCCGGTGACCACGGTGAGACGCGACACGTGACGCACCGGCCCGCTCGGCTCAGCGCACCCGAACGCCGTCGTCGTCCCACACCGGCACCGGGGTCTCCTCGACGCTGCCGTCGGCGCCGACGTGGAGGAAGCGGTCGAAGCCGCGGGTGAACCACCGGTCGTGGGTCACCGCGACCACGGTCCCCTCGAACGCGGCGAGACCCGCCTCGAGCGCCTCGGCCGAGTGCAGGTCGAGGTTGTCGGTCGGTTCGTCCAGCAGCAGGAGGGTGGCTCCGGACAGCTCGAGGAGGAGGATCTGGAACCGGGCGGCCTGGCCGCCCGAGAGGGTCTCGACGCGCTGCTCGGCGGCGCGGGCGAGCTCGTACCGGTCCAGGACGCGAGCGGCGTGCTCGCGTGCCATGCCCCCGCGGTCGCCCTCGCCGCGGCCGAGGACCTCGAGGAGGGTCCGGCCGCGCAGGTCTGCCCGCACGTGGCCCTGCGCGAACCAGCCGGGCCGCACGCGCGCGCCCAGCCGGGCGACCCCGGTGTGCGCGACCGGCTCGACCGCCCGGCCGTCGGCGGGGCTGTGCTCGGGGCCGGGGTCCGTGCCGCCCGCGGCGAGCAGGCGCAGCAGGTGGGACTTGCCCGTGCCGTTGGCGCCGAGGACCGCGAGGCGTTCGCCGTACCAGACCTCGAGGTCGAACCGCTCGGTGAGCCCGGCCAGGGCCAGGCCCTCGCACACCACCGCCCGCTTGCCCGTGCGGCCGCCCCGCAGCCGCATGGTCACCCGCTGCTCGCCCGCGACCACCTCGGGCGGGCCGGCCTCCTCGAAGCGGGCGAGCCGGGTGCGGGCGGCCTGGAGCCGGGAGGCCATGTCCGCGTTGTAGGCGGCCTTCTGCTTGTACATGACCACGAGCTCGCGGAGCTTGGCGTGCTCCTCGTCCCAGCGCCGGCGCAGCTCCTCGAGCCGGCTCATCCGCTCGGCCCGGGCGGCGGGGAAGGTGGCGAAGGAGCCGCCGTGGACCCAGAGCCCCGCGCCCGCGGGCCCCGGCTCGAGCGCCGCGACGTGGGTGGCCGTGCGGGCGAGGAGCTCCCGGTCGTGGCTGACGAAGAGCACCCCCTTGGCGCTGGCGCGCAGCTGCTCCTCCAGCCACCGCTTGGTGGGGACGTCGAGGGAGTTGTCGGGCTCGTCCAGGACGAGCAGGTCGGCGGGCCCGCGCAGCAGCGCGGTGAGCACGAGCCGCTTGGCCTCCCCGCCGGAGAGCGTGCCGACGGAGCGCCACTGGGCCCGGTCGAACGGCTGCGCGAGGACCTCGGCGGTGATCTCGTCCCACTCGGCCTCCGCGGCGTAGCCGCCCGCGTCGGCCCAGTCCACGAGCGCCTGGGCGTAGGCGAGCTGGGCGGGCTCGTCGTCGACCGTCATCATGGCCAGCTCGGCGTCCGCCAGGGCCCGGGCGGCGTCGCGCAGCCGCGGCGGCGCGTGCTCGGCGAGGAGGTCGCGGACGGTCCTGCCGTCGTCGTCGATCCCGATGAGCTGGCCCATGACGGCCAGCGAGCCGGACCGCGAGACGGTGCCGCGGTGCGGGTCGGTGGCGCCGGTCGCGATGCGCACGAGGGTCGTCTTGCCCGCACCGTTGGGGCCGACGAGCGCCACCCGCTCACCCGCGCCGACCCGCAGGGAGACGTCGGCGAGGAGCCCGCGCCCGTCGGGCAGGTCGTAGCCGATGCCGGCGAGGTCGAGGTGGGCCACGGTCTCAAGCATCCCCCGTGGACCGCGCCGCGGTCCACGTCATATCCGGTGCCGGCGGCGCGCTGGACCTGCGCCGCCCGCGGATCCGTGCCGGCGCCACCGGGCAAGTGACCAAAGGTCGCTGTGCTCCGCCGCGGGCGGTGGCACGCTGGGGGCATGAGCATCCCACTGGGCACCCCCGGGCGGGACCAGTTCCTCGACGACGAGTCCTGGCAGCCCGACAAGGAGGACGGCCTGCTGCAGACCGACAGCGAGGACGTCCTCGACGAGGGCCTCACCGCCCCCGACGACGACCCGCTCGCCGGGCTGGACCTCAGTCCCCGCGGGCAGGTCGAGGGCGAGGCCCTGCGCGACCGGCTCGCCCGCGAGGAGCCCGACCGGTGGGACGACGACGGCGACGAGGACCCGGCCGTCGAGGAGGAGGACGACCCCGACCTCGCCGACGACGAGGCCGACCCCCCGGTGGGGCGCCTGGTCGCCCTGCCCGACGACGACGACGACACCGACGAGCCGGGCGAGTGGCAGGACGTCCTCGCCGAGGACGTCGGCGTCGGCGACCTCACCGCCGAGGAGGCGGCCATGCACCTCGTCCGCGACGGCGACGGCGGCCTGACCGACGCGCCGGACCCGTGGGGCCCCGTCTGGGACGAGCGCCGCTGAGTCCCGGCGTGCGCACCCCGCGGGGCCGGTGGCACGCTGGCGGCATGAGCACACCCAGCCTTCCCACCGGCAGCCCCGGTGACGACCAGTTCCTCTCCGACGAGTCCTGGCAGCCCGGCGAGGAGGACATGCTCCTCGACAGCCCCTCGGGCGACGTCCTCGACGAGGGCCTCACCGCACCCGACGACGACCCCCTCGCGGGCCTGGACCTCACCGAGTCCGGCCAGCGCGAGGGTGAGGACCTCGACGACCGCCTCGCGCGCGAGGAGCCCGAGGTCTGGGAGGACCAGCCCGGGGCCGACGCCTCCCCCCTGGCGGGACCCGGGCTGAGCGGTGAGACGGCTCCCGACGGAGCCACCGACACCACCGTGGGACGCCTCGTCGCCGAGCCGGACGACGACGGCCCCGAGGACCTGCCCGGGGAGACCCAGGACGTCCTGGCCGAGGACGTCGGTGTCGACGGCGCCCGCTTCATGCCCGAGGAGGCCGCCATGCACCTGGAGGACGAGGGCGCCGTCGACGAGGGCGGGACGATCGACCCCGACCGGCCGTGAGCCGCCGCGGGAGCCGTGAACGGCCCTGACCGCCGCCGAGCCGCCCCGTGCGCGTCAGCGGGGCAGCATCAGGCGGCGCACGTTCCGCGCCTCCGCCACCCGGGCCGCCAGCCCGGCGTCGGGCGGGTAGGCGACCTCCTCCAGCGTGAGGCCGTGCGCGGCGGCGACGGTGACGCCGGGGTCGCGGCGACCGGCCGCGAGGACCTCGGCCGGCCAGCCCGGGTCGCGCCGTCCCTCCCCCACCGCCAGGCACGCCCCCACGAGGGCGCGCACCATCGAGTGGCAGAACGCGTCGGCGCGCACGGTGGCGACGACGAGGTCCTCGTCCGGCCCGCCCCCCTCGCGCACCCGGCCCTCGGCGCCCCCGGCGCCGACCCGGTGGAACCCGAACGCCTGCAGGGTGCGGATGGTCGTCGCCCCCTCCCGGGGCCGGCAGTACGCCGCGAAGTCGTGCTCGCCGACCAGCCGGCCGGCGGCCTCGTCCATCGCCGCTGCGTCGAGCGGGCGGGGGTGCCAGAGCACCTCGGCCCGCCGCAGGGGGTCCCGGCCCGCCACGCCGTCCGCGATGCGGTAGGCGTAGCGGCGCCAGAGCGCACCGAAGCGGGCGTCGAACCCGGCGGGGGCGAGGCTCGCGCGGCGCACGACGACGTCGGCGGCGCCGCGCGGCGTCCCGCCGCGCCCGAGGACGCCCGCGAGGCGCGCCACGAGGGCCTCGCCCGGCGGGCGGTCACCCCGGCCGGGCAGTGCCTGCCAGGCCGCCGGCGGGACGTCGACGTGGGCCACCTGCCCCCGGGCGTGCACCCCGGCGTCGGTGCGGCCGGCAACGGTGAGCCGCGCCGGGCGGTCCAGACGCAGGACGGTGGTGAGGGCCTCCTCGAGCACGCCCTGGACGGTCCGCAGGCCCGGCTGGGTGGCCCAGCCCGCGAAGGCCGTGCCGTCGTAGGCGAGGTCGAGACGCACCCGGACGGTGCCCCCCTCCCGGGCGGCTCGCTCGCCGTCGCCCCGCTCCCCGACGTCGGCCCTGGCGGGCTCCGGGCCCGGCTCTCCATCCACGGCCCGAGGTTACCGACCCGCGCCCGGCCCGCTAGCCTCCACGCAGGACCGTCGGAGGGAGCAGCGTGCGGGTGACGAGGCTGCACCCCGTCGAGCGGCTGGGCGCGGACGGCTCGCGCCGGCGCCGCGCGGACACGGTGGCCGGCGAGGAGCCGCTGGAGATCCGGGTGGGCGGCTCGCCGTACGCGGTGACGATGCGCACGCCCGGTGCGGACTTCGACCTGGTCGCGGGCTTCCTCGTCTCCGAGGGGGTGGTCGGGCGCCGGGAGGACCTCGCCTCGATCGCCTACGGTCCCGGCGTGGACGCCGACGGCCGGGCGAGCTACAACGTCGTCGACGTGACCCTGGCCGCCGGGGTCACGGCGCCCGACCCCTCCCTCGAGCGGCACGTGTACACCTCGAGCTCGTGCGGGATCTGCGGCACGTCGTCGATCGAGGCGGTCTCGCGCACGTCGCGGTTCGACGTCGCCGCCGACGGCCTGCGGGTCGGCCTCGCCGAGCTGCTCGCCCTGCCCGACCGGCTGCGCGAGGGGCAGCGGGTCTTCGCCCGTACCGGTGGCGTCCACGCGGCGGGCCTCTTCGTCCTCGGGTCCGACGGCGTCGCCCGGCTGGTCTGCCTGCGCGAGGACGTGGGCCGCCACAACGCCGTGGACAAGGTCCTCGGCTGGGCCCTGCGGGAGGGTCGGCTGCCGCTCACCGGGCACCTGCTGCAGGTCTCCGGCCGCGCCTCGTTCGAGCTGGTGCAGAAGGCGTGCATGGCGGGGGTGCCGCTCCTGGCCGCGGTGAGCGCGCCGTCCACGCTGGCCGTCGAGCTCGCGGTGGAGGCCGGGCTGACCCTCGTCGCCTTCAGCCGCGGGGACAGCGCCAACGTCTACGCCCGCGGCGACCGGGTCGCGGCCTGAGCCAGGCGCCGCCGCTGCGGGACGACGGTGTAGCGCGGGTCGCGGGCCGAGGCCAGGCCCGCCTCGACGACGCCGAAACGGGTGCACGCCGACCCGGCCAGGAGAGCCGCACCCGCGAGCGCGGCGACCGGCCGGCGGCGGCCGGCGAGGAGGGTCAGGGCGGCGCCGGCCGCCGTGAGCAGCTTGGCGGCCCGCATGAGGCGACCTGCCCCGCCCTGGTGCAGCGGCTCGGCGGTCATCCCCATGGAACGCTCCATCCGTGCCTCCGCGAGCAGCTCGGCGAGGGCTCCGCCGACCGCCAGCCGCCGCGCGGGCCCGGCCTGGGCCGCCGGGACGGCGAGCAGCGCGGCCCCGCCCGCGGCGGCGGCGGCGGAGGAGACGAAGACGAACGGGAGCTCACGGTAGGCCTCGTGCCAGGACGGCGTGGCGGTGTCCGAGAGCAGAACCGCCGTGTACGCGGCGACCGGCGGGGCCAGCAGCCCGGCGGCGAGCCCGGCCGGGCGGCCGAGCGCTCCCAGGACACGGCCGAGCCGGCGGGGCACGCCGGGCACGCCGGCGAGCTCGGCGACGGCGGCCAGGCCGGCGGGCGGGCCGTACAGGGCGAGGATCCACGTGCCCACAGACATCGGCGACGTGAGCTTGACGGTGCGCATCATGTTGAGGAACCGGGACGGGCGGCCGAGGTCGTGCACGAGGGCCGCCGCGCTGAAGCCGAGGGCGGCCAGGGCGGTGACCCGGCCGCTGCGGCGCAGCGCGGGCCGGCTTGTGAGGTCGGCCCCGGCGGCGAGGAGGGAGGACCCGGCCGCGAGACCACCGGCGAACATGTAGGCGGGGATGTCCGCCGCCCACGGCGCCGGCTTGACCACCGGCCGGCCGTAGTAGGACGTGAACTCGGCGTCGGGGACCACGGCGGGCTCACCGCCGCCGCGCGGGCTCACCGGCGCCCCAGGAAGGACAGCGCCGCCCCGGCGAGGAGGGCGACGGCCGCGGCGGAGGCGCGGTTGAACATGTGTGGCAGGTCCTTGGTGGTCACCACCGGGTCCGGGGGCAGGCCGTACACCTCGGGCTCGTCCAGGAGGAGGAAGAAGGCTCCCGTCCCGCCGACGCCGTCGTCGGGCTCTGCGCCGTAGAGCCGGGCCTCGTCCTGCCCGGCGGCCCGCAGCACGTCGAGGCGGGCCGCGGCGCGCTCGCGCAGCTCCTCCACGTCGCCGAACTGGATGGAGTCGGTCGGGCAGGCCTTGGCGCACGCCGGCTCGGCGCCCGAGCGCAGCCGGTCGTAGCAGAGCGTGCACTTCTGGGCGATGCCCGCCAGGGGGTCCCCTGCCGGTCCGGGACGCCGTTCGATGACGCCGTACGGGCAGGCCGGCACGCAGTAGCCGCAGCCGTTGCACACGTCGGGCTGGACGACGACGGTGCCGAACTCGGTGCGGAAGAGCGAGCCGGTCGGGCACACGTCCAGGCACGCCGCGTGGGTGCAGTGCTTGCACACGTCGGAGGACATGAGCCAGCGGAAGTCCGGCCGCTCCGCCGGCGCAGCGCTCACCGGCGGCTCGCTCCCCGGTGGTGCGCCCGCCACCGCTCCCGCACCCGGTGCGGGAGCGGCGGGTGCGGGAGCGGGCGGCCCCAGGCCGGGCATCCCCAGGTCCACGCTCGCCCGTCCGCCCTGCTCGACGAACGCGACGTGCCGCCAGGTGGTGGACCCGAGCGCGCCGGTGTTGTCGTAGGAGGAGCCGAGCAGCTCGAAGCCGTCGTCGGGCAGGAGGTTCCACTCCTTGCAGGCGACCTCGCAGGCCTTGCAGCCGATGCACACGCTCGTGTCGGTGAAGAAGCCCTTGCGCGGCGGCGGGTCCACCCAGCCGGCGTCGGCCGCCGGGTCGATCGGCCCGAACAAGGAGTGCCTACCGGCCATCGTCGCCTCCGTCGGTGTCGTCCGGCTCGCCGGTCCCGCCCACCCCGTGCGACCGCGTCACCGCGGACGGGGACGCGGTGACGATCGGCCGGTCGACGTCGGTACCGGCGCGTCGCCGGTAGTCGTCCACGAGCTGGAGGAGGGCGCGCCCGCGGGGACGCCGGCCCGCCCGGACGTCGCACGTGCCGGCCTTGGTCTCCTGGATGAGCACGTTGGGGTCCAGGGTGATGCCGAAGAGGTCGTTCGCCGCGTCCCCCGTCACCAGCCCCCCGCTGCCCCAGTGGTAGGGCAGCCAGACCTGGTGCACGGTCCTGCCCTCGATGCGCAGCGGGCGCAGCCGCTCGGTGACGAGCACCCTGCCCTCCACGGCGGCGCGGGCGGTGACCACGTGGCACCACCCCAGGTGCGCGAGGCCGCGCTCGGCGGCCAGCTGCGGCGAGACCTCGACGAACATCTCCGGCTGGAGCTCGGAGAGGTACTCCAGGAACCGGCTCATCCCGCCGGCGGTGTGGTGCTCGGTGAGCCGGCTCGTGGTGAACACGTACGGGAAGACGGCGTCGTCCAGCGGGTGCATGGGGTTGTCCGGGCGCCGGTACTGCACCCGTGTGGGGTTGGACTGCTGGCCGTACAGCGCGTTGCGGACGACGGACTCCACCGGCTCGTAGTGCGTGGGCAGCGGGCCGTCGACGAGACCGGACGGGACGAAGAGCGCGCCCTTGCCGTCGCCCTGCATGATGAACGCGTCGTCGCCGGCGATGGCCTCGACGCCGGTGGCGCCCGGCGGCGGGCGGTAGCCCGGCGGCTTGGCCGCCTCGAAGTCGGGCACGTCGTGCCCGGTCCACCGCCCGGCGTCCTCGTCCCACCACACGTACGCCTTGCGCTCGCTCCACGGCCGGCCCTGCGGGTCGGCGGAGGCGCGGTTGTACAGGATCCGGCGGTTCGCCGGCCAGGCCCAGCCCCACTCCGGCGCGACCCAGGACTGCTCCGAGCCGGGCCGGCGGCGGGCGGCCTGGTTGACGCCGTCGGCGAGGACGCCGGTGTAGATCCAGCACCCGCCCACGGTCGTGCCGTCGTCGCGCAGCTCGGTGAACGTCGACAGGGGCCGTCCGGTGGCGACCTCGTACCCGTTGATCTCCCGGAGCACCGCCTCGGCGGAGGGCTCGTCGCCGTGGGTGGGGTAGTCCCAGGCGAGGTCGAGCACGGGTCGGTCGCGGTCCTCGGTGGAGCCTGCCAGCCGCTCGCGGACGAGCCGGCCGAGGTGGTAGAAGAACCACAGCTCGGAGCGCCGGTCCCCCTCCGGGTCGACCGCCTTCTCCCGCCACTGCAGCAGGCGCTGGGTCTGGGTGAAGGTGCCCTCCTTCTCCACGTGCGAGGCGGCGGGCATGAGGAAGACCTCGGTGCGGCACTGCTCGGGGACGATCTCCCCGGTCTCGATCTCCGGGGAGTCGCGCCAGAACGTCGCGCTCTCGATCTCGTAGAGGTCGCGCACCACGAGCCAGTCGAGGTTGGCCATGCCCAGGCGCTGGGCCTTGCCGTGCGCGGAGCCGACGGCGGGGTTCTGCCCGAGCAGGAAGTAGCCCTTGACCTTGCCGTCGATCATGTCCAGGACCGTGCGGTAGGTCCCGTGGTCGCCCGTCAGGCGTGGCAGGTAGTCGTAGGCGAAGTCGTTCTCCGCGGTCGCGGCCGGACCCCAGTACGCCTTGAGGAGACTGATCGCGTAGGCGCGGGACATGCTCCAGAAGCCCTTGGCGGTGGCGGGCCGCATCTCGCCCACCCAGGACTGGAGGTCGGGGTGGTCCTGCGCGCGCGGCATCGGCAGGTAGCCCGGGAGGAGGTTGAACAAGGTCGGGATGTCGGTCGAGCCCTGGATGGAGGCGTGCCCGCGCAGCGCGAGGATGCCGCCGCCGGGCCGGCCCATGTTCCCCAGGAGCAGCTGGAGGATGGCCCCGGTGCGGATGTACTGCGCGCCCACGCTGTGCTGGGTCCACCCGACGCTGTAGACCAGCGCGGTGGTGCGCTCGCGGCCCGAGCTCGCCGCCCACGCGTTCGCGACGTCGAGGAACTGCTCGCGGGAGATGCCGCAGACCTCCTCGACGACCTCGGGGGTGTACCGGGCGAAGTGCCGCCGGAGGATCTGGTAGACGGTCCGCGGGTGCTGGAGGGTCTCGTCGCGCTGGACCTCGGCGGGGACCTGCATCCCGTGGGTCTCGTGCTCCATGCCCCGGGCGGTGGCCCGGTCACGGGCCTCCTCGCCCTCCCCGTCGCCGGCCCCCTCGCTCCCGGCGTACTGCCAGCTCGCGGAGTCGTACGTGCGGGTGTCCGGGTCGAACCCGGAGAACAGCCCGTCGAGGTCCTCGGTGTCGAGGTAGTCCTCGGAGACGATCGTCGCGGCGTTGGTGTAGGCCAGGACGTACTCGCGGAAGTCCAGCCCGTTGCTCAGCACGTGGTTGACGATCGCGCCGAGGAAGACGATGTCCGAGCCCACCCGGATGGGCACGTACGTGTCGGCGAGCGCGCTCGTGCGCGTGAACCGGGGGTCGACGTGGATGACGCGAGCGCCGCGGGCCTTCGCCTCGACCACCCACTGGAAGCCCACCGGGTGGGCCTCGGCCATGTTCGAGCCCTGGATGATGATGCAGTCCGCGTTGACCAGGTCCTGCTGGAAGCCGGTGGCGCCGCCGCGACCGAAGCTGGTCCCCAGACCGGGGACCGTCGCGGAGTGTCAAATACGGGCCTGGTTCTCGATCTGCAGGGCGCCGAGCGCCGTGAACAGCTTCTTGATGAGGTAGTTCTCCTCGTTGTCCAGGGTGGCCCCGCCCAGGCTCGCGATCCCCAGGGTCCGGTGGACGTACCGGCCCTCCTCGTCGCGGTCCTGCCACGTCCGGCGTCGCGCGTCGACCACCCGGTCGGCGATCATGCCCATCGCGACGTCGAGGTCGAGGTCCTCCCACTGGGTGCCGTAGGGCCGGCGGTAGCGGACCTTGGTCAGCCGCAGCGGCGAGGTGACGAGGTTCTTGCTGGCCGAGCCCTTGGGGCACAGCCGGCCGCGGGAGATGGGGCTGTCGGGGTCGCCCTCGATCTGCACGACCTTGTCGTCCTTGACGTAGACCCGCTGCCCGCACCCCACCGCGCAGTAGGGGCACACGCTGCGGGCCACGCGGTCGGCGGTCTCGGTGCGGGCGGTGAGGCGCTCGGTCCGGGCGGACCGGACGGCCGGGCCGCGGCCGAGCGGGTCGGTGCCGGTCAGCTGGCGCAGCACGGGCCAGGACAGGAACACCTTGCTGGTCTCCATCGGCCCGCCTCCTCCCGTCCTCACCGTAGCGAAACCCTCGGCGTCGCGCGCCCCGTCAGCGCACCGTGATGGCGTGCTCGCCCGCCGCCACGAGCTCACCGACGACCGGGTGGCCCGGGACCTCCCCGGCCACGAGGAGCCCCCCGGAGGTCTGCGCGTCGGCGAGGAGGAGCAGCTCGTCGTCGTCGACGTCCGACGTCAGGTACGGACGCACCCAGGTGAGGTTGCGGCGCGAGCCGCCCGGGACGAACCCCTCGGCCAGGGACCGCCGCGCGCCGTCGAGGTAGGGCACGGCCGAGGCGTCGACGACGGCGGAGACCCCGCTGGCGCGCACGAGCTTGAGGAGGTGGCCGAGCAGGCCGAACCCGGTGACGTCGGTCGCGCACCGGGCGCCCCCGGCCAGCGCGGCGTGGGCGGCGTCACGGTTGAGGGTGGTCATGACCGACACCGCCTCGTCGAACCGCTCCCCGGTGGCCTTGTGGCGGTTGTTGAGCACTCCCAGGCCGAGGGGCTTGGTGAGGGTCAGCGGCGTGCCGGCGAGCCCGGCGTCGTTGCGCAGGAGCTTGTCGGCGTCGGCCAGACCGGTGACGGCCTGGCCGTACTTCGGCTCGGGGTCGTCGATGCTGTGCCCCCCGCCGAGGTAGGTGCCGGCGGCGGCGCACACGTCGGAGCCGCCCCGCAGGACCTCGGCGGCGACCTCGAGGGGGATCCTGCCGCGTGGCCAGGAGAGCAGGTTCACCGCCACCAGGGGTGTCCCGCCCATGGCGTAGACGTCGGACAGCGCGTTCGTCGCGGCGATGCGGCCCCAGTCGTACGGGTCGTCGACGACGGGGGTGAAGAAGTCGGCCGTGGCGATGATCGCCCGTCCGCCCTCGATGCGGACCACGGCGGCGTCGTCACCGTGCTCCGGTCCCACCATGAGCTCGGGCAGTGCGCCGTCCGGGCCGGCGGCGCCGCGGCGGCCCTGACCGTTGACGAGTCCGCCGAGGAGTGCCTCGAGCTCGCCCGGGGGCACCTTGCACGCGCACCCGCCCCCGGCGGCGTGCTGCGTCAGACGCAGCGGGGCTCCGGCGCTCACCCGTCGGACTCTAGGCACACCCGGGCCCGGTGTCCACGGCACCGCCGCCGCCACGGCTGGCGATGGCACAGCACTCTCGGACTAGGGTGTGCCGCGGAGGCGTACCTCGTCTGGTGACGGGCGCGGTCCTCAAAACCGTAGTGACCGGGGATCCCGGTCAGGCGGGTTCGATTCCCGTCCGCCTCCGCCGGACGATGGAGGTGCGCGTGAGTGACCCACGGCGCGCCGTGCCGCGCACCGACGCCGTGCTCGCCGACCCGCGCCTGGCCCGCGCCGGGGCGGAGCTCGGCCGCACCACGGTCAAGGAGGTGGTGACCGACACCCTGGAGCGGTGCCGGCGCGGCGAGCTGGCCCCCGGTGACGTCGTCGACGCCGTCGTCGACGCCCTGCCCGTGGCGGCCACGTCGCTGCGGCCGGTCATCAACGCGACCGGGGTCCTGGTCCACACCAACCTCGGCCGTGCACCGCTGTCCGCCGCCGCGGTCCGGGCGCTGGCCGTCGCGGCCGGGCCCACCGACGTCGAGCTGGACCTGGCCACGGGCCGGCGCGGACCGCGCGGCCGCGGCGCCCTGACCGCGCTCGCCGCCGCGGTGCCCGACGCCGGCGGGGTGCACGTCGTCAACAACGGCGCGGCGGCCCTGGCCCTGGTCGCGCTCGCCCTGGCGGCCGGGCGCACCGTGGTCGTGGCCCGGGGGGAGATGGTCGAGATCGGCGACGGCTTCCGCATCCCCGAGCTGCTCGAGTCCGTCGGGGCGCAGCTGCGCGAGGTGGGCACCACCAACCGGGTGCGCACGCAGGACTACGCCGACGCCGTCGACGACCGGACCGCCTTCGTCCTGAAGGTCCACCCGTCCAACTTCGTCGTGTCGGGCTTCACCTCCTCGGTCGCCGTGGCCGACCTCGCGGGCCTGCCCGTCCCGGTGGTCGCCGACATCGGTTCGGGGCTCCTGTCCCCCCACCCCCGGCTGCCGGCCGAGCCGGACGCCGCCACGGCCCTGCGCGCGGGCGCCGCCGTGGTCACGGCGTCGGGGGACAAGCTGCTCGGCGGCCCGCAGTGCGGCCTGCTCCTGGGCCGCGCCGACCTCGTCCACCGCCTGCGCCGGCACCCCTTCGCCCGCGCGGTGCGGGCCGACAAGCTCACCCTCGCCGCGCTGGAGGCGACCCTGACCGGCCCGCCGCCCCCGGTGGCGCTCGCCCTGGCCGCCGACGCGGACGCGCTGCTCGCCCGGGCCCGGTCGGTGGCCGCGGCCCTCGCCGGCGTCGTCGCGGCCACGGCGGCCCGCTCGGTCGCGGCGGTCGGCGGCGGGGGCGCGCCCGGGGTGGAGCTGGCCAGCGCGGCCGTCACGCTGCCCGTGGCGCTCGCCGGGCCGCTGCGCGCGGGGGTGCGCCCCGTCGTCGGGCACGTCGAGCGCGGCGCCCTGCTCCTGGACCTCCTCGCCGTCCCGCCGGAGGACGACCCCGCCCTCGTCGAGGCGGTGCGGGCGGCGGCGGGGGGCCGCTGATGCACGTCGTCGCCACCGCCGGGCACGTCGACCATGGCAAGTCCGCGCTCGTCCGGGCGCTGACCGGGACCGACCCGGACCGGCTCGCGGAGGAGCGGCGCCGCGGCCTGACCATCGAGCTCGGGCACGCGTGGACCACCCTCCCGGGGGCCGGGGAGGTCGCGTTCGTCGACGTGCCCGGCCACGAGCGGTTCCTCACGACGACGCTCGCCGGGGTCGGCCCCGTCCCGGCGGTGCTCCTCGTGGTGGCCGCAGACGACCCGTGGATGCCCCAGGCGGCCGAGCACCTCGCCGCCCTCGACGCCCTGGGCGTGCGCCACGGCGTCGTGGCGGTCACCCGCGCGGACCTGGCCGACCCGGCCCCGGCGCGGCAACGCGCCCTGACGGCCCTCGCGCGCACCGGCCTCGCCGGCGCGCCCGCCGTGGCGGTGAGCTCGCGCACCGGTGCCGGTCTGGATGTGCTGCGGGCCGCGCTCGCCGCGGTGCTCGCAGACCTGCCCGTGCCCGACGCCGACGCCGACGTCCGGCTGTGGGTCGACCGTCGCTTCACGGTCGCGGGCGCGGGCACCGTCGTCACCGGGACCCTGCCGGCCGGGACGGTCCGGGTCGGGCAGACCCTCACCACCGGTGCGGACGTGAGCCTGCGCGTACGTGCGCTGCAGTCGCTGGGCCGCGCCGTCGAGGCCGTCCCCGGCACCGCCCGCGTGGCGCTCAACCTCGCCGGGGGTCCGGTCCCGGGCCGCGGCGGGGTGCTCCTCACGCCCGGCGCGTTCCACCACACCACGGTCGTCGACGTCCGTCTCACGGCCGCCGCCGGCACTCGCGAGCGCCCGCCCGAGCGTCCCGTCCTGCACGTGGGGGCGGCGGACCTCGCCGTCCACCACCGCCCCCTCGGCGCGGGCCTCGCCCGGCTCACCCTCGACCGCGCCCTGCCGCTGCGGGTCGGCGACCGGGCCGTCCTGCGCGACCCCGGCAGCCGCGAGCTGTGGGGCGTCGTGGTCCTCGACCCGGCCCCGCCCGCCCTCGCGCGGCGCGGCGACGCCGGCCGGCGGGCCGAGACCCTCGCCGCGGCGACCGGGCGCCCCGACGCCACGGCCGAGGTCCGACGCCGCGGGCTGGTGGAGCGTGAGCTCCTCCGCCGCATCGGGGTTCCCGGCGAGGCGGGCGTCCCGGCGGACGGGTGGCTGATGTCCGCCGAGCGGGCGGCCGCGGCGGGCTCGGCGGCCAGGTCCGTGGTCGCCGAGCACGACCGGGCCCACCCGCTCGACCCCGGGATGGCGCTGCCCGCCCTCGCGGAGCGGCTCGGGCTGCCCTCGCCCGAGGTGGCCCGCGCCGTGGTCGGGCCGCCGCTCGTCCTCGCCGCCGGCCGGGTCACCCTCGGCGCGGGGCTGCCCGCCGCGGTCGCGGAGGCGGTCGGCCGGGTCCGGGAGGACCTGCGGGTCGAGCCGTTCGCGGCGCCCACCGCCGACCGGCTGAGGGAGCTCGGCCTGGACGACCGGGCCCTCGCCGCGGCTGCCCGCGCCGGCCTCCTCCTGCGGCCCGCGCCGGGCCTCGTCCTGCTCCCCGACGCGGCGGCCACCGCCGCGGGGCGGCTGGCAAGCCTGCCCCAGCCGTTCACCGCGGCGCAGGCGCGGGAGGCGCTGGGCACGACCCGCCGCGTCGCACTCCCCCTGCTCGAGCACCTGGACCGGCTCGGCATCACCCGGCGGCTCCCCGACGACCGGCGCGAGGTCCGCTCCGGTACGGTCACCTCGTGGAGCCCTCTCTGACCACCCTGGCGGTGGACTGCGGCGGCGGCGGCATCAAGGCCTCCGTCCTGGACGCCGCGGGGACCATGCACGCCCAGCCCGTCCGGGCGAGCACGCCGTACCCGTTGCCGCCCTCCCGTCTGGTCTCGGTCATCTCCTCCCTCGCCGAGCAGCTGCCGGCCGCCGACAGGGTGACCGTGGGGATGCCCGGGATGCTGCGCCACGGCGTCGTGGTGGCGACGCCGCACTACGTCACCAAGGCGGGGCCGCGCACACGGGTGCTGCCCGAGCTCGTCCTCCACTGGTCCGGGTTCGACATGCGCTCGGCCGTGGAGGAGGCACTCGGGCTGCCGACGCTCGTCCTCAACGACGCCGAGGTCCACGGGGCGGGGGTCGTGGCCGGCGCCGGTCTGGAGATGATCCTCACGCTGGGCACCGGGCTCGGGAACGCCGTCTTCGACGGGGGCGCGCTGGCCCCCCACGTCGAGCTCAGCCAGGGCCCGGTGAAGTGGGGCCTGACCTACGACGACTACATCGGCGAGCACGAGCGCCTGCGGCTCGGCGACGCGATGTGGTCGCGGCGGGTCCGCAACGTCATCGAGGCGCTCCGCCCGATGTACCTGTGGGACCGGCTCTACGTCGGCGGGGGCAACTCCCGGCGCATCTCCGCCGCCGTGCTGGGCCGGCTCGGCGACGACGTCGTCGTCGTGCCCAACAGCGCCGGGATCGTCGGCGGGGTGCGCGCGTGGGAGCTCCAGCTCCCCCGTGCCGGCGCCCCCCGCCCCCTCGAGGGCTAGCGGGTCGCCTCGCTGCCCGCCCGGGCGTCGGCGACGGCCGCGGCCTCGAGGAGCACCCGGGTGAACGGCACGGGGTCGGTGAGGGCGACCAGGTGGGTGGCACCGGGGACGTGCACGAGCCGGCCGTCGCGGCACGCGCGCAGGTAGCGCCGCTCGTGGAGCCGGAAGTGGTCGAGGCGTCCGTTGACGATCCACACCGGTGCGGTGATCGCGGCGAGCTCGGCGAGCGGGTCCAGCCCGGCGACCCCGGCCAGGGCGGCGTCCATGACCTCCAGGGCGATCCCGCCCGCGCCGACGTCCGTCACGGCCTCCGGCGGCAGGAACCGTCGGGCCATCGCGTCGCCGAGGCCCGCCCCGCGGTCCGGCAGCCGGGCCACGAGACGGGCCAGGGCCCGGTACCCCGTGAGGCCCGGCCCGCGCGGCACGGTGCTGCACGATGCCGCGACGACCCCGTCCGGGGGTCGCTCCGCCGTCGCCGCCCAGTGGATCGCGAGGTAGCCCCCGAGGGACAGGCCCGCCACCACGAGCGGGCCGGGGACCTGCGCCGCGGCGGTGAGGGTCGCCATCGCGCCGGCGACGGTGAACTCCTCCTCCCGGCGCGTGCCGTGTCCGGGCAGGTCGGGGGCCAGCGCCTGCACCCCGGCCGCCTCGAGGGCGCCCACCTGACGCCGCCACATCGTCGCGGACGTGCGGATGCCGTGGACGAGGAGGACGGTCGTCATCGTCCCAGCCTGCCACGCACGAAGGCCCGGCCCCCGAGGGGACCGGACCTTCGTCGATGGTGCGTCGTGCGTCAGGCGCGCGGGTCGGCCGAGCCCTCGGCCGCGCCGGCCTGGGCGTCGGTGGCCTCGTCCGTGGCCTGGGCGGCCGCGGTCTCGGCGCCGGCCTGCTCGGCCTCGACGGTGGTCGAGCCCTCGACGCCCTCGGTGGCGGAGCCCTGCTCGCCGGGTGCCTCGGCCTCGACGGCGGCCGCGGTGGTCTCCTCGACCTCGGCGGTCTCGGGAGCCGGGGCGGCGGCCGCGCGGGCGGTGGCCTTCTCGGCCTCGCGGACCGTGGCCTGCTTGGGGCTCACGGGCTCGAGGACGAGCTCGATCACGGCCATGGGGGCGTTGTCGCCCTTGCGGGGCGCCACCTGCGTGATGCGGGTGTAGCCGCCGTTGCGCTCGGCGAACTTCGGGGCGGTAGTCTCGAAGAGCTCGGCCACGATGTCCTTGCGGCGCACGGTGGTCATGACCTTGCGGCGGGCGTGGAGGTCACCGCGCTTGGCCAGCGTGATGAGCTTCTCCGCCACGGGCTGCAGACGCTTGGCCCGGTGCGCCGTGGTCGTGATCTTCTTGTGCTCGAACAGCGCGGTGGCCAGGTTGGCCAGCATGAGCCGCTCGTGCGCCGCGCTGCCACCCAGACGGGGACCCTTGGAGGGGGTAGGCATGTCTAACTCCTAGTGATGGTGTCGGGTGAGCAGGTCAGCTGGGCTGCTCGTCGCTGAACTGGATGTCGCCGTAGACGTCGTCGTCCTCGTCCTCGTCGCCCGCGTGGGCGGCCAGGTCGAAGTCGGCGGGGCTGTCCTTGAGGGTCAGGCCCAGTCCGGTGAGCTTCTCCTTGATCTCGCCGATCGACTTCGCGCCGAAGTTGCGGATGTCGAGGAGGTCGGCCTCGCTGCGGGCCACGAGCTCACCCACGGTGTGGATGCCCTCACGCTTGAGGCAGTTGTAGGACCGGGACAGCAGTCCGAGGTCCTCGATCGGCAGGGCGAGGTCCTGGGCGAGCGCGGCGTCCGTCGGCGACGGGCCGATCTCGATGCCCTCGGCCTCGACGTTGAGCTCGCGGGCCAGCCCGAAGAGCTCGACGAGGGTCTTGCCCGCCGAGGCGAGCGCGTCGCGCGGGGCGATCGCGTTCTTGGTCTCGACGTCGACGACGAGCTTGTCGAAGTCGGTGCGCTGCTCGACGCGGGTGGCCTCGACCTTGTAGGTCACCTTCAGCACCGGGGAGTAGATCGAGTCCACCGGGATGCGCCCGATCTCGGAGTCGGCGCTCTTGTTCTGCACGGCGGAGACGTAGCCGCGCCCGCGCTCGACGGTCAGCTCGATCTCGAGCTTGCCCTTGCCGTTGATCGTCGCGACGTGCAGGTCGGGGTTGTGGACCTCGACGCCGGCCGGCGGGGTGATGTCACCGGCGGTGACGACGCCCGGCCCCTGCTTGCGCAGGTACATCACGACGGGCTCGTCGTTCTCCGAGGAGACGACGATGTTCTTGATGTTGAGGATGATCTCGGTGACGTCCTCCTTGACCCCCGGCACGGTGGAGAACTCGTGCAGGACGCCGTCGATCCGGATCGACGTCACGGCGGCACCAGGGATGGAGGAGAGCAGGGTGCGGCGCAGGGAGTTGCCGAGGGTGTAGCCGAAGCCCGGCTCGAGCGGCTCGATGACGAAGCGCGAGCGGTAGTCGGAGACGACCTCTTCGGTCAGGGCGGGGCGCTGTGCGATGAGCACTGGTGGGTTTCCTTTCGATCGGCGTCCGCTATATGACGCCTGATTACCGGCCAGGTCCGGCCGGCGGTCGTGCCGTTGCGTGCAGAGGCGGGGTGCGCGCGCCGAGCGGCGTGCGCACCCCGCGGGGTCGCGTCAGACGCGGCGGCGCTTGGGCGGGCGGCAGCCGTTGTGCGCCTGCGGGGTGACGTCCTGGATCGAGCCGACCTCGAGGCCGGTGGCCTGGAGGGAGCGGATCGCGGTCTCGCGGCCGGAGCCGGGTCCCTTGACGAAGACGTCGACCTTCTTCATCCCGTGCTCCTGCGCGCGGCGGGCCGCGGCCTCGGCGGCGAGCTGGGCGGCGAAGGGCGTCGACTTGCGCGAGCCCTTGAAGCCGACCTGGCCCGACGACGCCCAGGCGATGACGGCGCCGGTCGGGTCGGTGATGGAGACGATCGTGTTGTTGAACGTGCTCTTGATGTAGGCGTGGCCGTGGGAGACGTTCTTGCGCTCCTTGCGGCGCGGCTTGCGGGCCGCGGTCGCCGTACGGGTCTTGGGGGGCATGAGGTGCTTTCTCTCCTGGGGTGAGGTCGTCGGACCGGTCCGCGGGCGCCGGTGGGCGCCGGACGCGGACGGCTGCTACTTCTTGCCGGCCTTCTTCTTGCCGGCGACGGTGCGCTTGGGGCCCTTGCGGGTGCGCGCGTTGGTCTTGGTGCGCTGCCCGTGCACGGGCAGGCCACGACGGTGGCGCAGGCCCTGGTAGCAGCCGATCTCCACCTTGCGGCGGATGTCCGCGGCGACCTCGCGGCGGAGGTCACCCTCGACCTTGAAGTTGCCCTCGATGTGGTCACGGAGAGCGACGAGGTCGGTGTCGGTCAGGTCCTTGACGCGCAGGTCAGGGCTGATCCCGGTGGCCTCGAGGGTCTCCTTGGCGCGGGTCCTGCCCACGCCGTAGATGTAGGTGAGCGCGATCTCGAGCCGCTTCTCGCGGGGGAGGTCGACGCCGGAGAGACGTGCCAACTTTGACTCCTGTTGTGGGTCGGAGGTCTGCCTCACCACCCTCGCCGCCGTTGCGGGCCCCGGCCTCCGAGCCGGGGGTGGCACCCGTGGGTGCTGGTGGTGCGGTTGCCGGGAGGACCCCGGCGGTCAGGGACTCAGCCCTGGCGCTGCTTGTGACGCAGGTTCTCGCAGATGACCATGACGCGGCCGTGGCGACGGATGACCTTGCACTTGTCGCAGATCGGCTTGACGCTGGGCTTGACCTTCATGATTCTTCCTCCGCCGCCGCGCATGCCGGGGCCCCGCAGGGGCCGTCACGGCGGCGATGTGCTCGTGGTGGTTACTTGTAGCGGTAGACGATGCGACCCCGGGTGAGGTCGTACGGGCTCAGCTCCACGACGACCCGGTCCTCGGGGAGGATCCGGATGTAGTGCTGGCGCATCTTGCCCGAGATGTGCGCGAGCACCTTGTGCCCGTTGCTCAGCTCCACCCGGAACATCGCATTCGGCAGTGCCTCGACGACACTGCCCTCGATCTCGATGACGCCGTCCTTCTTCGCCATGAACTCCCGCTAACGTTGGTGTGCTCGAAAGGTGGCCGTGGCGACCCGCACGCACGCGTGCAGGGCGAGCCCACGCCCAGCGGACCATCCTACGGCATCGCCGGCGCCGGTGGAACCGCGGCCCGGGTGAGGCGGACCACCCCGGCTCGCGTGCTGCCGGACCACCCGCGGCGGTCAGTCCTCGGGCGGCAGAACCCCCAGGAGCTGACCCCGCGCGACGGCGTCGGTGCGGGTGTGGACCCCGAGCTTGCGGTAGATGCTGCGCACCTGGGTCTTGACCGTGCTCTCGGAGACGTACAGGCGCCGGGCGATGACGGCCACCGGCCGGCCGGCCGCGAGCTCGCGCAGGACCTTGAGCTCCCGCCCGCTCAACGGCTCGGAACGGACCGGCTCGGGGAACGGGCCGCTCCCCGCGGCGAGCACCGAGCTGTCGAGGAGCTCGCCGCCACCGGGCAGGGTGGCGGCGACCGACTCGAGGTCGCCCCGCGGGACGAGGAGGAACGGGCGCAGCAGCCCGGTGCGCTCGGCGATCCGGGTGGCCAGGTCCAGCGCTCCGGTGGCGGTGCCTCGCTCCCCCAGACGGTAGGCGGCCACCGCGTGCACCAGCAGACCCTCCAGCGCCGGCCGGCAGAGCAGCGGCACCACACCGCCCGGGGTGCGGCTGAGGTCGAGCGCGCCGCGGTCGTCCCCGGTGTACAGGGCGACCTTGGCCCGTGCGACGTCGGCCCAGAGCGGGTCGGCCCCCCGGACGTCGGTCAGGAGGGTCCGGGCGCGGGTGAGGTTGTCCGTCGCCAGGCACAGGTCCACCAGGGCGGTGAGCAGGAGGGTCTCGGTGAGGCGCTCCACCCGGACACCCCGCTGCTCGCGGTAGCGCTCGAGGTCGGCCAGGTGCTCCTCGGCGCCCGGCCCGTGGAGGGACCGGCCGGCCCAGGCGTAGAGCAGCACCGCCTCGAGCCACCGCTCACCCTCGCCCAGCACCGGTGGGCTGCCCGGCGGCGACGCGGGGTGCAGGGCGTCGAGATCGTGGATCGCTGGGACGGCGGTCGCGGCCACCCGCTCCAGCGGCCCGTCCGTCCCGACAGGGTCTCGCCGGCCCCACGCGAGCCAGCGCACGGCGGTGCGCGGGTGCCCCATGAGAGCCAGGGTCAGCGCGAGGCCCGAGGCGGCCTCGCGCCGGGTCGCCCCGGGCGACGCGCGGCGGGCGGCCTCGTAGAAGGCGTGGGCCGCGCGGAGCAGGTCGGCCCCGCGCAGCTCGGCCGAGGCCAGGTCGGTGATCGCGGCGGGGAGCCCGGGCGGGTCGGACGTGGCGGCGAGCGGCAGGCCCTCCCCACCGGGCTCGACGAGGGGCAGACCGCTCTGGAGCGCCTCGGCGAACCACCGCGGGACGCTCGCGGGGAGCACGAGCTCGCGCAGCGCCCGGACCCGGGGACCGTCGTCGGGGAGGCGGGTCAGGGCCTCGCGCAGGAGGTCCCGATGCCCGTCGAGCACCTCCGCCCACGTCGTCTCGACGGTGTCACGCAGGAGATCGGTGTCCTGGGCGTCGACGGCGTGCCCCAGGGCCGCGGGCGCGTCCCCGGCCGTCGTCGCGAGGCGGGCGCTCGTGGCGCTGAGGGCACGGAACCGGGCGGGGTCGTCCTCGACGAGGATCTGTCGCCCGCCCGCGCGCAGCAGCGGCGGGTAGCGCAGCTCGCCGGCAGCGCCGGGAAGGAGGAGCCCGGCCCGGGCCATCCGCGCGAGCACCGTCTCGACGTGAGGCGCCTCGGTGGGGCCCAGGAGGGCGGCCGTGGCGTCCCTGGTGACGGCGCCGGGCACCGCCAGGGCGGTCAGCGCCCCGGCGGCCCCGTCCCCGTCGAGGTCCGCCAGGACCACCCGGAGGTAGGCGGCGATGCCGGAGACGTCGGGGAGCGGGTCGCCCTCCTCGTCGGGGGTGGAGGTGAGCAGGGCCACGCGCAGCAGTCCTGGCCACCCGCCGGCCCCGGCGCAGAGCTCGGCGGCGGCGTCCGGGCTGACGGTCACACCCAGCGACCTCCCCAGCAGCGCGGCCCGCCGGGGGTCCAGCGTGAGGTCCTCGGCGCGCAGGACGACCGCGTCACCGCTCGCCCCGGCGAGCGCCACCGCCGGCCGGGGCGCACGCATGATCAGGACGAGGTGGAGCTGCTCGTGCTCGTGCGCGAGCTCGACGAGCTCGGCGTCGACCGACTCGTCGGGCTGGCGGTCGTAGGCGTCGACGACGATGACGAGGTCACGCCGGCGGGCGCCGGCGGTGCGGGCGAGCCGTTCCCAGCCGTCCTCGCCCTCGCCGGGGTTCTCGTGGCCCGCGAGGACGACCGCGTCGTGGAGGGCTGCCCAGAACTCGGCACGGCTCGTCACCGAGGGCGGCACCGACGCCCACACGAGGTCGTGCTGGGGCAGGTCGCGCCGGCGCAGCCACGCCGAGACGGTCGCCGTCTTGCCGTAGCCGCGCGGCGCCTGCACCACGACGAGCGCGGGCAGCCCGCTCAGGCGGGACCAGGCGGCGTCGGCGGGGAAGAACGCCTCGGGAACGCGTGGCAGGCCCCGTCCGTCACCGTCGCGGCGCGACGGTGGCATCACTCGTCGCTTCCGCCGGCGACCGTCGCCGGCTGCGCGGAGCGGTCGAGCTCCTCGGCCCGGCGCAGAGCCTCGGCACGGTTCGTGACCCGCATCTTGTGGTAGATGCTGCGGAGGTGGGACTTGGCGGTGTTGACCGACAGGCCGAGCTCCCGGGCGACCGCCACGGCGCCGGCGTGGACGTGCAGGGCCTGGAGGACCTCGAGCTCGCGCGGGGTGAGGATCTCGGTGAGCTCCTCCCCGCCGACGGCCACCGCGTCGTGCGCGGGCGCGAGCCCTGCGGGCCACATCGCCAGGACCTGCGGGTCGGCGCCCGCGAGGGCGGTGAAGACCCCGCGCGGGATGACGAGGAACGGCCGGCGCAGCCCGGAGGACTCGCCCGCACGGACGGCGTGGGCGAAGGCCGCCCGGGCGGGCACCCGCTCGCCCAGGGCGTGGTGGGCCGCCGCGACGACGAGCCAGCACTCCATGACCGAGCGCTGCGTGAGACCGGGCATCTCGAGCGCGGCCCGGGCGCGGGCCATGGCCCGGCGGTGGTCGCCGGCCGCGAGGGTGAGGCGCGCGTGGGTGGCGACGCTGACCACCGACACCGGCAGGTCCTCGGCGGCCTTGCGCGCCGCGGCGTCCAGACCGCCGGCCAGGAGGACCTCGACCTCGGAGGTGCGCACGAGCACCTCCGTGAGGCCCCCGCGCGGCAGGTAGTGCCGGGCCGCGCGCAGGTTCGCCGCCCACCGCGCGACGTCGGCCGGGCCGCCGTCGAGGGAGGCGTGCAGGGCCGAGACCAGGACCGACAACGCCCACACCTCGTCGCGCCGGTGCCGCTGCGGCAGCGCGGCGACGCGCTCCGCGAGGTCCTCGTCGAGCCGGTCCAGCGCGACGAGGGCGGCGGCCTGGGCGAGCCAGGGGCCCACCAGCGCGTGGTCCTCGTGGTCCGGGCGGTCCGCCCCCGCCAGGACGGGGTCGGCGAGCCAGCGGGCGGCGATGTCGGCGTCGGCGTAGATGGCGTGGGTCAGGGCCAGGCCCACGGTGGCCAGCCGGGCCGAGGTGGGGTTGCCACCGGGCTCCTGCGCCCGGGACCGGGCCCGCCCGAACGCGTAGAGGGCGGCGGACTCGTCACCGGCGAGGACGGCCGCGACCCCCCACTGCAGCAGGGCGACCGAGGTGGGATCGACCCGTCCGTGGGTGCGCTGGGGCGCGAACTCGGCGGTGATCCCGCGGATGTCGCCCGTGCGCCACGGCGGCGCCGGCGGTCGGTCACCGCCCGGCGGGAGGGACCCCGTCACGTCCTCGCGGGCCACCCGGAACCGCGGGTGCGCCGCGACCACCTCCGGCGGGATGAGCTGGGCGGCGGCCACGAGCACCACCGGCTCCTCCGTGACGATGTGGTGCCACTGCTGCTCCAGGACGCGTTCGGCCGTCTCCCAGGCGCCGGCGTGGATGGCGTGGACGAGCACCCGCAGGTGGTCGTCCGCCCGGGCGTGGTGGTCCATGAGGATGCGGTGGACCTCGCGCAGCTCGTCGGGGCGGGACTCGGCCAGCATCCGCACGAGGGCCTGCCGCACGATCGGGGCGAAGGAGTAGGTCCGCCGGCCGTCGCGGATCTCCTCGCGGAGCAGCCCGGCGGCGCGGACGTTGCGCAGGATCTGGGGCGTCGTGTCCTGCGGTGCGAGGAGCTGGGCGACCTCCGCGTCGAACTCCTCCGGGACGGCGGCCCGCAGGAGGAAGCTCCGCACCGCCTCGTGGCGGAGGTCCCGGACCATCGAGGCGATGTACTCGTCGGCGAGGGCGAGGTTGACCTGCCCGCCCTCGCTGCGCGAGCGCACCAGGACGTCGCGCACGGCGGCGGGCCAGCCGCCGAACCCCTCGGCGAGCCGGCCGGCGTCGCGCCCGGAGACCGGCACGCCGAGCCGGCGGGCAAGGGCCGCGACGGCGACGGCGTCGAGCCGCAGGTTCTGCGGCGAGATGATCGTGGCGTCGACGGACAGGGACCCGGAGGTCTCCAGCAGGCGCATGGTGCGGGTGGCGACGACGAGGTAGAGCTGGTCGTTCTGGCGCACCAGCTCGACGAGGTCGTCGTCGATCTCCGCCGCCGCCTCCCGCCGTCCGGCGTGGTGATAGCTGTCCAGGACGAGCGTCAGCGGGGTGCGCCGGCCGCCGAGCGCGCCGAGGACGCGCAGCCGGTCCGTGTCCCCGGCCGGTGCGGGCGCGGCGTCGGCCCGCTCCCGCTGGAGCACGCCCGCCGCCTCGAGCGCGCCGGCCACCCCGGCCCAGAACTCCGCGGCGTCGTTGGCCTCGCGGGTCAGCGCGAGGGAGACGACCGGGTGCCCCGGTCCGCCGCCGCTCAGCCAGGCACCGAGCAGGGTGGACTTGCCGTAGCCGCGTGGTCCGCGCACGACCGTGAGCGGGGCGCGGGCGTCGAGCATGGCGATCAGCGCCGGGTCGACCTCGACCTCGCGGGCCGTGCGCGGCCGGAGCTCGAGGACGGCGGGGAGCGACGCGACCACGCCACCCCCTTCCCCCGCACGTCCGGTCCCGGACGCGGGCGCCGCCGTACGGTGCCCTTGCCATTGTGGGGCTCGGGACGCCGTTGTGGAACGGTTCGGTGGCAATATCCCCCGAACATGGGGTTTCGTGCCCGGAGAGATCGGGGCAGCGGGGCGGGTCAGCCGGGTGCGACCTCGACGCCGAGCTCGGCGAGCCGCGCGGCCCCGCCGTCGGGCGCGGTGAGGACCCAGATGCCGTGCTCACCCAGCGCCACCGTGTGCTCCCAGTGCGCCGCGCGGGCGCCGTCGAGGGTGACCACGGTCCAGTCGTCGGCGAGGACCTCGCTCGCGGGCGACCCGGCAGTGAGCATCGGCTCGACCGCCAGCGCCATCCCCGGGCGCAGGCGCGGGCCCTTGTCCTTGGTGCGGTAGTTCAGCACCTCGGGCGGCTGGTGCATCGCCGAGCCGATGCCGTGCCCGACGTACTCCTCCACGATCCCCAGGCGGACCCCGGTCTCGACGGCGCGTCGCTCGACCACGCCCTCGACGGCGTCCCCGACCGCGCCGAGGTGGGTGCCGGTGGCCAGAGCCGCGATCCCGGCCCACATCGCCTCCTCGGTGATGTCGACGAGGAGGCGGTCCTCCTCGTCGGCCGGGTCGCCGACGATCGTCGTGAAGGCGGCGTCACCGTGCCACCCCTCGACCACGGCGCCGCAGTCGAAGGAGACGACGTCGCCCTCCTCGATCACCCGGTCGCCGGGGATGCCGTGGACGATCACCTCGTTGACCGAGATGCACACCGTCGCGGGGTAGCCGTGGTAGCCCAGGAAGTTCGACGTGGCTCCCGCCCGTGCCAGGACGTCGGCGGCGACGGCGTCGAGCTCGCTCGTGGTCGTCCGCGGTGCGACGGCGGCGCGCAGCGCCGCGTGGATGTCGGCGACCACCAGGCCGGCCCGCCGCATGACCGCGATCTGCTCCGGGGTCTTGTACTCGATCCGCTCGCGCCCGAACACGGTCCGCCTCAGCCGAGGCGCGGCGCGAGGGCGGCCATGATGCGCTCGGTGACCTCGTCGATCGCGCCGATGCCGTCGACCTGCACGAGCAGGCCCCGGCCGGCGTAGACGTCGGCCAGCGGCTGGGTCTGCTCGGCGTAGACCTCGAGCCGGCGACGGATGACCACCTCGGTGTCGTCCGCCCGCCCCTGCTCCTGGGCCCGCCCGAGCAGGCGGGTGACCACCTCGTCGGTGTCCGCCGTGAGCTCGACGACGGCGTCGAGCCCCTGCCCGGCGTCGGCGAGCATGGCGTCGAGCTCGGCGACCTGGTCGTCGGTGCGCGGGTAGCCGTCCAGGAGGAAGCCGCCGGCGGCGTCGGACTGCGCGAGCCGGTCGCGCACCATGGCGTTGGTGACCTCGTCGGGCACGTACTCCCCGGCGTCCATGTAGCGCTGGGCTCGCCGCCCGAGCTCGGTCTGGCCGGCGACGTTGGCCCGGAAGATGTCCCCGGTGGACACCGCCGGGACGCCCAGCCGCTCGGAGATCCGAGCGGCCTGGGTCCCCTTGCCGGCACCGGGAGGGCCGAGGAGGACGAGACGTGCGCTCATCGGAGGAACCCTTCGTAGTGACGCTGCTGGAGCTGGGAGTCGATCTCCTTGACCGTCTGCAGACCCACGCCGACGACGATGAGGATCGAGGTGCCGCCGAAGGCGATCTGCGTGATGTTCATCTGCGCGAACACGATCGTCGGGATGAGGGCGACCAGGGTCAGGTAGATCGCGCCGGCCGTCGTGATGCGGATGATGACGTACTGCAGGTACTCGGCGGTGGGCCGGCCCGCACGGATGCCGGGGATGAACCCGCCGTACCGCTTCATGTTGTCCGCGACCTCGTCGGGGTCGAACGTGATCGAGGTGTAGAAGAACGCGAAGAACAGGATGAGCACCGCGTACAGCGCGATGTACAGGGGCGAGGCCGGGTTCGCGACGTTGGCGATGACCCACTGCACCCACGGCTCGGTCTGGTCGCCGAACTGCGCCACGAGGGTCGGCAGGGCCAGGAGCGAGGAGGCGAAGATGACCGGGATGACGCCGGGCATGTTGATCTTGATCGGGATGTAGGTCGAGGAGCCGCCGTACATGCGCCGCCCGACCATCCGCTTGGCGTACTGGACCGGGATCCGGCGCTGGGACTGCTCGACGAACACGACGAGCAGGGTGATGAGCAGGATGAGCCCCACGACGATCGCGAGGCGGCCGGCGCCGTCGGCGCCGCCCGCGATCGACCACAGCGCCGAGGGGAACGAGGCGGCGATGGAGGTGAAGATCAGCAGCGACATGCCGTTGCCGACGCCGCGCTCGGTGATGAGCTCGCCCAGCCACATGATCAGCCCGGTGCCGGCGGTCATCGCGGTGATGGTCAGCAGGAGCGACAGCGGGGAGTCGTCCGGGATCGGCGGGGTGGGACAGCCCGGGAACAGGGCGCTGTTGGCCACCGTGACGATCACGGAGGACTGCAGGATCGCGAGGAAGATCGTGAGGTAGCGGGTGTACTGCGTGAGCTTGGACTGCCCCGCCTGGCCCTCCTTGTGCAGCTCCTCGAACCGCGGGATGACCACCCGCATGAGCTGGACGATGATGCTCGCCGTGATGTACGGCATGATCCCCAGCGCGAACACGCTCAGCTGGAGGAGGGCACCGCCGCTGAAGAGGTTGACCATGCCGAGGAGGTCGCTCGTGCCCTGCAGCGACAGGCACTGCTGGACGTTGACGTAGGAGACCCCCGGTGCCGGGATGAACGTGCCCAGCCGGAAGATCGCCATGATCCCCAGCGTGAACAGCAGCTTGCGCCGTAGGTCAGGCGTGCGGAACGCCTGGGCGAATGCGCTGAGCAAACTTCCTCCTGCATGGTGGTGGCGGGCCACGTCGGCCCGCTGCGGGGTGCGGCCGGGTCACGGCGCGGGCCGCGCGTCAGACTATCGCGGATGCGCGCCGGCGCGGGCCGCGGGGGCCCCGGACGCACGAGGGCGGCCCGGCACGTGTGCCGGGCCGCCCTCGTCGTGGCTCACGCGGCGGAGATGGTCCCGCCGGCGGCCTCGATCTTGTCCTTGGCCGAGGCCGACCACGCGTCGACGGCGATCTCGAGCCTCACGCCGAGCTCACCGGTGCCGAGGACCTTGACCGGCTTGCCGGAGCGCACCGCGCCCTTGGCGACCAGGTCCTCGACGGTGACGGAGCCACCCTCGGGGTAGAGCGCGCCGAGCTTGTCCAGGTTGACCACCTGGTACTCGGTGCGGAACGGGTTCTTGAAGCCCCGGAGCTTGGGCAGCCGCATGTGCAGCGGCATCTGCCCGCCCTCGAAGCGCTCGGGCACCTGGTAGCGGGCCTTGGTGCCCTTGGTGCCGCGACCGGCGGTCTTGCCGCGCTTGCCACCCTCACCACGGCCGACGCGGACCTTGGCGGTCCGGGCGCCGGGCGCGGGGCGGAGGTGGTGGACGCGCAGCGCGGGGCCGACGGTCTCGTTCTTCTCGTTCTCAGCCATGGTCAGTCGACCTCCTCGACGGAGACGAGGTGCGCCACCGTCTGGATCATGCCGCGGACCTCGGGCTTGTCCTCCCGCACGACCGACTGGCCGATGCGGCGGAGCCCCAGGGTGCGCAGGGTGTCCTTCTGGTTCTGCTTGCCGCCGATGACGGACTTGGTCTGGGTCACCTTGAGCTCGGCCATCACGCACCCGCCCCGGCGGTCGCCTGGTCGCCGGACTTCTCGGCGCGGTCCTTGGCCTCGCCCGCGGCGCGCTGGCGCAGCATCGCGGCCGGGGCCACGTGCTCCAGCGGCAGACCACGACGCGCGGCGACGGCCTCGGGCTGCTCGAGCCCCTTGAGCGCCGCCACGGTGGCGTGGACGATGTTGATCGCGTTGGAGGAGCCGAGCGACTTGCTCAGGATGTCGTGGATGCCCGCGCAGTCGAGGACGGCGCGGACGGGACCGCCGGCGATGACACCGGTACCCGGCGACGCCGGCCGGAGGAAGACGACGCCGGCCGCGGCCTCACCCTGCACGACGTGCGGGATGGTCTTGGCGATGCGGGGGACGCGGAAGAAGTTCTTCTTCGCCTCCTCCACGCCCTTGGCGATCGCCGCGGGCACCTCCTTGGCCTTGCCGTAGCCGACACCCACGGTGCCGTCGCCGTCGCCGACGACGACCAGCGCCGTGAAGCTGAAGCGACGACCGCCCTTGACGACCTTGGCGACACGGTTGATCGTGACGACGCGCTCGATGTACTGGCTCTTCTCCTCGGCGCCACGCCGGTTGTCCCGGCGGTCGCCGCCGCCGCGACGGCCGTCGCGCCGGTTGGTGCTCTCGCCCTCGCGGTTCTCCCCCGCGCCGGTAGCGGAGCCGGTCCTGCTTCGCTGCGGTGCAGCCATCAGATGTTCCTCTGCTCTCGTACGGTCTGCGTGGTCACAGGGCCAGACCACCCTCGCGGGCGCCGTCGGCCACGGCCGCGACCCGCCCGTGGTACTTGTTGCCCCCGCGGTCGAACACGGCGGCCTCGATGCCGGCGGCCTTGGCCCGCTCGGCCACGAGCTCGCCGACCTTGCGCGCCTTGGCGACCTTCTCACCCTCCGCGGACCGCAGGTCCGCCTCGAGCGTGGAGGCCGAGGCCAGCGTGCGGCCGGTGGAGTCGTCCACGAGCTGGGCGACCATGTGCCGGGCAGAGCGGGTGACGACCAGGCGGGGACGCTCGGCCGTGCCCGTGATGCGCTTGCGCACCCGGAGGTGGCGGCGCTGACGGGCGACGTACTTGCCCTTGCCCTTGATGGAGATAGCCATGGCTTACTTACCAGCCTTTCCGACCTTGCGGCGGACCTGCTCGCCGGCGTAGCGCACGCCCTTGCCCTTGTACGGCTCGGGCTTGCGGATCTTGCGGATGTTCGCGGCGACCTCGCCGACGAGCTGCTTGTCGATGCCGGAGACCGAGAACTTCGTCGGGCCCGTCACCGTGAACGTGATGCCCTCGGGGGCGCTCACGGACACCGGGTGGGAGAACCCGAGCGCGAACTCGAGGTCCGAGCCCTTGGCCTGGACGCGGTAACCGGTACCGACGATCTCGAGGTCCTTGGTGTAGCCCTGGGTCACCCCGGTGACGAGGTTGGCCAGGAGCGTGCGGGTCAGGCCGTGGCGCGAGCGCGCCTCGCGCTCGTCGTTGGGCCGGGTCACCACGATGGCGCCGTCCTCGTCGCGTGCGACGGAGATGG